>CAWISY010000013.1:0-30579 GCA_963838455.1 Bryobacterales bacterium
GTTTATCGGGATTTTGAACGACTACGTGGGGCGGACGTACGCCGAGAGATCGATGGTGGGCGTGTAGAAGCGCTCCGTCACAAGATCCATGTCCACGCGGTATACCCGCGGGTTCAGGTCGCCGTTGCATCGATCTGACCACTTCCAAAGTCACGGCGCGAGGCTCCGTAATCCGAGCGAAGCGGAGTACGAGGCTTTCGCGGACGAATTCCTCGGGGTGCCGGCGCCCGTGGGTGCTCGCGAGTTCGGTGAGCTGGCCAATCTGGCCTACTATCTGGCGGAAGAAGGCAAAGCATGAAATACTCGTGCCCCGTGTGCGGATTCGACCAGATGCCCTTTCCTCCCGCGGATCACAATATTTGCTCCTGCTGTGGCACTGAATTCGGCTACCATGATCGAAAACGGAGCCACAGCGAACTGCGACTGGCGTGGATTGCGAAGGGCACGCCTTGGTTCAGCGTCGCGCTGAGACCGCCGGCGGGCTGGGATGCTCACGCGCAGATGTCGAGGGCGGGCTTGGCGGATGCAGTCGAAGGGCCGACGCGGTAGCGTCTCAGTCGAAGAACTGGATATCTGAGCGACCGATTTGGGCGAAGCGTATCAGACTAAGGAAGAATTCGCGCCCGACGGAAAGCGTCTGGTTCGACGCGAGCGGAGCGTTGGAGACAGCGTGGTCATTGGGGCGGTCGCGCGTGATTCCGTTACCGTGCTGGTGCTGACCGGCCACGCGACTGCGACGCTTGCGCTAACGGCCGGGGCGCGGTGGCCCGTTATCTGGCGCTCAAGAAATCCTCCGGCTCGACTCCCGCCTGCTTCAGGATCGCGCGGAGCGTCCCCTCCGGCATGTCGCAGGGTGGTTCGGGATGGTCGTGTAGCGTTTCGTTTCGGAGTTAAACCAGATTTCGTGGCTGCCGGCGGCCTGACGATCGAACCGAAAGCCGTGCGTCTTGAGCCTTTGCACTATCTCCCGGTAACGGAAACCCGCCAGGCGGCCCATCTAGGCGGCAACGACGATGGTATAGTCCCGCCGGTGATGCGTAGTCGGTAGGGCCACGTCACCTTCTCGCTCACGTCTCGCCTCGATCAATTTGCGGGCGACGTCGCGGGCGATCTCCAGAGTCTCGGCAACCGTGCGGCCCTGCGCCACCAAGCCGGGAAGCTCATCAGAAGTCGCCAGGAACAGCCCCTCGGGAAGCTCCTCCACCTGAATCTGAATCGCCAGCTCCATATACAACGATTGTACAATTGTACGGTTGGGAGGGCGATCGCGTAACAGAAGCGCGGTCTGGGTGCTCTTCCAATCGGGGAGGAAAGCGTCCATGGACAAACACGAGAAGTGCGCGCACCCGGCATGCCAGTGCCAAGCGCGGCCCGGGAGCAAATACTGTAGCGCTTATTGCGAGGGCGAAGCGAAAACGGCCGACATCATCTGCAACTGCGGCCACCCTGCATGTGCGCCGACGGCCTAGCCCAAGCGGCATTCGCCGCAGACGGCTTCAACTGGTGTGCAACTCCTGGCCGATGTCTCGCAGGCAGACGCGGTCTTCGGCGGGGCTCGCGGCTGCAAGCAGGCGCTCCAGAGGCTCCTGCTTGGGCTCACGGCTCAGTTGGAACGTCCGGTGATGGACGGGAAGGATGAGCTCGGCTCCGGCGTCGTTGGCCATGGTGAGGGCCTGTTC
This sequence comes from Bryobacterales bacterium, assembly GCA_963838455.1. GTDB lineage: Bacteria > Acidobacteriota > Terriglobia > Bryobacterales > Bryobacteraceae > Palsa-187. Next base: position 1,680 of record CAWISY010000013.1, read on the forward strand.
CGGATTGCAGTGAGCGCGAATCCAGGGATCGTAAGCTCCGATCGGCATGATCGCCAGGTCAATCGGCTTGGACGAACGTAGCGGGCGGAAGGAATCGGTGTAGGCCGTATCACCGCCGAACAAAATCCGGTAGCGTCCGATTTCGATCAGGTAACCGTTGTAGCCGCGATGCGTGTCGCTCTGCATGCGCGCGCCCCAATGCCGGACTTCGAAGGCGCGGATGGTTGCGGGGCCCACCTGCGTGGATTCGTTCCAGCGCAGCTCCTTCACCTGTCCATAGTGGTTCTCGCGCAGGAGGTCGCGTGTGTTGGCCGCGGTTACCACCGCCGTCGCGCGGCGTTCCAGCTTCCTCAGGCTGGGAAGATCGAAGTGATCCATATGGGCGTGGGAGAGAAGAATGAGATCGGGCGCCGGCAGATTCGGGAGGGCCACCGCGGGCTCCACCAGGCGCTTGATCCCCAGCGTCAACGGTCCGAAGTTCAGGCCAATCCGCGAACTGAAGACGGGGTCCGTGACAATCAGAAATCCCTCGACGCTGATGGCAACCGTGCTGTGTCCGATCCAGGTGGCGTGAAGTCCTGAAATGGGCCAAGCAGCAATATCAGGAGCACGTGACGCGCGCTCGATGGGGCGTTTCAAGTCCTCGGAAACGCGGCGGAAAAACATGGGCGCTGCTCGAAAGGCGAACGCCGCTAGATTGGCGACTTGGGGCACGATGATTGAAGGCTCGCTTATTGGACGCTCCGGAGCGGGTCCAGGATTCGAGCAAACCAGGATTCTGCAACCTCGAACGATTCGTGTAACCTCAAACTATGCCCACCTCGCAAGAGGCAGCTTGGGAACGCCTCGCCGCGCGGGTTGCCATGGCTGGAATGGCAGCTAGCGCGACGCTTGCTGCTTTGAAGATCGCGGTGGGGCTGGCGGCGAGTTCGGTGGCCGTGGTTTCGGATGGAATGGAATCCGGCGCGGACGTGGTCACTTCCGGGCTGGTCTGGCTGGGATTATGGATCGCCTCCAAACCGGCCGATCGCGACCATCCTTACGGCCACGGACGATTCGAGATTCTGGGCGGCCTGGCCATGGGCACTCTGCTGGCTGCCGTGGGAGCTGCGATCTGTTTCGGATCGGTAGAGCACCGGCAGGATCAGCACGTCCCGGAGTTGTTCGCGGCATGGGCCTCGGGACTTTCCATCGTCGTCCACGGTGCGCTGGCAGCGGTAAAGATGCGGGTGGGCAGACGCACGGGAAGTGCGGCTTTGACTGCGGACGCATGGCACGACGTGGTAGATCTGATTTCAGGATGCGTGGCGCTGGCGGCGGTGCTGGTAGCGGTGCTGATTCCGGGCATGCGCGCCGCTGATCACGACGGAGGGTTTGTCATCGGGATCATTGTGATTTTTCTGGGCGTGAGGGTCGTGCGGGAAACGGCGCTGCAGTTGACCGATCAGATGCCGGATGACGCGCACCTCCAGCAGATCCGCGCGGCCGCCCTGCGCGTGCCCGGCGCGCTGGCCATCGAGAAGTGCTTCGCCCGCAAGACCGGGCTGCGTTACCACGTCGATCTGCACCTGGAAGTGGATCCCTACATGACCGTGCTGGACTCGCACCTGATCGCGCACCAGGTGCAGCTTCGCGTAAAGACCGACCTGGATTGGGTGGCGGATGTGCTGGTGCACGTGGAGCCTCACGGCGTCAGGCTGCCGGAGGACCGTCCCGCCGCGAATCTCAAAAGCTAAACTCAAAAACTGAATGGAAAATCGTGAAATCGCTGTTTTGCTGTCGGAAACCGCGGACCTGATGGAGATCGCGGGCGAAAACTCTTTTAGCATCCGCAGCTACCGCAACGCTGCCTCGGCCATCGAGAGTTATCCCGAATCGGTGGCCGCCATCCTCAAGGACCCCGAAAAAAAGGTCACCGATATTCCGGGCATCGGGAAAGGCATCGCGTCGGCGCTGGCTGAGATCGAGAAACGCGGCAGCTTCGAGCGGCGCGATGAAATGCTCGAGAAGTATCCGCCGACCGCCTTGGAACTGCTGAAGATCCAGGGTCTGGGGCCTAAGAGCATCCGCACCATCTGGGACGTCTACCGGGTTTCGACCATCGACGGTCTGGAGAAATTGTGCCAGGAGCACAAGTTGCAGGAGCTGCCGCGCATGGGCGCGAAGCTGGAGGAAAAGGTACTGCGCTCGATTGCCGGCTACCGGCAGCGCGCCGGACGGTTCCTGCTCAGTTTCGCGCAAGGCGTCGCCGATGAGCTGACCGAGTACCTGGGGAAAGTGGAGGGCGTCGAAAAGGTCACGCCGGCGGGGAGCCTGCGGCGCGGCAAGGAGACGGTCGGCGATCTGGACCTGCTGGTGGTTGGTCCGGGCGCGGAGGAGGCGCTCGAAAACTTTGTGGCGCATCCTAAAGTGCATGAGGTGCTCGGCAAGGGTGCGAACAAGGCCAGTGTAAAGTTTGGTCTGGAAGGCCTGCAGGTGGACCTGCGCGCGCTCCCGAAGGAAAGCTACGGCGCGGCCCTGCAGTATTTCACGGGGAGCAAGGAGCACAGCGTGGCTTTGCGGGCTCGCGCGCAGCGCATGGGGCTGACGCTCAATGAGTATGCGCTGGCGCGCATTGATACCAAGGAGCCGGTGGCGCGTGAGACCGAGGAGGAGATTTACCAGGCTCTGGGGCTCGCCTGGATTCCTCCGGAGCTGCGCGAGAATCAGGGCGAGATTGAAGCGGCAGAGGCAGGGAAGTTGCCAAAACTGGTGGAGCTCGGCCAGATTCGCGGCGATCTGCACATGCATACGCGCGAAAGCGACGGCCGGGCCACGCTCGAAGAAATGGCCCAAGCGGCGCGGGCGATGGGTTATGAGTATGTCGCGATTACGGATCATTCCAAGGCTCTGGCGATGGCCAATGGCATGGATGAGAAGCGCGCCATCGAGTTTGCGCACCGGGTTCGGGAAATGGATCAGAGCGGTCTGGGCCTGCGCGTGTTTTCGGGCGTGGAGTGCGACATCCGCAAAGACGGCGCGATGGACTTGGAAGACGACGCGCTGGGCGAGCTGGACCTGGTGATCGGCAGCGTGCACAGCTACATGAATCTGGAAGCCGCGGAGATGACGGACCGCCTGCTGCGCGCGCTGGAATGCCCGCACATCCGGGTGCTGGGCCATCCCACCGGGCGGCAACTGATGCATCGCGATCCGTTTCCGTTCGATTTCGACGCGGTCGCCTCAGCCGCGGCAAAGAAGAACGTATACCTGGAGATCAACGCCAGTCCGGAGCGGCTGGATCTGACGGCGTCGCTGATTCGCGCCGCCAAGGCCAAGGGCTGTAAATTTTCCGTCAACACAGACGCGCATCATCCCAAACATCTGGCCAACATGCGCTATGGTGTTTCCATGGCCCGGCGCGGCTGGCTGGAAGCTCCGGATATTCTGAACACGTATCCGTTACACAAATTCGCGCACGCCATTCACTCCAAATGAAAACAATTTCCTCTGAAGAGTTAATTCGCACTCCGATTTTTCATGTGACCATGGATCATGCGCTGGATCCGGACGGATTCGAGATCAAGCGCGCCATCGTCCAGCATCCGGGCTCGGCTGTAGTGATGCCGGTGGACGAAAAGAAGCGGGTTTTATTGGTCCGCCAGTACCGTCTCCCGGTGGGCAAGTACTTGTGGGAGCTTCCGGCCGGGAAGGTGGACGAGGGCGAGACGCCGCTCCAGGCCGCCAAGCGCGAACTGGCGGAGGAGACCGGGTATCGGGCAAAGAAGTGGGAAAAGCTGGCGATTTTCTTTCCAAGCCCTGGGTTTTTAGCGGAAAAGATGACGATTTATCTGGCGCACGATCTTACCGCAGGCCAGCAGACGCCCATGGAAGATGAGCGGATCGATACGAAGTGGTTTACCGCGAAGGAGATCGACGAACTGGTCCGGTCCTATAAGATCATCGACGCCAAGACCCAGATCGGGTTTATGAAATGGAAGAGGTATTTCGGAGGCAAGTGACCCGCGCGAGTCGCAGGGTGCACAATTTCTAACGGCTGGACCGGTATGGTTGAGCCGATGGGACTTCGACCACACCCTGGGCCGCTGCTTGGAGCACGCGCCACTCGGCAGAATCGAGAAGAACTTTGGGATCCCGAAGCTCTGCATGGCTCTTTGTGATCTGCTCGAGTCGGATGAGTTCCTTTACGAAGGCGGACACTACCCTTGCCGCGCCCGCCCGTTCGAGGCTGCACCGGAATCCAGCCGACAAATCCTTTAAGTGGAGATCTCCCAACATCTGTTCGAAGAGCTCGCCTGGGTAATGGATTGACGTAATCTCACGGTCGCCAAGAACCCAAACCCGCCAGAACGCATCGCTGGCGATCAAGCCACACGTCGAAACGACACCCTCAAACCAATACTGAAAATAATCGGGGTCGCCTGTGCGGAGGAAGGCGAACATCTTCTCCAGCGCCTGCGCGCGATGGCTGACTTTCATCTTGTCCTCGATGGGCGCCTGGCCGAAGGTGCAGCCGAAAGGCTCGTAATAGAACAGCGGGTCGTAGCCGAAGCCGCCGGAGCCTTGGGCGGAATCGAGGATGCGGCCCTCCACCGCTCCGCGGAAAGTCTTCACTAGTTTGGCGTCCCGCACCAGCGCGATGACGCAAACGAAGCGGGCCGTACGGCTTGTGGAATCAGAAGCGCTGGAATGTTTCAAACGTTCGAGAAGTAGGGCGTTGTTGTCTCGATCCGTCGCTTTCGGGCCCGCGTAGCGAGCAGAGTAGACTCCCGGCGCTCCGCCTAAGGCGTCGACCTCCAGCCCGGAATCGTCGGCAAAGAGATAGCAGTCCCGAGCGGAGCAGCCGGCGGCAAAGCGGCCGTAGTATTCGGCCTTGAGGATCGCGTTTTCCTCGAAAGTCTGGCCGTGCTCCTCCGGCGCCGGAATTTTGGAGGGCAGCGCGCGGACGTCGAAATCGGGCGCGGCTAGCTGGAACTCGCGCAGCTTCCCGGGATTGGACGTGGCGCAATAAACGATCACCCTTCGGCTGCTCACCCTTCAAAAGCCCTTTGCATGGCGATCAACTCCTGGATGCCCTGGCGGCCAAGCGCGATCAAAGCAGCCAACTGCGGATCGTCGAAGGACGTTTTTTCCGCGGTCGCCTGCAGCTCGACAAAACGGCCGGAACCGGTCATGACGATGTTCATGTCGACCTCGGCTTGCGAATCCTCCTGGTAACACAGATCCAGCAGCGGCACGCCGCCCAGGACCCCGACGCTGACGGCGGCAACATGGTCGCGCAGCGGCGACTTCTTAATCGCGCCGAATTTCACCAACTGGCGCAACGCGATCGAGAGCGCGACCCAGGCTCCGGTGATGGCCGCGCAACGCGTGCCGCCATCGGCCTGGAGCACGTCGCAATCGAGGATGATGCTGCGTTCCCCGAGAGCGCCCAGATCCACCGCACTGCGCAAGGACCGGCCGATCAGGCGCTGGATCTCCATAGTTCTTCCCGAGGCTCGGCCCTTGGAGATCTCTCGCGGCGTGCGCGTCGCGGTGGCGCGCGGCAGCATGGAGTATTCGGCGGTAACCCATCCCTTGCCGGAGCCGCGCAGGAAGGCCGGGACGGTCTCCTCGATCGAAGCGGCACACAGCACACGCGTGTTGCCGGCTTCGATCAGCACGGATCCTTCCGCGGTGACCAGGTATCCTGTGGTGAATTTAAGCGGGCGGAGTTGATTGGGCTGACGTTGGTCGATGCGCATTATCCGGATCTCATGACGGCGTAAATCAGAAGCGAGATGAGCAGGAACCCCAGGGCCAGGATCACCAGGCAGGGGATGAAACCCTGCTTGGATGCTGTGGATTTGGGCTTCTTCGCGCCGATGGGTTTAAATTTGGCCAATTAAAATGTGTAACACCTTTGCGCCGCGCGGCACAATACGCCGGCTCAGCGGATGCGATAAACGTAGGCGTCGTCGACCCAGGTGTTGCCAATCATCTGTCCGCCGAAGCGCATTCCTGAGACGCTGGCAGTTTTACCAAAGATTTGCCGCAGAGCCCGGATCAGCGGCTTTCGCGTGCTATCGAGCTGAACGGGAGAATGAACCCAATCGTGTTCCGTGTCCCAGAGCGTGTCAACAAGCTTACGGTACGCTCTCCCCGGGCCAAGCCGATCATAAAGAGGCGTGGCAAGCAGCAATCGCCACTTGTCTTCATCACCCCGTCGAATCCAGAGGGCGACCGGAACCGGAAAACGGGCCGCGTCCAGGACGCCCAGGATGCGATGGCCCATTTCGACATCCAGCCCTACCAACGAATCTCTAACCATCGAAGTACGCCGTCCTCCCGTTCGCCAACGGCTTGCACAAAGGCCCTTGCATCCGCTTCCGCGCGCCTTTCGTATCGGGTATCCTCAGACCATTGTTGCACCACTTTCCAATTCGAAGCCAATTGACGGCCGGTCGCTTCCTTCAGCGCCTTGTCCAAGCCGGCAACGTAGAGCAACTTGTCCAAATCGTGCGTATAGCTCGCGTTCACACGAGCTTTGTCGGGAAACTCATATCGCTCCGTCGATTTCGCGATGCACGCTTTCAGGGCACATTCCACCGCGTAGCCAGCCAGGTAGTACGCGCCCTCCCAACAGCGATTGTCAAGTAGGACTCGGGCCTCTCGCAGGCGCAAAAGAGCCAACTCACGAAGATTCCGCCGTCTCAGCTTCACTCACTACATCAAGTGCGCAGTTCCGCGGCGATTTCTCCGGCCGCTTTGCGGGCGGCCTCGACGGCTCCCTTCTCGAAGCTGATGGCGCCGACTTTGGAGTGCCCGCCCCCGCCATAACGTTCGCAGATGGTGGCGAGGTTGAAGTTGATCGGCTTGGCCGCCCACGGGTTCGAACCCACCGAGACCTTGGTGCGGAAGCTGGAGGTGCTGACCGAGACCGTGTAAGTCGAATCCGGAAACAGGTAATACGGGATGAACTTGTTGTAGCCTTCCAGGTCGTGCCCCACCAGGTCGAAATAGACCACGCCATCGCTTGAGTGCGCGTGCTTGCGGATGATGTCGATGGAGCGGAGGTGCCGCTCGTACAGCGGCTCATACACGGCCCGGATCTGCGGGTCGGAGGCGATCTCGGCCAGCTTGCGATGACGCATCATGCGGATGATGTTCTGCACCGTTTCGGACCCCTGGGAGCCTTCGATCACCAGCGTGAGCCGCGTGGCGGGCGCCACCAGATTGACGGCTTCCTCGGCCGAGGCGTACTGGGCTCCGTCCACGATGTCGGCCCACTCCACCAGTTCCTCCAAGTCCGAGGCCGCGAAACCGAAGCGCTCCCGCGCCACCGTCGCGATGTACATGGTGCAGGAGCGGAAACTGGGGTCGTACATTTTTTTCCCGCTGGTATCGTGGCGGAAGTGATCGGCGTCTTCCGGCGTCAGGAAGGCGCTTTGGTGATGGTCGAACCACCAGGTCAGGCGCGGATCGGTGGAGTATTTGAAGTCGACAATGGCGTTGACATCGCCATCGAAATCGCCGGGCTCAAATAGCTGCGAAGCCTTGTGCGCGAGGCCCGTATAGCAGAATTCGGCGCCGGGATAGAACCGGGCTTCCAGGAAGCGGCTGAAGTAAGCCGCCGAGGCCGCTCCGTCGAAGCAATGGTCGTGATATAGAATTCTGACCCGCATGAAACAAAAACCTAGCCGGGAAAACCTGCTAGTGTCTCGCAAACAGGGGCCCTTGCGCAAGTGGGTTTTTTCTGCGACTCTTGAAAACTTGCAGCATCCTACCCGTCATGGGTAGAATCAATGAGTTTGCAGGAAGAATTCTGGAGGGTGCATGTCCGTTGAGCAGAAGGTCAAACAAATCATCGTCGAGCAGCTCGGCGTGGATGAGGCCCAAGTCGACCCCACGGCTAGTTTCGTCGATGACCTTGGCGCCGATTCCCTCGACATCGTCGAGCTGGTGATGGCGTTCGAGGAAGCGTTCGACCTCGACATTCCCGATGAGGACGCCGAGAAGATCGTGACGGTCAAGAACGCGGTGGACTACATCGAGTCCAAGAAGAAGTAGCCGCCAAGTCACGGAGTTCCCATATTGCAACGTAGAGTCGTAGTGACCGGAGTCGGACTGGTGACTTCGGTTGGAGTGGGCACGGAAGCCACTTGGGAAGCGATCAAGGCGGGAACCGGCGGTATCGGAACCATCACGTCTTTTGACGCGACTCATTTTAGCTGCCGCATTGCCGGGGAAGTGAAGAACTTCGACCCCGCTTCTTATGTCGAGAAAAAAGACATCAAGAAAATGGGGCGGTTCATCCAGTTCGCCATTGCCGCCTCCGACTTCGCGGTTGCGGCCGCAGGGCTCAAAGTGGGCCCGGACGAGGCCGAGCGAACCGGTGTCTACATCGGCAGCGGCATCGGCGGCTTTGAGGTGATCGAGCGCGAGCACAAAAAGCTCCTGGAGGGCGGTCCCGGGCGGATTTCCCCGTTCTTCATCCCTGCGACCATCGTCAACCTGGCCTCTGGCTGGGTGTCGATCCGCACCGGCGCGAAGGGGCCCAATTCGGCGACGGCCACGGCCTGCACCAGCAGCGCGCACAGCATCGGCGATTCTTTCCGCATCATCCAGCGCGACGACGCCGACGTGATGATTTGCGGCGGGGCGGAGGCGGCCGTAACGCCGATGAGTATCGGCGGGTTCGCGGCACTGCGGGCGCTTACGCAGCGCAACGGCGAGCCGGCGCGCGCCTCACGGCCCTGGGACGCGGGACGCGATGGCTTCGTTGTCGGCGAGGGCGCGGGCATCCTGATTCTGGAGGAGCTCGAACATGCCCGCCGGCGCGGCGCCCCGATTCTGGCGGAAATCATCGGCTACGCGACCACGGGTGATGCGTTTCACATCACCTCACCACCCGACGATGGCGACGGCGCTTACCGCGTGATGAAGCTGGCGATGAAAGACGCTAAGATCGAGCCAACGCAGGTCGATTACATCAACGCTCACGGCACGTCCACGCCCTTGGGGGATCGCATCGAAACCATCGCGATCAAGCGCGCGTTCGGAGATCATGCTGCCAAGGTTGCGGTCAGTTCCACCAAATCGATGACCGGGCATCTGCTGGGCGGCGCGGGCGGCATCGAGGCCGGCTTCTGCGTGCTGGCGATTCGCGATCAGATTGCGCCGCCGACCATCAACTACGAAGTACCCGAACCGGAGTGCGATCTCGATTACGTTCCCAATCATTCACGTCCCATGAAGATCGACTGTTCTCTAACCAACTCTTTCGGGTTCGGCGGCCCGAACGGGTGCTTGATTTTCAAGAAGTTCGATTCGTGAGAAGGAGACCCGGTCCATGAGGATTCTGGTCGCCATCAAACAGGTTCCAGTAAGAGATTCAGCCTTGCGCGTGAATCGCGCCGGAAGCTGGATCGACGAAGACGATCTGAGCTTCGAGATTAACGAGCCGGACGCCTATGCGCTCGAAGAAGCGCTGCAGCTCAAGGAAAAGCACGGCGGCGAAGTGGTGGCGCTGTGCGCCGGACCGATACGCGCGCAGCAGACCATTCGCGAGGCGCTGGCCAAGGGCGCAGACCGCGCGATCCACATCGAGACCGGGAAACTGACAGAGTTCGACACGCTGGGAATCGCGCGCCTGCTGGCTGAGGAAGCCAAGGCCGAGAATCCCGACCTGATCCTGACCGGCTTGCAGTCCGACGATCTGGGCTACGGCCAGACTGGCGTCGTGCTGGCGGAGGCGATGGGGCTGCCGCATTCGACGATCATTATGCAGATCAGCATCATGCAGGGGGAGGCCGCGGGCTCCTCCCTTGACTCAGGCCAGGCCGGCATCCGCGTCAAACGCGAGCTGGAAGACGGGTGGTTTCAGCACATCCGCATGCCGCTTCCCGCCGTTTTGACCATTCAGAGTGGTATCAACAAACTGCGCTACGCGACGCTGATGGGGATCAAGAAGGCGAAGACCAAGGAGATTCGCGTGGTGCAGGCCGCTTCGCCGGCGGCTCCGGCGACGGTCGCGATCGCGCGGGTGTATGCGCCGCAGAAGTCGCGGCAGGCGCAGATCTTCGAGGGCGACGCCAAGGAAGCCGCAGCGAAACTGGTCGAGAAGCTGAAATTTGAGGCGCGGGTGTTATGAGGGTCCTGGCGATTCTGGAGCACCAGGGCGGGCGCATGCACCGCATGTCGTGGGAGTGCCTGGCCGCCGCGCAGCAGTTGGGAAGCGAAGTGGAAGCGGCCCTGCTGGGGCAGGGAATTGGCGGGCTGGCCCAGGTAATCGCAGCGAAGAAGCTCGCGCGAGTCTATGCGGTGGAGCATGCGCTGCTCGAAAACTATACGGCCGACGGCTACACGGCCGCCGCCGAAGCGCTCCTGCGCAAGAGCAATCCGGACCTGGTGCTGCTTCCGCACACCTATCAGACGCGCGATTTCGCGCCGAAGCTGGCGGCGCGGTTTGAGCGTGCGCTGATCAGCGATGCGGTCGCGGGGCGCGTGGAAGGAGACTCCACCGTCTTCGTGCGCCAGTTTTTTCAAGGCAAGCTGAACGGAGACGTACGGACCATCGGCCCCGGGCCGCATTTTGCGTCGCTGCAGGCGGGCGCCTGGCGAGCGGACCAACTTGAGGCGGGTTCGGTGAACTTGGTCGAGGCGGGGATCGAAAACTTCACGCCGGATTTGAGCGCCACCCACATCCGGCAGGCTCCCGAGCCGCCCTTCCGCGAGGCCGAGCGCGCCGTGGATTTGACCGCTGCCGAAATTATCGTTTCGGTCGGGCGCGGGATCGGCGAGAAGGACAAGATTCCCGTGGTGGAGGACCTGGCCAAAGCGCTGGGAGCAGAGCTGGCGGCGTCACGGCCGATCTGCGACGCCGGATGGCTGCCGATGGAGCGGCAGGTGGGCAGCTCCGGGCAGACGGTTGCGCCGAAGATGTACGTCGCGGTGGGGATTTCCGGCGCCATTCAGCACCTGGTGGGGATGAAGGGGTCTAAGACCATCGTGGCCATCAACAAAGATCCCAACGCGCCGATCTTTGAGATTGCCGATTACGGCATCGTGGGGGATTTGTTCGAAGTCGTGCCCGCTTTGGCCGAGGCGATTCGCAAGGCCAAATCCTGACTCCGGTTTTTTGGCATGAGCTGCGCGCTTCGTGCGATATTGGATATAAGTACTCGGAGACAGGGTCTTGCGGACGCTTTTTTTCCTTGGTTGCGGAGCTATTTTTGTGCTCAAGGCGCTCGATACGCCGCTGGCGATGGTCGTTCTCGATCCGGACAAGACCCCTGTCGGCAAGCTTCCGGACGGCTGGGAGCTCAAGGTGAATGCGGGGCGCGCGGACGTCTCCACCACCACGGACGGCAACTCGCACGTGCTGGAGTTCAAGAGCGTGAAATCGTCATTTTCGCTGGAACGGGGAGTCGACGTCGATGCCGCGCGGCTGCCGTATCTGGCATGGCGATGGAAAGTGACGCAGTTGCCCAAGGGCGGAGATTTCCGCCACTACACGACCGACGATCAGGCGGCGCAGGTCATGGTCGCGTTCGAGGATCGGCACGTTCTGAGCTACATCTGGGACACAACCGCTCCGCAAGGAACCATGCAAAGCGCCACTTCGCTGCCGCTGCTCCACATCTTCGCTATCGTCTGCCGGTCGGGTGCGGCCGAACAGAATCGCTGGCTGCCCGAAAGTCACAACCTGACGGCGGATTATTTGAAGGCCTTTGGCAAGGCTGCGCCGCACGTGAGGGGACTGCGCCTCCAGGTGAATTCGCAGCACACGGGCTCATTCGCGGAGAGCTACTTCGCCGATGTCGCCTTCCACGCCGCGCCGCAGTAATGATTCTGATCACGGGCGGAACCGGCTTCATCGGGAGCCATCTGGTGGCGGCTCTGTGCGCCCGCGGCGAGCGTGTGAGATGCTTGATCCGGCGGGATCGTGCGCTGCCTTCCGGAGTGGAAGGGGCGCGCGGGGACCTGGCATCCGGGACAGGGCTCGACCGGGCGCTCGAAGGGGTCGAGACGGTGATGCACCTGGCCGGCGTCACCAAGGCTCTTTCGGTTCAGGAGTATTATGCTGGCAATGTCCGAGCGACGGAGAATCTGACGAAAGCAATGCTCAAGACCGGGCGCGAGATCGGATTGGTGCACGTGGGCTCGCTCGCGGCGATGGGCCCGAGCGTAGGCGGTGATCCGGTTTCCGAAGACGATAAGCCTCACCCCTTGACGCACTACGGCAAATCGAAACTGGAGGGCGAGCGCCTCGCGCGCACGGCAATTCCCGGCTGCGTGATCGTCAGGCCGCCGGTGGTGTATGGGCCGCGAGACACCGATGTTTTCGAGCTGCTCAAATCCGTCAGCCAGGGGTTCGCGGTGGAGATCGCCGGAGGGGAACGCTGGGCGCAGGTGATCTACGTCAAGGATCTGGTGGAAGGCATGCTGGCGGCGCGTCAGCCGCAGGCGTCCGGCCGGTCTTATTTTCTGGCGCACCCGACAGCCGTCTCCTGGGGGGAACTGCGGGACGTGGCGGCGGGGATCATGAACAAGCGGCCGCGCGTGCTCAAAGTTCCCGTGGCCGTGGCGTTGACCGTGGGGGCCTGTGCCGAGCTGTGGGCCCGGCTGACACGCAGGCCCGGCATCCTCTCGCGTGAAAAGGTGAAGGAGGCGCTATGCCCCGCCTGGACCTGCCAGACGCAGCGCGCCCGGCAGGAGCTTGGCTTTGAGGCTCGGACGCCGCTGGAACTCGGAATGGCCGAGACGCTGGCCTGGTACAAGGAGGCGGGTTGGCTCAAGTACTGACCGCTCCGAAGGGCGCCTGGGCAGTCGACAAATTGCTGCTGGCGTATCTGGCCGGGACCACTGCTTTGCTGATCCTGTTCTGGAGAGTCGTGCCGGAAGCTCCCATGCTCATGGCCGTGCACGTGGTGGCGCTCGCGTCGATCCTGATTGCATGGCGCAGCGATGGTCTGGTGAGCTGGTACTTCCGCCACTGGTATCCGCTGCCGCTGGTGTCCTTCTGTTATCGCGAAATGTCGATCCTGATTCCGCCGATCTGGGGCCGAAACTTCGACGGGATGCTGGCTGACCTGGATTTCGCAATCTGGCGAACCAATCCCACTGTCTGGCTGGAGCGCATCCAGACCCCGAATTTCACCGAGTTCATGCAGATCATCTACACTCTGTTTGTTCCCGTGGTGCTTCTGGTTCCTGTGATCTTGTGGAGGCAAAAACGGTTCGAGGAGTTCCGCTATCTGGCCTTCCTGATCGCGCTGGGGTTTCTGGTGACGTACGTTGGGTACCTGATCGTGCCGGCGCGCGGCCCGCGCTTTCTGCTGGACCCGCTGCAACATCATCCGCTGGAAGGACGCTGGTTATTCCACTGGATGCGGGCGACGCTGGATGGTCTGGAATCGGTGAACTACGATTGTTTTCCCAGCGGCCACGTGGAGCTGACGGTTTTGGCCTGGTGGGCCAGCCGTCAAATCTCAAAAGTGCTGGGTTGGGTGTATTTCGTGTACACTCTGTGCATAATTTTTGCTACAGTTTACCTTCGATACCACTATACGGTGGACTTGCTGGCCGGAATGCTGGCTGCGGCGTACCTGATCCGCACGGCTCCGGTGCTGTACCGGCGTTTGGCGATCGAAAAGCAAGAGGAGAGAGAGGAGCACGTTGGCACTCGAAGTAGTAGCGGCGGATAACAAGCAGGATTTTAAAGAATTTGTCGAGTTCCCTTACACCTTGTATCGCGGCGACCCACATTGGGTCCCTCCTCTGAGGATCGCAGTCAAGGAACTGCTGGACCGGAAGAAGCATCCGTTCTACGCCAACGCCGACGCCGAATTCTTTGTGGCGAAACGGGACGGCCGCGTGGTGGGGCGGATTGCCGCGATCTTCGACCGCAACCACAACAAGTTTCACGAGGAGAGCGCGGGCTTCTTCGGGTTCTTCGAATCGATTGACGATGCAGAGGTCGCGCGGGCCCTCCTGGCGCGCGCGCGCGAATGGGTTTTCGCGAAAGGCGCGACCTTCCTGCGCGGGCCGGTCAATCCGTCCACCAACTACGAATGCGGGATGCTGATCGACGGCTTCGATTCCAGCCCCCGCGTCATGATGTCCTACAATCCGCGCTATTACCCCAAGCTGATGGAGCAGGCAGGGCTCAAGAAAATCAAGGATCTGAACGCCTACAGCGGCGCCATCAAAGGCGTAGACGACGAGAAGATCGGCCGCGTGGCGGATCGCAAGCTGGCGCAAAAGGGCGTGACCGTGCGGCCCATCAACATGAAGGACTTCGACAACGAAGTCGAGCGGGTGTGGCAGGTCTACAACTCGGCGTGGGAGAAGAACTGGGGTTTCATTCCCATGACCCGGGAAGAATTCGCCTTGATGGGCAAGGAGATGAAGCAGATCCTTAAGCCCGAGCTGGTGCTGATCGGCGAAGCGGGGAACAAGGTGATCGGCTTCGCTTTGTGTCTGCCGGATGTCAACTTTGCTCTGAAGCCGGCGGGAGGGAGCCTGCTTCCGACGGGTCTTCTAAAAATCCTGTATTATCAACGATTGATCCAGAACCTTCGGGTGATCGCCTTGGGGGTGATTCCGGACTATCGCGCTTCTGGCATTACAGCGGCGTTTTACGTTACCCTGGTGCGAACCGCCAGGAAGGCCGGCTACACCGGGGATTGCGAAATGTCGTGGATACTGGAAGATAATGTTTTGATGATCCGGTCTCTGGAAGCGATGAAAGCCAAGCACTACAAGACCTATCGAATCTACGAATGGCACTGAACACCGGCCTGACGGCCATCCCTAAAAAGACCCGCGGATCGAGCGACATCTTCGAGAAGTGCCGCACTTTCACCCGCCCTTACGACCTGCAGGACGCCGGCCTGTATATGTACTTCGAAACCTTCGGCGATCGCGAAGGTTGCGCTCCCGGCGAAGTGCGTTTGGGCGACAGAAAAGTGCTGATGTTCGGGTCCAACGATTACATGGACCTGATCACGCATCCCTACGTCGAGGAGTGCGCTGCGCAGGCGCTCCACAAGTACGGCAGCGGATGCAGCGGCTCGCGCTTGCTCAACGGCACGCTCGACCTGCACGTGAAGCTCGAGGCCGAGCTCGCCGCCTTCGTCCGCAAAGAAGCCGCGATCATCTTCGGCACTGGCTTCCAGGCCAACTACGCGACGCTCTCCGCCCTGACCGAAAAGGGCGATGTGATGATCTGCGATCACAACCTCCACGCCAGCCTGGTGGAGGGAGCCCTGCGCTCACCGGCTCGCGTGATGCGCTTCCGCCACAACGATCTGGAACATTTCGGCCGCTGTCTGAACAATTGCCCTCCGGAAGATAAGATTCTGGTGGTCTCCGAAGGGGTGTTCAGCATGGAAGGCGACCTGGCGGACTTGCAGGGATTGGTGGAGAAATCCAAACCCTACGGCGCGCGAATCTACGTCGACGAAGCCCACGGCCTCGGCGTGCTGGGTCCCACCGGAGCCGGCGCGGCGGAGCACCTGGGTGTGCTCGATGATGTCGATCTGGTGATGGGCACCTTCAGCAAAGCTCTGGCGAGCGTGGGAGGCTTCATCGCCGGTTCGCGCATCGTGATCGATTACTTGAAGCACACCGCGCGGCCTTTCGTATTTTCGGCGAGCCTTCCGGCCGCATCCGTCGCCGCCGCGGGCGCAGCGCTCGAAATCATCAAGAAGGAGCCGGAACGCCGCAAACGGCTTCTTACTGTAGCCCAACAGCTCAGGCAAGAACTTCGTGCGCAAGGCTTCACCGTGCTCGATGGCGAAACTGCGATTGTGCCGGTAGTGATCCGCGAGGAAGTGGACCTGTGCCGGCTGTGCAAGGCCCTGCTCGCCGAAGGGATCTACATCAACCCGGTGCTCAAGCCTGCCGCGGCGCAGAACCTGTTGCGCATCTCCTGCACCTCTGCGCACACCGAAGCGCACATCGACCGATTAGTGAGGACGTTGAAGCGCGTCGCTGCACAGCTCGGCATCGAGGGATAGCGGTCACGGCTTCGACCGCTTCCTTTGGTCGCGGCTCTGTAAGCGAAACAGAGATGGGATGAGAAGGCCGGTCTCCGGCGGGATGCGATAAGCTCCCAATGAAGACGCACTCGAGGTGCAAAGAGGAAACCGGCCATGAAAAAGCATAGCAATAGTCGACAGAATCCGCAGCGGGCCAACAGCGTCCGCGGGAGCAGAAGAACAGACACGATCGGGATGGTTCTGGGCGACAAGACGAGCCGCGTGTGCGTGCTCGACAAGAGCGGCGATGTGGTGCAAGAAAGCGGCGTGGCGACGACCAAGAAAGCGCTGGCGCAGATGTTTAGTCAGAGGCAGCACTGCCGCATTGCGATAGAGGTGGGAACGCATTCGCCGTGGATGAGCCGGTTATTGAAAAGCCTGGGGCATGAGGTAATCGTGGCGAATGCCCGCCAGGTAAAACTGATCAGCCAGTCGAGCCGGAAGAACAACAAGCTGGACGCGCTGATGCTGGCGCGGCTGGCGCGCACGGACCCGGCGCTGTTGCGGCCGATCCGGCATCGCAGCGAAGAAGCGCAGAAGGACCTGATGACGATTCGGATCCGGGCGGCACTGGTGGAGTCGCGGACCGGGCTGATCAACGCAGCGCGGGGACTTGCCAAGGCGACCGGCGAACGGCTGGCAACGTGCGACGCCGACCAGATGGATGTGGAGAAGCTGGAAGAACTGCCGGCGGATCTGCGGGAAAAGCTGAAGCCGTTGCTGGAGGGAGTGGAATCGCTGACGGAAAAGATCAAAGCATGTGACAGGACCATCGAGCAGATCGCCCGTGACCGGTATCCGGAAACGAAGCTATTGCGGCAGGTAAGTGGAGTGGGACCGCTGATCGCTCTGACATTCCTTCTGACCATCGAAGACAAGGAACGATTTCAAAAGAGCCGGGACGTGGGCTGTTATATCGGGCTGCGTCCGAAACAGAGCGAGTCGGGCCAGCGACAGCCGGAACTGCGGATTACCAAAGAGGGAGACGTCTATCTGCGCAAGCTGCTGGTGCAGGGAGCACACTGCATGATGGCGAAGCGGGCTCCGGATACGGATCTGAAGCGGTGGGGAACCAAGCTGGCGGGCCGCGGCGGCAAGAACGCAAGGAAAAGAGCGATGGTGGCGGTGGCCAGAAAACTGGCGATCCTGCTGCACCACTTATGGGCGACAAGCGAAGTGTACGAGCCGCTGAAGAACCATCCGACGATGGCGAACGCGGCCTGAAGGATTCGGTTGTGTTGAGTTAGCCCAATCGCCGAGTTCGGGTGACTGCGAGGTCGCGGCGGAACGGAGGCTTCGGAAACGAGGCTGACAGTTCGATACTGAGATGGCAGCACCCGTTGATATTGAGGACCCCAAATGGCACCGGAGCGAAGGCTTCATCAAAGAGTGCGAATGGAAGCAGGGCGAATCGGCATTGGGAGCGAGGGAAAAGCGCCTGCGGCAGCAAGGAGTCTGATCTCCCCTTTCCCGTTTCCCCTCCGGGGAAAGTCGGGGCGGGAGGGTTCCCCCCACGCCGCAAAAAGCGCGGCTCCCCCCACAAGAGGGCTCCGCCCCCTTGTGAATCCCCCGCAAGATTTTCAGCGCGGGGGGTTGACAGAAGCAGGCCTTCTCATGGAAGCCGCGACCGCAGGGAGCGGAAGTTAGGGCTGTTTGATGCTCGCGAGGGCCGCGGGGATTCCGGCGCGATAGGTCGGGTAACACAGCGCAATGCCGAGCGCCTTTCGAATCGCGGAGCCATCAACGCGCCGATCCCCAGCGCGACGGGTGACAGGCGAGCCGTTCGCAGGGACGGGCACACCGAGCAACGCCGCGCTGAACTCGGTGATCTCGCGTGAGGAGCAAGGCTGCTCGTCGGCCACGGGCCATGCGCCAGTGACTTCCGATAGCATCCCCGCTTCCACAAGCGTCGCCAGGTCGTCGACGTGGATGCGGCTGACATATTCGTCACTCAAGTTGAACTCACCGCGACGAACTCGTTCGTGCGCTCCGCGGCCGGGACCGTAGATTGCCGCGGGGCGCAGGATCAAGGACGACCAGGGCCCGCGGGTTACGCTAAGCTCGACACCGAGCCGCTCCCGGGCGCGCGGCTTGGACGGATCGACGGGGGTGGTCTCATCGACGCTGGTCGCGCTTCCGTATACCGCGGTCGACGACAGGTACACCACTCGCGAAGGCTTGTCGCCGAGCAGCTCGATCAATCCCGCAGACCCGCTGGGAGGGATCGAGTGCAACACCAGCGCGCCGCGCCGCAGGCGCGTAGGAATATCCGCAAAACCCACAACTTCAACGCCAATATTGATGAGGTTCCCAGGCTGACGAGCGGTCGTCAGCACGTGCACACCGCGCTCCATAAAGCGCCGCGCGACGCGAGATCCAGTGTAGCCGCAACCGAGAATCAGGACTTCCAATTTGAACCGGACGGCCTCCGGTGCCGCGCCAGAAACGCCTGCCCGGCTTCAGTAACGCGCACTACGCCGCCCTCGGAAACCACCAGCCCCTGATCGCAGGCGTCTTCCCATACCGGCAGCCTCGGGCAGGAGGTACGCCAGGCGGCCATCACTTCTTCGTAGCTCCTCTCGCGAAGAGCCACCCAATGGAGCAGATCAACCACCAGGGCTTCTACGGTTGCATCCATGGTGTCGTGTCCAATGGTGTCGTGTCCATAATTATGCGGCCGGCGGTGGGTTCGCCACGAAGCGATACCCAATCCCCCGCAGTGTCAGAACATGGCGCGGCTTGGTGGGGTCGTCTTCGATGTAGCGGCGCAGGCGGACGATGAAATTGTCGATGGCGCGTGTATCGGTGTCTTCGTGCAGCCCCCAGACATCCTCCAGCATCTTCTTGCGCGGCACAGGTTGGTTTTCGTGCTGGATCAGGTAGCGCAGGACGTTGGCTTCCATTAGCGTCAGCGGGAAAATCTGGCCGCGGACGCGCAACTGGAGCATATTGAAGTCGACCGATTTGTCGCCGAAGGTGAAGGTGTCTTTCTCAGGTGCAGACGGAGGTTCGGGCGCGGGCGGAGGCGCGGGAGCGGGTGCGGGTGCGGCCAAGGCACTGGCGGGCGCACTGGGCGCCGCGCCGGACGGCTGGCGCTGCCACTCCCGGCGGCGGAGCAATCCGCGGATGCGCGCCACCAGAATCGGAAGATCGAAGGGCTTGGCCAGATAATCGTCCGT
Organism: Bryobacterales bacterium; assembly: GCA_963838455.1. Lineage (GTDB taxonomy): Bacteria > Acidobacteriota > Terriglobia > Bryobacterales > Bryobacteraceae > Palsa-187. The sequence continues at coordinate 20,884 of CAWISY010000013.1, forward strand.
GCCGGCCGCGAAGCCCTTGAGCACGTCGGCCGGATGGCCGCGCGCCGTCAGCATGAGCGTCGGGATGTATTGGCCGGCCTGGCGGATCTCGGACATGATGGTGAAGCCGTCCTTGCCGGGCAGCATCACGTCCAGCACCATAACGTCGAACGGCGCCGGTGCGCTCGCCGGAGGCGCCAGCAGCTCCAGCGCGGCTTCGCCGGTTTCGGCGACGGCCACCTGGTAGCCTTCGGCCTCCAGATTGAAGCGCAGGCCCTCGGCCAGGTGCCGCTCGTCTTCCACCACCAGAATCCGGCTCATCTTATCCATTAGCGCGGCCCATTAGCGTGCGATCGGGAGCTGGAGCACGAATGTGCTGCCCCGGCCCACTCCCTCGCTTTCGGCCCAGGCTCGCCCGCCGTGCCGCTTGGCCACGGAGCGAACGATGTACAGGCCGAGCCCCGTTCCGGGGATGCGCACGCCGCCGGTGCCGGGGACTCGATGGAATCGTTTGAAGATCTGCTTGAGCTCGGTTTTGGGGATGCCCGGCCCGAGGTCGCGCACGCGCACCGCGACGTAATTGCCGTTGACCGGCGTGGTTTCCACCGTCACATGGACATCGTTACCGGAGTACTTCACGGCGTTATCGATCAGGTTGGAAAGCGCGGCGCGAACCTCCTCCATATCCGCGCGGATGGTCACCGGCGGACCGGATCGAAAGGTGAGCTGGTCCTCGGAAATGTGATACAGGGCGCGCGTCCGGCCCACGCATTCCTCGGCGACGGCGTTCAGATCGATGGGAGAGAAATTGGGCCTGCGGCCGCGCGAGCCGATGCGGCCCGTTCGCAGCACCTGTTCAATCGTTTCAAGGAGCCGGTCGCTATCGGCCAGCATGATGCCGTAGAACTCCTTGCGCTTGTCCTCGTCGACCGCGCGGGTCTGCAGCGTCTGCAAGTACAAGCGAATGGAGGCAACGGGCGTCTTCAGCTCATGCGTGACCGCGTTGATGAAGGCGTCCTGCTGCTCATTGCGGCGGATTTCGCGCACCAGGAAGAACGTGTTGACGATCACGCCGCCGATCAGCGTCAGCAGCAACAGTAGGCCGAGCGCCAGCAGCCAGCCGGAGCGCCACTGGAACAGAACCCAGCCGACATAAAGCAGGAAGATGACGGAGATGAGCCCGCCGCCCAGTGCAATGAACAGGGCGACCGACTTCCTCCGGCTAACATCTACCATACTTCTAGATTAACCGGTCGCCGGTCACTCGGCCGCCGCGGAGTGCTGGCGGACCTCTGGAAGGCTTGGGTGAGCCGCCTGGAAATTCACTTCGTCACCCACACGGTCATCGGCATAGGCTGGCTCGGCAAGTTTGTGAACGAACCGCTGCTCGTAAAAGGGATGTAGCGCGGTCCCACCGTATCGCCGTTGTAGCTGAAGGTCACGTAAAAAAAGTTTACCGCTAGGTTACTGTAAGCTTGCGCGCAAGGCAACACTGACGCGGGCATAGGCACGTCGACTTTGTAAACGAAGTTGTCGATCAACGAGGCGTTCGGGACGGCTGTCGAGCAGTAGCCGACAAAAGCCTGCACGTTCAAAAGCTGCTGAGGCGGCTGGTCCCCTCCCACGCCGTGCATAAAGAATGAGACCGTGGAACCGTACTTGGCCGGATTCGCACACGAATTGGCCGAGCCGTCCGCGTTCATCGCAATCGGCTGGAATGGGTTCCCGATTACGAGGGCTCCCGGGCACGATACTTCGGTCGGCGATAGATCGGCGAAGAGATTCATGTTGGATACGGTGTATGGAAATTGCCGTTGAATCGTGACGCCGTTCACCGCCAATTGCATGACCATCGCCGAGGGCAGCACCGTTGAAGGGAGAGGCGGCGCCGGAACCGCGACGTTGATCTGCGATGCAGAAACGTACAGCAACTGCGCGGGAGTGCCATCGAACGTTATGGATTCGCCTGCGATGGACGTATCGGTTCCATCGGCCGCCGCAACACCGGTAGCCGGTCCCAGATTGGTGCCGAAGATCGAGAGCAATTGGTACGACGCAACTGGTCCGACGTGGGTCAGATTGCCGGCGTCCAACACACACGCAATCGCCGGGCCTGTGTTGACGCCGCCTGAGAAATCGACCGCGGACAAATACGCACCGCCCAGGAATCCGGGCCCGAGATTTTGCGGCGTGAGCACGCCAGGCGAAAATGGCACGTCCGGACCGGGCGTTTCGCCGGTGATCCATACCTTGCCATCGGCCAGTGTGATTGCGGCGGCCCCAGGCGCCGAGCCGTCGATCCACTGACCATCCAGCACGTTCCCGCTGGCGGGATCCACTTTCATCACGTAGGCCTCGCTGATGGCCGTGATGTTGTCGGGCCAGCACTGCTGCGGCACCCAGGAGAAGATTGGCGGTGGCGCTAGCGGCGTCGTCTGGAGTATCGAGAGATCGGCAGGAGGAGAGTAGGTCGACACGACTCCCCCCACATATACGGCGCCGGAAGAGTCCACTTGGACGCCGGCTCCGCCGCTCGGAATCGAAAATAGCACGTTTGCGCCTGCCGGATCGAGCTTGGTGAGATAGCCTGAGTAACTGCTCGGCGGGGTGACCGTGAACGGATACTGCGCTGCCAACAGCGTGCCGGTGAGGTACGCGTCTCCGGCGGCGTCGATCGCCAGCCCTGTGTTGGTAGTGGATCCAGCTTCGCCCGTTTGATCGTTGACGCCCGTCGAGTAGATCAGCGTTGAGGCCGCCGGATCAACCTTGGTGACATGCTGCAAATTGCCTTTAATGAGGACTTCGCACGCCGGAGTGGAACAACCACTGTAACCTTGCACGAATGCGGTCTGGTATGCGCCAGGCGTCGTCGGGTAATCCGTTCCCGGACTGCTGCCGGCCAGATAAATATTGCCCGAGGCGTCGAGCGCGATCGAGCCGCCACCAATTCCGGTCGCGGAAAAAATCATCTGGTCGGCTCCAGCATTTAGTTCCATCAGGAACCATTGATTCGTGGAGTCGGTGACACTAAAGGCTCCGGACGTGTGCGGAAATCCGCTGGAACTCGCGATGCCGCTGACCAGGATTTGACCTTGCGGCGTCACCGCGATCCCTTCCGCTTGGGCCGCGGTTGCGCCGCCGATCAGAACGGAGAATACCACCGCGCCATCGGGACTCAACTTGGCGACGAACGCCCGCGTGTCGGTGGTGCTGGTAGGCGCAGTCCCAAGCGCGCTGCCGGTGTTCGGGAAATTGGGATTGGTGGTCCATCCGGCAATGTAAGCGTTCCCCGCACTATCAATCGCGATCGACGACAACTGATCGTTGGCGGCGCTGTCGAAATACGTCAGATACGGGTATTGGTTGACCTTCGGATCGAGCTTGACCACGACAGCACTCGTGGTCTGCGAGGCTGGGTCGATGACGGCGCTTCCGGCGAGGTAGATGTTGCCCGCCGAATCCGACGCGATAGCGGCCGGGTTGAATCCATCTTTCAAATACGTGGAAATGGCCAAGTTGGCCGGTCTGGCCGTTTGCACGATTGCTGCCGCAACGAAAACAACACCAAGTATCTTCACGCAACCTCTGGAACTAAGAATACCCGGCCGCAATGAGTCGTTGCAGGAGAGGAACGTTCACCTGGTCGAGACCCGCGGCGCGTTGAGGGCCTGCATAGGTTACGGTGGCGCTCTGGCGGGCGACAGCCGCGTTGACGCCGCCCGTAACCGCGTTATCGAAACCGGTTCCGAACAGGGTCAGATAGACCTTGCCGGTGGCAGCGCCGGGGTTGATGGGCGTACGTATGGCGGCACCGCTGGGAAGGAGCGAAAGCAAGCCTGCTTCCACCCCAATCGGCAATGCAGACCGTGCCTCAGAAGGCGCGGGCCGGCCTCTTTTGACCCAGAATGCGTGTCAGCCAGGTGCACTACCAGGCCGTTCTGGTCGAGGCGTTCTAAGCTGCTTCGCGAGCGGCGTCTCTGGACGGCAGCTTGGCGACGCGGATTCCCTTGGCCAAGCCGAGGAACTTCATCATGTTCAGCGAGATCCAGGAGATGTCGAATTCGTACCAGGCCAGGCCGTGGCGGGCCGAGGTCGGATGGGCGTGGTGGTTGTTGTGCCAGCCTTCGCCGAAGGTCAGCAGCGCGACCCACCAGCTATTGCGCGAATCGTCCTTGGTGGCGAAGCGGCGAGCGCCCCACATGTGCGTGGCGGAGTTCACCAGCCAGGTAGCGTGCAGGCCGAGTACGATGCGGACGCAAACGGCCCAGAGCATCAACGGGAGGCCGCCGACCGCAAGCAGGATCGCGGCCAGGACGATGGTTGGAACCCAGTGCCAGTTGTTGAGCACCACATAGAAGCGGTGCTTGGCCAAGTCCGGCGCGTACTTGGACATCATCTTGGTGTTGTTGTGGTTGGTTTCGCCGAACAGGATCCAGCCCATGTGCGCCCAAAACGCCCCGTCACGAGGGGAGTGGGGATCGCCATTCTGATCCGACTTTTGATGATGAATGCGATGCGTGGCGACCCAGAAGATCGGTCCGCCTTCCAGCGTCATCGCTCCCATGAGGGCGAAAAAATATTCCAGCACCAGGGGGCATTGGTAGGAACGATGCGTATGCAGGCGATGATAGCCGAGGCTGATGCCCCAGCCGATAGTCATCCAGTACAGAATGGCGGAGACCAGCAACGCCTTCCAACTGAACATGAAGAGAGCCGCGATGGCTCCCACATGAAGGACAATGAGAACGATGGTCGTTATGAGGTTGGGCTTCTCCCGTCGGGGGAGAGCAAGGACAGTAGTAGTCACAGAATCTCCAAAAAAGGGCTTACAACCTAAAGTAGCAGCGCCTTTCGCGGCCAATTGTAAGACTTGTGTAATTTCGCTTGTCGCCGCTTGTAACCCGGTTTTCCTGTCAGCAATACCACTTAGCCGACCTGCGGCAAGAGGCTTAATCGTGGCCTCGTCGGGTGATTTGACCCAGGACCCGGGGTGACTTGGCCAAGGAATGGGTCCGCGCCGATGGTTCCAAACAGCTCGTCCAGATATCCGGGTGATTCGACGCGGGCGGATTGCTGGTGGGCGTAGGCCAAGCGGTATTCCACGTCGATTCCATCATGCCGGGAAGAATGGTGCAGGGAAGTTTGGAACCCGTCGAGCGCGGACAGGTGACGCCGCCACAGGGCAATGTCGCGATCCTGCTTGGTCCGCAGGCGCTCCTGATACCAGTCGCTGGCCAGTACGCTTTGGCGCGTGAAGAGGCCGCGGAAGACGGGATCGCCGATGCGCATGCCGTCATACTCGCCGTGAACCATGATGTGGAGCAGCGCCTTCAAAGGCGGACAGGCCGCCTCCACGCTGCCCTCTTCGAAGTAATTGCGGGCCGCAGCGGTCTGCGCCTCCACAATGCTGCGCATGCCGAGGACGAACGTCTCCAGATCCTGTTTTTCCGGGCGCAGGATCTCCTCCGGGAAAACGGCGTTGGCGGTTTCAAACACGCGGCCTAAGAAATGGTCGACGAAAGAAGAAGTGATGCGGTAACCCAGGCGGCTGGCCTGGATGGTTTCGCCGGAGTGCTCGAAGTCCGAAAGCTTTTCGAGGTAGCCGTGCTGGATCAGGAATTGGGGATCGCGCTCGTGGACACGCATGCGGCACCAGATCTCCGGCACCAGCAGGCTGATGTCGTGATCCACCTTATAGTACGGGCCGACGTGGCCGGCTGAAGTGGTGAATCCGCCGTACTCGGTCAGGATGAACGAAACCAGCGCGTTGTTGAGGTCGACAACCGGCCACAGCGCGTTAAACGGAGCCTTGGTGAGCGCGCCCTCACTGCCGAAGCCGGTAGTGGACGGAGATTTGCCGGTCAGGCTGGAGATGAACTCCATGAACAGCTCCGGCAGCTCCTGATAGTGGATCGGGCTATAGACGGCCAGCGGCGGCAGGCCGATTTTCGGGTCGGCCGGATTGTTCCTGCGCCCCGGCAACACGGTGTTGACAGGATGATGGACCGGCTGTCCCGCGGGAATTTCGCGCTCCAGACGCGCGGCGATCTCGGCCAGATAGGCGTCGCGGGGATTGACCAGATCCGGCCTCGGCTGCAGGTAGCGGGTGTTCTTCGAAGGCTTGCCTTCCACGATGCGCGGGTGCGCGGGGGAGACGGCGAAAGCCGCTCCATTCTTTTCGACGAAATTCCGAAGCAGGTTCTTCATGGGCTCCGTGTATTCGTCGAACTGCGCCACGTGCTCCACCATGGCTTGCGCGTCTTCCAAGGTGAGCGGTTCGTAATTCGAGAGGAAGTTGCCGGGCGCCGACATATCGGCCTCCGCGATCTTGTCCACACCGCGCACCACCGCATCGTCCGGCCTCTGGAACAGCAGTGTTTCGCAATTGTCCACCAGTTTGACGCTGGGATTCGAGTAGGCCGGGTCCAGATCATTGAGACTTTCGCGCGGGACCACGACGGAGGCGCTGATATCGTCCTCGACCTGAAGTTTGTCGGCGGGGTAGAAATCGGGGCGGAGTTTGTAAATGCGCCAGGAGCCGTCGCGATCGAACCCAACTCGCAGGTAATTGCTGGCGAGCTTCTGATTATCGAACTTGAGCTCATGCCCCAGGAAGCCGTTGATGCGGTCGACCGTGAAGTGCTCGCGCCAGCGGTCGCCCCATTCCGGCTCGTAATAGCGCTTGATGGTGAACACCAGTTGCCGGATGGTCTGCGGCAGCCCGCGCACCCACTCATTGTGCTGGTCCGTATATTCCGGCGACGGAGTCAGAAGCTGGATCACCGATCCCAAAGTGCGTTCCGAACTCAGAATCGGCCGCCGCGTGCGTGCGTCCGGAGGGCGATTCTTATAGATCCCTGAGTAATCTTTGGTGAGGACTTCGGCCACCTGTTCGATGTCGCTTTTGTAATCGCGAACGAAGACCGGACCGGTGATCAGCGCCTGCGCGATGGATTTCGAGATCTCCGATTTGCCGCCGCCGGAGACGGTGCAGGGTTTATGACAGAAGGTCCCGCGCGGACGAGTCCCCACCAGCCGCCACGCCCCGGTCAAGGATTTTTCCAACCGCACGCGAAAGCCGGAAGGCAGGAAATAAGCCGCGCCGGCACGCAGCTTCATGCTCTGGCAGACGCCGTCATGCTTCCACTCGGGCTTTTTCCATTCAACGACGCCTTCGCCGACGTGGAACGCAGCGTTTTCGGGAACGTAGAAGATATTCGAGTAGCGGCGGTCGACCGCGTAACCCTCCGGCGCGACCTCCACCATCTCGCCGAGGATCTGCGCGGCGTCTTCGAAACGGGCTTTCTTGAGGCTGACCGTGCGATCGGCGTAAAAATCCTGTCCCAGAATGTAGGCCGGGTAGGCGATGGCTCCGCCGGCGTGCTCCTCCTCGCACAGGCCAAAGAGATTGGCGGCGAAGCTGATCTGCGTTTTGACCTCTTTCTTGCAATAGCCGTAGTAATTGTCGGCGAGGATGGTGACGATGACGCCGGACTCATCGCGACAGGTGATCTTGAAGGCGCGGCCGGAATTGTACAGCTCGCCTTCATCTGTCCAGCACATTCCTTCGCGGCGCTGGCGTTCGGTTGCAAAGCTCGCGTGGGGCAGTCCCACGTCTTTTTTCTTCAAACCGGTCAGGTGCGGCGCCAGAATAATGCAGCCGGAGTGGCCGGTCCAGTGCATGACGTCGAGCGCAGCGTCATTTTCGGGCAGGGAGGGATCGCCGGCATTGCCGAAGATACTTTCGAGAAAATCCAGATTGCTGACCAGACTGCCCGGAACGAAGCAGCGCGTCTCCATGGTCTTTTGCGGATCCGTTCCGGTGGCAGGGCACACGATGGGCCGCAGCAGCAGCGACGCGAACAGGTGCACGGAGCCTTCATGATCGCCGGCCTGATCGCCGGTGAAGGGGACGGTGAGGACGTCCTGCGGCGGGCGCAGCGCCTCGGCCAATAGCGCCGCGAAGGTCTGCTTGGGTACGGCGATTTTATCGGCGGGAACCGGCAGTCCGCCTTCGGCAACGTGAAACACGCCTTGCGTGGTGCGGCGATCGGTCTTGGGATTGTGCAGCACGCCTTGCGCGACGCGATAGGAGCGGACGTAAGGCGACGCGAAGCTATGAGCGCCGGGAGGAAACGACATCAGGCGAGCCAGGCCCGGCCGGTCCAGCACGAAAGTACGCGAAGGCAGCCGCGGGGCGTTACCGAGATACGTGTCGAGAAACGCCTGGATGCGCGCGTCGGCGGGACACAGCCGGTCTCCCAGCAGCAGATCCTTCTGATGAAAATTGCGCAGCAGCGGACCGGCGATCTCCAGGAAATACGGGTCGGCGGTTTCGCGGCTGATGGGCTGCCCCAATGCGGCCAGCTTCAGATTGATGTAGCTTGTGAGCTCCGGTGTTGGAGTCGGCATGTGTCTTCATCGAAACACCAACGGAGTGCAGGTGAGCCCCTACGCGGGGGTGTAGAAGTTAGTCTAGCAGCGAACCTTCTCCTTTAGCGAACGAGGTCCTTCGGCTTGGGCTGCGCGTGGCCCAGGATGCGATGCGGCTGGTACGGCTTTTCGAGCGCTGCGATTTCTTCCGCGGTCAGCTTCAGCTCGATTGCTCCGATGACGTCCTTGAGGTGCGCCGTTTTGGTCGCGCCGATGATTGGCGCGGTCACGCCGGGGGCCTGTAGAATCCAGGCGCAGGCGATCTGCGCCGGGGCAACGCCGCGCTGCTTGGCGACCGCGGCGACTGTGTCCGCAACCTTGAAATCCGCCTCGGAGTAGTACATGTCCTTGGCGAAGCTGTCGACCTCGGCACGCGCGGTCGATCCGCCCTCGCGGGTGCGGGTCCCGGTCAGGAATCCGCGCGCCAGCGGGCTCCACGGAATAATCGCCAGTCCCTGGTCCATACACAGCGGAATCATCTCGCGTTCCTCTTCGCGGTAGACCAGGTTGTAGTGATTCTGCATGGAGACAAAGCGATGCCAGCCGTGTTCCTTGGCCAGGTACAGAGCCTTGGAAAGCTGCCACGCGGCCATGCTGCTGGCGCCGACGTAGCGGACCTTTCCGGAGCGAACCAGCGAGTCCAGCGCATCCAGTGTCTCTTCGATCGGCGTGTTCGGATCCCAGCGGTGAATCTGGTACAGGTCGACGTAATCCATCTGCAGCCGACGCAGCGATTTCTCGCACGCCTCCAGGATGTGCTTGCGGCTCAAGCCCCGGCGATTGGGGCCAGGGCCCATCACGCCGTGGACCTTGGTGGCGACCACGACGTCATCGCGGTCGGCCATCTCCTTGAGGCAAGTCCCGGTGATCTCTTCGCTGCGGCCGACCGAGTAGACATCCGCCGTGTCGAAAAAATTGATGCCGGAATCGAGCGCGAGCTTGAAGTGCTCGCGGGCGCCTTCCAGATCGACGTGCCAACCCTTGGTGCCTAAGGCCCACTCCGGCAGGTCCCCGCCGCCATAGCTCATGCACCCCAGGCACAGGCGCGAAACGGTCATTCCGGTGCTTCCGAACGTTGTGAATTTCATGGTGTTTGTCTATAAACGCTTTCTATTCTCTCTAATCGCTATACCTCGGTGTCCACTGCCGTGTGGCAACCGCCTGCCGCAATTCCTCAACGCTCGATTGCGGAGCCAGGCCGGCGCGTTGCGCCTCCAGCCCGACTGCCACCGCGATCTCCCGCGTGACGCAACGTAACTCCGAGACGCGCGGCAGCAGCCGGGC
>CAWISY010000014.1:0-51222 GCA_963838455.1 Bryobacterales bacterium
CCCGTCCGAGTAAAGCCGGTTGGCGGCTGCCGAAAGTCGGTGCTGGGGGTGGAGGGAAGTTTTCGCGGAGCGGCCATCTTTGAGTTGGCGCGCCGATCTTGGTTCAGGACGGTTGCGATACGCGATTTTGGTCCAAAATCATTTCCCGATGGCGATCCTCAGTACTGCATCGCCGCGTGGAGCCGCAAAATGTTGTGCGTCAGGCACAGCAGCGCCCACTCGCCTTTCACCTTCTCTTTTCCGCGTAACAGAAATTGACGAAATCCGCGTGCCTGCTTGATCTGCCCGAATACCGGCTCCACCACGCACTTGCGCGCCGCGTAGACAGCTTTACCCGCCTTGGTCTGCAGTTTCCGCTTCATCCGCTCCACCCTGGTCGCGCCCTTCGGCAACGGACCGCGCTTGGCCGGGAGCCGATGCTGGCCGTGCTTCTCCTTCCCCGTCGCGATGAACCCTTCGATCTTATGTTCCGGCTTGCGGTTCGAGGCCAGGAACTCCAGGTTCTCCTCCGAACAATATCCGTTGTCGGCAAGGAGTGCTTTGGGCCGCTGTCCTGACTGCTGTTCGATGAGTTCCACCATCGGCTTCAACTGCCTTTTGTCATTGCTCGCCTCTGTCACCGTTTGGCCGACGATCAACAGCAACGTTGGCTCCACAGCGGCTTGCGCGTTATAGCCCTGCACAATCCCATCCGCGCCCGGCATGATGCGCGACTCCGGATCGGTGAAATTGTATTGATCCTTGTCTTGCGGCTTCGCCAGCTTGGCCTCCTCGGCGCTCTTGCCTTCGGCGAGCGCCTTGTCCCGCGCCCGTTGTTCCAGCACCTTCTTGGCTTCCTTGATCCTGGCCAGCCGGGTCTCGCGCCGCCGCAGTTCCTCCGGCAACTCGTCGCCCCGCTTGTCACCATACTCTCGATCTTCTGCCTCATCCGCGGCCTCGGCTTGTTCCAGCAACCGCTTCACTTCGTCCTTCAACTGCTGTTGCTTCTCGATCATCCGGCCGTAGCTCATGGCCTTGTGTTTGCTCGCGTTGGCTTTCAACTTCGTCCCGTCCAGCGACACCCGGCCCACTTTCACCGCGCCTGCTTCCAGCGCCAGCGCCAAGACCTGTTCGAAGAGCTTCTGCAGCGTTTCGATGTGGATTTTCCGAAAGTCCGAGATGGTCCGGAAGTCCGGCTCGTTGCCCGCCGCCAACACTTTAAACGGGATGTCTTCCTGCATCCGTTTCTGAATCCGGCGTGAACTGAACACTCCCGTGCAGTAGCCGTACACCAATAGCTTCGTCATCAGCCGCGGATCGTACGGCGGTTGCCCCCGCCTCTCTTTCTCGTACACCGCGTGGATCGCTGACAGATCCAACTGGTCCACCACGTCGCTGACGAAGTACGCCAGGTGGTCTTCATCCAACCATTGGCGCAGACTCGGCGGCAACAGCAGCTCCTGCTCAGGAAGATAGGACCGGTAGCCCTTTGGCATAAAACATTATGTCCCAGTTTTGTTCGCACTGTTCCCTCGATCTTGCGGGTTTCTCGGACAGGCTCCTAGAGAGAACGCCGTTTTGGACGGTCGCATGGGTCCGAGCCGAGGCTCAAGCCCACCTCGAATCGCAAGCTCTTCTCGGTGTATATTATTGACGAAGAATTAAGGACGATTCGACGGCATGAGCGACTTGGAAAAGGTTCTACTAGTTCACGGGACGCATTTCTCATCGGTTGACGTGGTAAATGGTGCACTTCTGCGGCCACCGTGGTGGCGATTGGACAGTATCGTTTGGATTGAGTTTGCGAGGCGTCTGCCAACTTCAATTTCGTTGCAAAGTTTTCAATGGAGCGGCGCCAACCGCGAATATGACCGACGACGCGCCGGTTCTAAGTTGCTGGAAGTACTTCTGGATTTCGAGCGAAAGAAAAGTGGGTATCACATTGTGGCCCATAGTCACGGAGGATCTGTTCTCTGGAATGCCCTTGTCGAGGCAGCATGGCTGTATGAACGCGAAAACAACGATGAGAAGAAGCGCACTTTGAGCTTGCCGGGACTCAGGAGTTGGACAACCGTAGGAACACCGTTTCTAACCTATCGTCTGAAAGGGCATCGAGCCCGGTTGCTGATATCGCTCGTGTGCTTCACCGTCGTTCACGTGCTCTTGTATTCCGCGGTTCTCCATGAGGGGCCTCTCAAATCGACATTTCTCATCTTGCCGCGAGTGCTACGTCCTCTCATCGTCAGCGTAATCGTGTCCTGGTTCTCGTACGAGGCATTTGCAAATATATCCGCCGGGGATATTCACGGGACGACCGCACATTTTTATGAGAGTGCAATGAAGCGATATGGAACTCGCTGGCTCGGTGTCTGGTCCAGATTCGATGAAGCGCTCGCCGGACTTTCGTCCACCCTCCAAGAGCTCAACGTAAAATGGATTCCCAATACCCTGTTTCGTCGCAGGACATGGCCTTGGGGGCCCGAGTGGGCGCATCTGGCGATCTTTCACGTCATTTTGTTTGCGAACGGTATCGCCAGACTTGTGGCACCTTTCGGAGATCGCCTTATTTCGCGATTCTTGCTTAGAACTGCGCAGGGTAACGATTTACCAGGCTCTTTTGTGTTGCAGGGCGTCACACATACTCCTATCGGACTTGTTGCCGGGGGCCCGGATCTGCCCGAGGACGTTGAGGGTGAGTTGATCGATAGCGCGAACCGTCGTGCTGCCGCATTGATTCCCAACGCGAGACAAGTATTTTGCCAACTTGCACTTGAAGGAGTCGCTATTGCGCAAACGCTGCAGGCGTCAGGCCTCGCGCTGGCCGAGGGCTCATTAGTCCATACGTCATATTTCGAGAACGAACAGATCTTGGATCTGATCGGGATGCACGTTGCTCGACATTCTCTGTTAGATCGAGGAGAAAAGGTTCCATTCAGACCTATCAAGCTTGAGCAATGGTTTAACGAATGGCAGCGGCACATCGAAACCGTAATTTCGCGATTGCCGTAGGTTTGACGGCTAGCTCCGGGCCCTGGCGACTTACACGGCGGGAGTCACCGCCGTTAAGTCGCTTTTCGCCATGGCGTACGTTTCTTGTCCGTGACTCTTTTCCGTACTCGGTACCACTATCGCGCGGATTAGTACCGCTAAGCCGGCTTGTCGCCGCCGATCCGCCGGTATCATGCGCTGTTCGGGACCGAAATTCCGGCGAGCGCGCCGTTAGCTCCATCTCGGAACTTGCCCGCCCTCCAGAAACGTCGGCATTGCACATCTGACAATCGCGAGCATTAGACGCACGAAAGTGCAAGACCAAGCCCAGGTCTTAATTCAACGAGCGATCATTGGTCATGACCTCCGACCAGATCATCCAACTCGCCACCATCGGCACGGCCCTGGCCGCTGTGTTTGGCGTGGCCTTCGCGGTGTTCAGCCATCGCCGCCAGATCAACGGCTCAATTTATCTGGAGCTGAGCGACCGCCTGCATCGACTGCTGCGCTCCGTTCCGGGGGATTACCGTTCGGCGCACCTCGCCGGCAAAGCTCCGGAAGGCGTGGACAGTGCCCAAGCCATCGTGATCTCCGCGGATTTCCTGCACGTGATCAACTCCGCGCACACGCTGTACCGCTGCGGCTATTTCTCCGGCAAGCTCTGGAAGCAGCTCAAAGGCCAGTGCGAGCGCGGCCTGCGCAACCCGGTCCTCCGCGACCAATGGCCGAAACTTCGGGAACAGTTCTCGGCGGACCCGGACTTCATCGCCTTCGTCGAGGCGTGCCAGCCTGATGCGGGAACGGGCTCTGCCCCGCGATAAGGGTGAGCCCGTCGAAATCAAATAGTGGTTGTTACGCCGCGGCCGCGCCGGCTGCTGCTTTCGCCGCCGTCAGAGCCGCTTCGTAGTCAGGATGATCGCCCACTTCCTTGACGTACTCGACATACCGCAGCTTGTTGTGCGGATCCACCACGAAGATCGCGCGGCTCAGGATCCGCAGATCCTTGATCAGCGTCCCATAGGCTTTGCCGAAGGAGCCCTCGCGATGATCCGACAGCATCTTCACATGGTCCACGCCGTAGGCCCCGCACCAGCGCTTCTGCGCGAAGGGCAGGTCCATGCTGACCGTGTAGATGCTCAAGTTCGGCAGCTTCCCGGCTTCTTCTTCGAAGCGTTTGGTCTGCGCATCGCAGACCGGCGTATCCAGCGAAGGCACCACGCTGAAGATGCGCACGCCCTGGCCGGTCGCCGCCAGGTCCACCGGTTTGAGCGAATTGTCCACGGTTTGAAAATCGGGCGCCGCTTCGCCGGCATGCAGCTCCGGCCCCAGCACCGTCATCGGATTTCCTCTTAGAGTCGTTGCACCAATTCTTTCCATAGTCTCTATTGTAGAAGCTTCGCAAGAGAATCTGTTTCGGTTACCGGGAGCTGGCAGGCGTAGTTTTCGCACACATACACGGTCGGCTTGCCCTCTACCGCCGGCATCTCCACCGGCGATTCTTCGGCGCGCATTAACACCGCGTTGGGCAGGAACCGCCAGTGGATCGTCGCTTCTAGGGCCGGATCGCGCGGCCCCGCGAGCACAATCTCCATCGGCCTTCCCTCGGCGAACATCTTCGCTACCAGCATCTGCGGCGCCGCGGTCGGCGAGGTTTCCAGGCGCACGGCGAATGCCGCGAGCGTCCGCCCCGCACTCGTCCGAAAATCCGCCCGAGACGTAATGCGAGCCAGCCGCAACAGCGCCATCGCCATCGCCGAGTTGCCCGAAGGCTCCGCCCCGTCGTAGTCGTCCTTGAGGCGCAACACCAGGTCGGCCTGGGCGTCTTCAGTGCTGAAGAACCCTCCCTGCTCGCGATCCTCGAACAACTCCATCGCCCTGCTGGCCAGCTTCTGAGCCCAGCGCAAATCGGCCGCATCGAACGTGGTCTCGTACATATCCAGCAGCGCCAGCGCTACAAACGCGTAATCGTCCAGGAACCCGTCGATGGCAGCCTCGCCGCCGCGATACCGGCGCAGCAGCGTCTGGTCTTCTTCCCGCCACAGTTTCGCCCGCAGAAAATCGAGCGCCCGCCGCGCAGCCTGCTCATAGCGCGGTTCCTGCAAAATCCGCCCGCCTTTGGCGAACGCCGAGATCATCATGCCGTTCCACCCGGCCAGGACTTTGTCGTCCAGGTGCGGGCGCGGCCTTCGCGAACGGATTTCGACAAGCCTACGGCTTGCTTCCTTAACTACAGATGTTTCCTCGACGGCGTGCGCCTGATACAAAATATTGCGGCCGGTGAACTCGCCATGCGGGTCCTCGGACACGTTGCCGGATTCGAGCACGCCGAAGCGCCGCGAGAATATTGCCGCATCCTGCGCGCCCAGCGCCTCCACCAGTTCCTCGAAGCTCCACAGGTAGAATGCGCCCTCGCTCTTCTCCTTGGGCTTGGCCGCATCGGGCGCGCTGTCGGCATCCTCGGCCGAATAAAACCCGCCCTCGGGAG
The DNA here is from genome assembly GCA_963838455.1 of Bryobacterales bacterium. Classification (GTDB taxonomy): domain Bacteria; phylum Acidobacteriota; class Terriglobia; order Bryobacterales; family Bryobacteraceae; genus Palsa-187. Next base: position 5,453 of record CAWISY010000014.1, read on the forward strand.
CACTCAGGTCGCGCAGCACGTAGTCGAAGATGCTGCGCGCGGCCTCGGCGTAATCGCGCTCGCCGGTGATCTGATACGCCTCTAAATACGACACCGCAAGCTGCGCCTGGTCATACAGCATTTTCTCGAAATGCGGAACAAACCAATGCTCGTCGACGGAATAGCGATGAAATCCGCCGCCCAATTGATCGTTCATTCCGCCCTTGGCCATTTCGCGCAGCGTCACCAGGACCATCTCCAGCGCGTCTTCGTCTTTGGTCGCGGCGTAATACCGCAGCAGGAAATTGAAGGTGCTGGGACGCGGAAACTTGGGCGCGCCGCCGAACCCCCCATAGCGTGAATCGAAGGCGCGCGAGAACTGCTCAAAGGCATCCTCATGGCGGGATCGCCCTCCGCTGTGCCCTCCGCGGCCCGATGTTGCAGGACCCCCGCTGGCGAGGCTATAATCCCTCAACTGCTCGATCACCCGCGCCCCGGATTCCTCCACGCGCGCGCGATCCTGCCGCCAGGCCTGCGCCAGGCTCTGCAGCAGCGCTCCGAACCCGGGCCGGCCGTAGCGATTGTCGGGCGGAAAATAGGTCCCGCCGAAGAAAGGCTTGCGTTCGGGCGTCAGAAATACGCTCATGGGCCAGCCGCCGCTGCCGGTGGCCGCCTGCACGAACAACATGTAGATGCGGTCCACGTCGGGACGCTCCTCGCGATCTACTTTGATCGAGACGAAGTTACGATTGAGCAGCTCCGCGATGTGCGGATTCTCGAACGATTCGTGCTCCATCACGTGGCACCAGTGGCAGGTGGAGTAGCCGATCGACAAGAACACCGGCTTGTCTTCCGTGCGGGCCTTTTCGAAAGCTTCCTCGCCCCACGGGTACCAGTCGACCGGATTGCTCGCGTGCTGCAGCAGGTACGGGCTTTTCTCGCTAGCGAGCCGATTCACGGTGCAGTTCGTATCCTTTGGCTGCGACGCGGCAGCAAGTGATCTCGGAATCCTTATGGTGCTTGCGGAAAATGTCGCGGACGCGCTCGCAGACGTTCTCGCGACCGCGCTCATGGAACACCAGGATCGAGGGTCCGGCGCCGCTCAGCGCGCATCCCAGCAACCCAGGGGCACGCAGCGCGACGATTTCGGCCAATCCCGGCACCAGCGAATAACGATAAGGCTGATGCAGCCGGTCCTCCAGCGCCGCGGGAAACGCGTTGGTTGCGCCGCAGGTCAGCGCCGCGATCAGCAGCGCACTGCGCTGCACGTTGAAGATGGTGTCCTCGCGCGAGTATTTCTCCGGCAGCACGCGCCGCGACTCCGTGGTCGGCAGCACGAACTCCGGCGTGACCACGGCGACGCCGTACTTGGGATGAATCTCCATGCGCACGGCTCGCGCAATGCCGTCGGAGTCAATCGCGCTGGCGACGATCGAGCCCAGCACGCACGCCGCCACGTTGTCCGGATGGCCTTCGATGTGGGCGGCTTCGTGCAGCACCCGCTCCTGGTCCCAGCCCAGGTCCAGCACCTCATTGGCGATGACCACCCCCGCCGTCAAAGCCGCCGCGCTCGATCCCAATCCCTTGCCGATGGGGATGGCGTTGTCGATCTCCAGGTCGATCGCAGGCATGCTCTGCGCGGTGTCGGCGGCGACCTGTAAAGCCGTCTGCCAGATCAGGTTGTCGTCTTCATCGGAGATCAGGCCGGCGTCGCGCCCGCGCACATGAATCGAAAGGTCGGCCGCGGGCCGGAAGCGGCACTCCAGGTAAATGTCCAGCGCCAGGCCCAACGCGTCGAAGCCCGGTCCCAGGTTGGCGCTGGAAGCGGGCACGCGCAGGATTTTCCGGCCTTCGGGCATGAACACCCATTCTGCCACGAAAAGTACAGCGGGACGAAGATTTTCGCTCCCCGCGCCGAATCCTTCCGGTCCGTTGGAGCTAATATGAAAGTATGAGCGCCACCGCTGCGAATCCTTATAGCCCTTCCGTGGCCATGCCCGCCTGGAAGTCCGTTGTCAGCCACGTTTCGGCCGTCTTTGTGGCGATTCTGTTTATCGGAGCCGGACTGTACAAGGCCATCGATCCGTTCCATTGGTCGCGTCTGCTGGAGGAACTCCTGTTCCCGCCCGCCTACAGCTTGCCGTTCACGGTGCTCCTTTCGGTGGGTGAAGTTTTCGGCGGCGCTATGATCCTGATTCCGCGCTACCGCCGCATCGGCGCGGCCATCACCACCTTGATGTTGATTGGATTCATGGGCTACATCGGGATCCACTACACCCAGTTGATCGGCAAGGATTGTAGCTGCTTCCCATGGGTGAAGCGCACCGTCGGGCCGGGCTTCTTCCTGGGCGACGGCGCGTTCCTGCTGGCCGCCGTCCTGGCGGGGATCTGGGCCAAACCGGCGCTGCCGCACATGCGTTTGAAACTGGCTCCTGCCTTCGGGATCTTGGCGCTCGCGGTCGCCTTTGCCGGCGGCGGCTACGCTCACGCAGCGTCGCAGCAGACCGGCGCCAAAGCGCCCGAGTCAATCCTGGTGGACGGCAAGCCGATGTCCCTTGAGCATGGCCGCTACTTCATTTTCTTCTTCGATCCCGAATGCAGCCACTGCAACGACGCCGGCCGCCACATGGGGACCTATCACTGGAAGAGCGGGACCACCATCATCGGCGTCCCCACGCGCGCGGCCCGCTTCGGCCCCGCTTTCATGAGCGATAACAAGCTCAGCGGCCTGCTGACCAGCGATCTGGCCAAGCTCAAGGCTGCCTTCCCGCTCCCCGGCGACCCGCCGTATGGAGTCGAGATCGACAACGGCCGGCAGGTCGGCGCCGTCCAGCACTACGACGACGAGGATGACGGCAAAGAGCCCGCCGCGACCCTGCGCCAGCTCGGCCTGATCGATTAAATCTGTAAAAACCGACAGGAAATCGTAACCTTTCTTCGATATACTGCCAGGAGTTCTTTCCTTATTGGAGGACCCCATGGCAACCAAAAACAAGAAGAGCGCGCGCACCAGCGCCCGCTCTAAACCGCCTGTGGCAACCCCGCCTCCGGCCGACAACACACAACCTATCCCTGCATCCGGACCGCAGTTTGCCCAGCCGGCTCCCACTCCCGACCCCACTAAGTTCACCGTCATGCACGGCTCCGACACGGCTGCCTATAAGATCCTGGATAGCGAAAAAAGGACTCTGCAGCCGCGTCCCTTTCCCACTGTCGCGGAGGCCGAGCCCGCGCTCACGCTGGCCGATGCGCTCGGGGACCAAGGCGCCTCCATCGAGAAATCCATCGCCGCCACCAGCCAGATCGTGTTCCACGCCCTCGGCGACACCGGCAACACCAGGGGTCCCAAGGATGAAGGCCTGGTCGCCGACAAAATGGTCAGCGACTTCAGTGAAACCGACCCGCGCCAAGTTCCCTCCTTCTGTTACCACCTGGGCGACATCGTCTATAGCTTCGGCGAATCCGAATATTATTACGACCAATTCTACGACCCATTTCGCGATTACCCCGCACCAATTTTCTCCATCGCCGGGAACCATGACGGCATGGTCGCGCCCAATTCCACTACTCCCACGCTGGCCGCATTCCTGGAGAACTTCTGCACCGCCGGTCAAGCTCCGCACCGCACTCCGGAAGCTGGCGAGCTGGACCGAACGGCGCAAGTCCAGCCCGCGGTTTACTTCACGCTGGAGGTTCCCTTCGTGCGTATCCTCGGGCTTTACAGTAACTGCCTGGAGGATCCCGGCATCATCTCGGATCAAGGCGGCACGTACCCATACCTGGGGCAGACGCAGATCGACTACCTGACCGCCGCACTCACGCGCCTCAAGCAGGACATCAAGCAAAAGAAATTCACCGGAGCGATTGTGATCGCCGTGCATCATCCGCCCTACGTGGCGCAGATCGCCGAAGCTGGAGCTGTCACTGCGGCGAGTTCGAAGAAGCGCACCTCCACTGCGTCGAAGACGCTGAACGCCGGCCGTCACGGCGGCTCACCCGAAATGCTGAAGGAGATCGACGCGGTTTGCGAATCGGTCGGCGTCTGGCCGCACGCCGTGCTGTCCGGCCACGCGCACAACTACCAGCGCTTCACGCGTTCCAAGGACGGCCGCCAGACGCCTTTTATCGTCGCCGGCAATGGAGGCCACGCAGTCTCCGCTCTCACCAAGAAGGGCACGCCCGCGCTACGCTGCCCCAGCCCGCAAGCCGCCCTCAGCGACGGCACCGACAGCGTGGTCTTCGAGAACTACGACGACCAGGATTTCGGCTACCTCCGCATCATCTCCAGTGCGACCCAGCTCCGCATCGAATACCATCCCGCCTCCGACGGCGAGGCCGCCAAGACCCCGGACGATTTCGTGACTGTGGATTTGCAGAAGTGCCAGCTCGTGCACTACCAGGCGGCGGGGGCGTAGGCTGCCAAATCTTCGAGCCGCCTGATCCAGGCATCAAACAGCGGGCACTCCAGCCGCATTCTCTCAATCCCGATTTCGCGAGCCGCGTCCTCACCGTGACGCGGCTTCTGATATTCGGGCATCAGCGCGAGAACCCGCTTCGATGGCGCGGTTTGTTCTGAGTCGTTGATATCTTCGGGCGTCCCAAATCCGTCTCGGATGCCTTGGAATCCTGACGCCAGATTTTCCTTTAGGATCGCGCGGGCGAACGCCGCACAATCGCTGAACAGCAGCCCTTCAAACTCATGCATCACCACGAAGGGGACGAACCTGCGTCCGTCGCCGATCGCCGCCAAAACGTCCGCGTGCATCGCGTCTTGTACACAGGCGGCCTTCTGGGCTGCTCCGTTCAATCGGTCTGCCTCTGCTCGACCTGGCCAAGCCCTGCCGCCCGTCGCAGGCAATCCGTAGAAATCCACCATTCGTCGAAACGACCCGGGCCTCGTCCTCTCTCAGGTGGCTCGCGATCCCCTTCAGTGCCAAGGGCCATGAGCAGATCCCGAACTGCCCGCCGGCGCCACGGGCATCCACCAAATGGTAGCCCCTGGCCGCCAAGTGGTCTCGAAGGATTGTGCGAATGAACCGTTGCTCAATGCGCCCCTCGACGTGCACCAGGAGACGGGCCATTGATAGCTACGCCGGGAGAGGCTGCCCGCCGAACTCGTTATTCTCCCACAACTGCCCGAGGCTGTAATCTTCGAGCCAGACCTTCAGCCGTTCGGGATCATCTATCCAGTTCAGCGTAGTTGCGTCGTTTTCGAGTTCCGCTACCAGGACGTCTTCCGGCTTGAAGTAATCGAGCAGCTTCGGCGACTGCGTCGAGAGAATGATCTGACTGGTGCGCGACGCCTGTTTCACTAGTGTAGTGTCCAACAAATAGCTAGACAATCAGGCTGGGGAAGCCGGATAATGGGGCATGCCTCGTTCGGGGACTCCGCTGGTGTTTTCGGAGGATCAACAGAATCAGATCGAGCAGTGGCTGGCAGCGATGGGTACCCCGCAACAGGTTGCCTTGCGGTGCCGCATTGTACTGGCACTGGCGCGCGGAGAATCCGAGGCATCGGTTGCCGCCGGGCTGAAGATAAATCGCAAAACCGTCCGCCTGTGGCGAGAGCGTTTCGCCGAAGAAGGACTGCAGGGTTTGTGGGAAATCGCGCCGGGGCGCGGCCGCAAAGCGACTTATGGCCCGGATCGGGTCAAGGCAGTTCTGGATGCGACCCTGCAATCGAAGCCGAAGGGCCAGACGCACTGGAGCTGCCGCCTCATGGCAGCCAGTCAGGGCATCAGCAAGTCAACTGTCAGCAATCTTTGGAAGAGCCATAACATCAAGCCCCATCGCACAAAGACGTTCAAGCTGTCGCGCGATCCGAAGTTTCTCGAAAAACTGACCGACGTAGTTGGTCTCTATCTCAATCCGCCCGACAAAGCCATCGTTCTTTGCGTCGATGAAAAGAGCCAGATTCAGGCGCTGAACCGCACTCAACCCGGTCTGCCTCTGAAGAAGGGCCGCTGCGGAACCATGACGCACGATTACAAACGCAACGGGACGACCACTCTGTTCGCCGCTCTCGATCTGCTGCAGGGGAAAGTCATCGGCGATTTTTACAAACGGCACAGACACCAGGAGTTCCTGAAGTTTCTCCGGCGGATTGACCGCGAATTCACGGGCGGCGATGCCTTACACGTTGTCATGGACAACTACGGCACTCACGGCACAGCGGAGGTGAAAACCTGGCTGCAGAAACATCCTCGCTTTGTGATCCACTACGTCCCAACCAGTTGCAGTTGGTTGAACCTGATTGAACGGTGGTTCGCTGAACTAACCAACAAACGCATCCGCCGCGATTCTTTCTTCAGCGTCGACGAACTCATCGCCGCAATCAACGACTTCCTGGCAACGTGGAACGAAAATCCGAAGCCTTTCGTCTGGACCGCGACGGTCGACTCCATCGTCTCCAAGCTTGCCCGTTGCCGCCAAACCCTCGAACAGATCCAGCCCGGTTGTACTGCCCCGAAACGCCGCAAACGCCTGTCCAGTTAATTCGTGGACACTACACTAGCGCGGCGAGGATTGACATTGCGTACGGATGTAGGCCAAGCTCCGGTTCGTCAATAAGAATCACAGGCGGGGGCCGAAGGAGGAGCGTTGCCAGAGCAATAAACCGCAGTGTCCCATCCGAGAGAGAGGAAGCATCGAAGTTGCGGTCAGAGTTGCGATGCCGCCATTCAAGCTTGATGTCGGAAGCCCGAAGGTCAATCGGCTCCAGGACGAATTCCTTAAAGAAAGGAGCCACCCGTCGAACCTCCCGGACCACGGCGCGATACGATTCCTCTCGGACCGCACGCAAGTTGTAAAGAAAGGGCGCGAGATTCGAGCCATCCGCTCGTAACAAGCGATTGTCATCGAGCCTTGCCGTCTTGCGCATGGGCGACGAAGAGCTCATATCGTTCAAATGGTGAAGGCACAGATTTGAGAAGAATTTCTGAAGGCCATGCAAGGCGCTGCCATACTCTTGTTCACTGATGCCAGCCTCCCGGCTTCCTCCGGGGGGCGCGATGGCCTCCATCGCGGTGCCGTGCGGAACTCGGATCTCGCGCGCCGGAAATAGTTCGTCGTCCTTGGTCGCTCGGAGGCCTATCTCATAGCCCACCGAACTGGATACAGGCTGACAGAAGCGGAGCTTAAGCTCAATTTCCTCGGTCACCTTGGAGCCAAAGTGGAGCAGTTTCTCCGCCCCGCCCGCAATCCTAACGTAATTCCGCAACCGCCCTTCGGAAATCGCCCGCAAGAACTCAAAGATCTCCAACAGGTTCGACTTCCCCGATCCATTCGCCCCGATCACCACGTTGACCGGCCGCAACTCCAGCTTCTCGATCGACGCGATGCTCTTGAACCCCTTAATCGTAATGTGCTCGATCGCATGCATAAGCGCCTGCCCCATCATATAATCAATAGTCGGTGGACATCTACGACGAAATCGTCCGTCTCCGCAAGCTCGGGCAGAAGTGCGCCCTGGCCACCATCGTCCAAAAGCGAGGCTCCATTCCCAGCTTCGAATCGGCCAAGCTCCTCGTCCGCGAGGACGGCTCCATGATGGGCACCGTCGGCGGCGGATGCGTCGAGGCCGAGGTCTGGAACGCCGCCCGCGAAGTCATTGACACCGAAAAGCCGAAAAACCTCTCGTTCAGCCTGGGTCAGGACGCCGCCTATGACGAAGGCCTGATCTGCGGGGGGCAAGTGAACATTTTTGTCGAGCCGGTGGTGCCTCAGCCTCACGCGTTCATCTTCGGCGGGGGCCATGTCTCGAAGAGCCTCTCCAAGGTCGCCGCCATGGCCGGCTTCGCCACCGTGGTCATCGATAACCGCGAAGCCTTCGCCAACCCGGAGCGTTTCCCGGAAGCCGAAGCCACCTACGCCGAAGAGTACGAAGAGGTCTTCCCCAGGCTCACCGTCAACTCCTCGGACTACATGATCATCGTCACTCGCGGCCATCGCGACGATATGCGCGTGCTGCGCTGGGCCGTTACTACTTCGGCGCGCTACATCGCCATGATCGGCAGCAAGCGCAAGACCATCTCGGTGGTGCATGAGCTCGAAAAGGAAGGCATCCCGCGCGAGGCCTTCGAAGAAAAAGTCTTCGCCCCCATGGGCCTCGAAATCGGCGCGGAGAGTCCCGAAGAAATCGCCGTCTCGGTGGTCGCCGAGATGATCGCCGTCCGCCGCGCGCCCGAAGCCGACTGGCGGTCGCTGTCGAAATCCATTTTCGCGAATGAGCGCCTCAAGGCTTTATTAAAGTAAGGCCCTTCTGAAGTGATTGTGTCAATCATCCTCGCGGCCGGCGCGTCCAGCCGCATGGGCGCTCCCAAGGCTCTGCTCGATTACCACGGCGAAACGTTTCTCGACCGGCTGATCCGCGTTCTGGGAGCCGTCACCGATCCGGTGATCGTGGTGCTCGGCTATCATGCCGAACAGATTCGCGCGGCCGCGCGAGGCCGTGCGAAATTTGCCGTGAACCCGGCTCCGGAGCGAGGCCAACTCAGCTCGCTGCAAACCGGCCTTGCCGCGCTGCCTCCCGATGTGGAAGGCTTTGCCTTCATCCCCATGGATTGTCCCGCCGTTCGCGAGGAAACTGTCGCGGCGCTAGCGGCGGCCTTCCCGCAACGCGATCCGGAAACGCTGTTCGTCATCCCGCGTTATCACGGCAAGCGCGGCCATCCCGTCTTCGCCGCGCGCTCTATCGCAGAGGAGTTGCTGGCGCTGCCCGCCGATGCCAAGGCCAGCGACGTGGTGCATCGCCACGTTCCCTGCACCCAATACATCGATGTCGCCGATCCCGGCATCCTCACCGACATCGACGATCGCGAGGCTTACCGGAAATTATTGGAGACCCCGGCGTGACGCGGCGCCTGATCAAAATCATCCTGGTGCTGCTGGTGATCGCGATCGCGTGCCAGTACCTGCCGCTTAACTTCCTCAAGGCCCCGGTCGAGCGCGCCCTGCAGCGCGGGCTCGACCGCCGCGTCGAAGTCGGCGAAGTGCACCTGGACCTGTTCGGCGCGCCCGGCTTCACTTTGGACGATGTCACCATCGACGAGGATCCGCGCGCGGGCATCGAGCCCTTCGCCTACGTCTCTTCCATGGACGCGCAGGTCCGCTGGCTTAGCCTGCTCCAGCGGCATCTGGAGTTCGCCTATTTGAACCTCGGCGACGCCTCGCTCAACCTGGTGAAAACCACCCAGGGCCCGTGGAATTTCCAGTTTCTGCTCGATAGCGCTCAGGCGGGCCACGCGCGCGTACCCGCCATCCGCATGCGCGCTGGCCGCGTCAATTTCAAATTCGGCGATACCAAGTCGGTGTTCTATTTCAATGACGCCGATCTGGATGTCGCGTCCTCCCGCGACGGCTCAGCCGAGGTGCGCTTCGAAGGCAGTCCTTCGCAGACTGACCGCGCCGCGCAGGATTTCGGCCGCTTCTTCTTGAATGGCGATTGGAACCCATCGCGCACGCCGCGCCTCAATCTCAACGTGGATCTGGAGCGCAGCTCGCTGCCGGAAGTCGCCCGCCTCATCGATCCGCGCGGCTTCGGTCTGCACGGCACCGTGGCGCTGCAGGCGCAGTTGAGCGGCTCGCCTTCCGGTCTGGGCGTCACCGGCCAGTTGCAGATCGACGATGTCCACCGCTGGGATCTGATGCCGCAAGGCGGAGGCTGGAAGCTCCCCATCAAAGGCGCGCTCGATCTGCACAAGGAAACTCTGGAGCTGGCTAGCGATCCCGCCGCGCCCGTCGTTCTTTCGGCGCGCGCCTGGGATTTTCTTTCCCGCACGCAGTGGGAAGCCGGGCTGCAATTGAATCGTGTTCCAGCGGCGAATCTGGTCGAACTGGCCCGCCACCTGGGCGCGCCTGTGCCGGATCAACTGGCCGCCGAAGGCCAGGTTTCCGGAACGCTCACCTATAACGAGGACGGCTTGAGCGGGCGGGTCGAACTGGCCGACGCTTCCCTGACCCTCCCCGACGTTCTGCCCTTGCGCGCCAGATCCGCGGCTCTGGACATCGGCGACGGCGCGGTGAGCCTGGAAAAATCCACCATCGAAATCGGCGAGAAGGAAAGCGCGGAAGTGCAGGGAAGCTACAGCTACATGCAGAACTCGGGCCAAGCCACAGGATTCGACCTTCGCATCTCCACACACGGAATGAACGTGGCGGACATGCGCTCCTTCGGCCTGGCGGCCATCCCCGTGCTCGATCAAACCGGGCGTGGGACTTGGCGCGGCTGGGCTCGCTACCAGAACGTTCCCGCCCAAGCAGGTTCAGCAGGCCCGAGCGGGCAGGCTAATACAAGCGGATGGTCCGGCGAGTACGATCTCCTCAACGCCCGCATTCCCGTCGGGGGCCTCGCCGATCCGCTGCGCATTCAATCCGCCTCCGTCAAACTCAACGGCGCCCGCGTCTCGGTCACGAAGCTTCGCGCGCAGGTGGGCGACATCTCCTTCTCCGGCGATTACCGCTGGGAGCCCACCGCGGTGCACCCGCACCGGTTCAACATCGCGATCGATCAGATGGACGTTGCGGAACTGGCTCGTCTGCTGGGCCCGACGATCCAGCGGGATCGCGGATTTCTGGCCCGCACTCTGCGGCTGGGGGCCCCTCCGCCCGTGCCCGACTGGCTCAAGAGCCGCCGCGCCGACGGAACCATTTCCATCGTCTCGCTGACGGCCGGAGACACCGTCGTGAGCCTGAATCAGGCGCGCCTGCTGTGGGACGGCGCGGTGGTGCGGCTGGCCGGAATCGACGCTACGGTGACCAGCCCGAATCTTTCGGGCGCCTCGCTCAACGGAGATCTGGTGACGGAGGTCAGCGGAGCCGCTCCGCATTACCGCTTCGACGGCAAGCTCAACGACGTGCCGTATAAAGGCGGCAAGCTCGAATTCGACGGCGGCTTCGACACCGAAGGCGATGGCCTCGCGTTGCTGGATGCGCTGCACGGGGAAGGGCACCTGCGGGCGCGCTCCATCGCGTTTTCTACCGACACGGATTTTTCCGCCGCCTCCGCCTGCTTCGAGCTGCAAGGCCTGCGCTGGAAATTCGGTAGCGTGGAGGTGACTCAGGCCGGCGAGACTTATTTCGGCACCGGCAGCTCGCAGCCCGACGGCAAGCTGGTGCTGGATCTGGTGCGCGGCTCGCGCGCGGTGCGCTTCTCCGGCCCTCTGCTGGCTTCGGCCCCCTAGATACGCAGGTTTCCAAGGCCCCGGTTTTCGACGCTTCGAAGCCGCCTCCGCGGTGCAGGACAAGCTCTCGTCATCTCCTCTAATCCGGCCCAATCGCGAACCGTCTCGCCAAGTGCCGACGCCACCATGAGCGGTAGCCAGGTCCGCGGGTCACAACAGAGTGTTAGACTCAAAGGCCCTGCCGCTCGAAATCGCTAGCTCCATCGCGCTTCCTACCGACGCCGATTTTTCTGCTGGATCGGGAAACAGTGAGCGTCTGCGGCGCGGTATCCTCGCAGGAGTGGCGGCTTATCGCTTCACGAATTACTTCGAGAACGAAGTTCTTCGAAAGCGTCCATACTTGAAGTTCGAAAGCGTCCATACTTGAAGAAGGAGTGGTGCATCCGAGTCCTCAAGAATCCGATTCGGTGGGAACCGCAGGAAGGCAACCGTTATCGTTTCTGGGCGGAAGTAGCGGAGTTGGAGGGACGCTTTTTGAGGGTCGTCACGCTCGAAGACCGAGTGACCATCCACAACGCGTTTCCGGACCGGGGGTTCAAACCATGAAATTGAGTTATTATCCTGAGACAGATTCGCTGTACATTGATCTTTCGGAGCGGACCAGCGTCGACAGCCGGGAAATATCCGAGGGAGTGGTGTTGGACTACGACGCCCAAGGCAATCTGGTGGGAATCGATATTGACAATGCCGGCGCGAAAGCCGACATCCACAGGCTCACCGTAAGTAAGCTCCCAGCTTCAGTCCTGACCATCCCCGCCTAGGGAGAAGCCGAGGTCTCGAAACCTCCAAACAGGTAGCGTCAGCATTGTTGTGGTGAGAGAATGAAGGCAACGTGGCCAACAAGCCTCTAGCCGCTGCCGCCGCTGTTGTTACTATTGCCACCGCGCTTGCGGCCTTCTGCCTCGGCGCTTGGCATCTTGAAGCCGCCTCCGACCCTCTGGCCGATCTCAAGGCCGCCTCCGCTGCGCTTGACGCCAAGAATTATCAGGCAGCTCTGGCCTCGGCAGGCAGTCTCGCCAAGCGCCTTCCCAAGCTGGCCGATTATGCCGCGTGGCTCGCGGCCTCCGCGCAATTCGGCTTGAGGAATTATTCCGCCGTCGTGGGCGCGCTCGATCCGGTCTGGAAGCAAACCCCGGCCTCTCCGCTGCAGTCGAGCTCCACCCTGCTGGCCGCCCAAGCCTTGATGCTGAACTCCGCCCCCAAGGACGCCGTGGACATCCTGCGCAAGAACTACGCAGCGCTGGCTCAGCCTCAAACCGATCTCCTGCTGGCGCAAGCCTTCGCCGCCGCCGGCGACCAGGTGAGCGCGGCGATCTACAACCAGCGCGTCTACTACAATTACCCGGCCTCCGCCGGCGCCGCCCTTGCCGGAGCCGAGCTGGCGCGGCTGCGCACAGCCCTGGACGCGAACTACCCGCCAGTCTTGCCCGAAGCCATGTTGACTCGCGCGCACAAGCTGGTTCAGGCGGGGCAAGCGAAAACCGTGCGCAAGGAGCTGGAGGAGATGATCCCGCAGCTCGGCGGCGCGGACCGCGACCTGGCCCGCGTGCGCCTGGGCGTCGCCGATTACGAAGCGAACGACACCGTCGCGGCCCACCGCGAACTGAGCGAGGTGGAATCGCTCTCACCGGCCGTAGACGCTGAGCGGCTCTATTATCTGGTGCAGTGCGACCGCCGGCTCAATAATCAGGACGAGTCAGACCAGCATCTGGACCGGCTGGCGCACTTGTATCCCAACTCGCAGTGGCGTTTGGACTCGCTGCTGGTCGCGGCCAACCGCTATCTGATCACCAACCAGATGGACGCCTATGAGCCGCTCTATCGCGCCTGCTACGAAACCTTCCCCAAGGATCCCGAGGCGCCGGTGTGCCACTGGCACGTGGTCTGGAGCCACTACATCCGCCGCCGCGCGGACTCGGCCGACATGCTGCGTGCGCATCTGCGGCTTTTCCCTGCGGCCGAAACGGCCTCCGCGGCAATGTATTTCCTGGGCAGGCTGGCCGAGGAAGCGCATGATTCGAGCGCGGCCGCGACCTATTACGGCGAGATCGCCGGCCAGTATCCCAATCAGTATTACGCGATGCTGGCGCGCGACCGCCTCTCGAAAATCGGTCTGGGAGCCGCTTCCGCACCGGTCCACGAGTTTCTGCACAGCATCGCTTTCACTGAGCGCGTCCGCATCAAAAACTTTACTCCCGGCCCGGCTGCCTCGGCCCGCATCGAACGGGCCAGGCTGCTCCAGCAAGCCGGCTTGAACGATTGGGCCGAGCAGGAACTGCGCTATGGCGCGAGAACCGCGGCGTCTTCTTCAAGTAGCGTCACGGACGAGCAGCCCTACCTCCTAGCGATGCAGCTCGGCTCGCTCTTGGCGGGCAAACCCGACCAGGCGCTGCACGTCATCAAGTCCTACGCCGGCGGCTATCTCTACGTTCCCGTGGAATCGGCGCCGCGCCAGTTCTGGACTCTCGCGTTTCCGCTGCCGTTCCGCACCGATGTGGAAACCTACGCGAAACAAAATGGCCTGGATCCGTTTTTAGTGGCGGGGCTGATCCGGCAGGAGTCGGAGTTCAATCCGAAAGCCGTTTCTCCGGCCGGCGCTCGCGGACTCACCCAGATTGAACCTACAACAGGCCGCGATCTCAGCCGCCGCCTCAAGCTCACCACCTACAGCGCCGCCGCGCTGTTTCAGCCGCGCATGAACTTGCAGTTGGGGACGTATTACTTCAGGTCGCTGCTGGGGTCGGTGGGAGGGCGCGAAGACGCCGCGCTGGCCGCCTACGACGCCGGATTGACGCATGCCCGCGCCTGGCTCACCTGGGGCGATTTCCGCGAACCGGCTGAGTTCATCGAGACCATTCCCTTTACCGAAACCCGGGGCTACGTTCAGGGCGTGCTGCGCAATCGGGAGATGTACCGGCGGTTGTATGGGGCACCGGCGCCGGTAGAGCGGGCCGCTTCACACTAGCGACCGGTTTGGTCGCGGCTCCGAAGCTGCGTATGCGAGCAAACTCGACACTGAGCCGCGCCCGGAGGAAGCGGGTTCTTAGCCCGCTGTCGGGAACGTCTTCGAAATGTGGTCGTGCCAGGTGAGGCTTTCCTCGTCCACCAGCGCCCACACCAAGCCGAGGCCGGCGGCCACCAGGCTCAGCAGACTCGCAATCTGGCGCAGTGCGCGCTGTTCCCGATCCGGACGGCGGCCGTCGAAATCCACCAGTTGCAGCCCGGCGAAGGACATACCCGGGCTGTCGGCGTTGGTGAAATACCACAGAGAGCGATAAAACCCGGCGATGATCAGGCCCACCGCAATCAGGAACGGCGCCGTGTGCCTGTCGATGACCAGGTCCGCCCCGACGATGTTCGCGCCCCAGAAGGTGGTGAGAGCGAAAATCCCCAGCGCGATCAGCACCCAGGCGGTATCCACCACAGCGGCCATGATCCGATGCACGGGCAAAGCCACGGGAGCCTCGCAAAAGATGGTGTCGCCCGGACTGGTGCGCACCGCATCCCTTTCCACATCCGGGAAGTGGAGGGCCGACTGTGAATCCACGGCACGCCGGGGGCGCGCTGCCGGACGAGCCGGAACCCGCCGGACCGGGGATACTTCCCGCGTCTCCGGGCGCAGCGGACTCAGCGTGGGAATCGGAATTAGCTTAGGAGCGCCAACACCTTCGCGGAAAAGCGAGGGCTGGTAGTTGATCTTGATTTGCGGGGCTGGCGCAAGCGTGGGCTCAGGCTGCGCCTTGACTTGCTCAGGTAAACCGGATTGCTCAGGAAAATTCTCCAGTGCGCGTGCCGTCGCCGTAGCCGTCATGCCGGAAGACGAGGAGGAAGAGGCCAGTGGATACAGCTCAGGGCCGGGCTGCGGCGCGGCTAAGTGCAGACGCCGTCCGCAGCGCGCGCAGCGATGCTCCTCCGCGTCGTTCCTGGCCCGGCAATACCGGCATTGGATCTCCATTTGAGATTCGATCCGACCTTCGAAAATTACCCGTCTTGACTGTCTCTACTCGCGTCTGCTACCGTGCTCGGTTGAGTCCCCACGCAGGCCCGGATAGTACTCTCGTTAGATCTTCCGTACCTGAAGGGCCTCTCCTTTCGTACCATATTCGGCTGGATTTGTCACGAACTTTATTTCCCCCGCCTGCTGATCTTCTTCTCCCTGGTCATGAGGTTAGGCGCTCAAACCTATACCCCCTCTTTACCACCCCCGTCTGCGGCCGCCCCGCTGACGCCTCCGCCCAATCCGAATCAGGCGGTCGTGGTTCCGCGTCCTGACGCGCCCTCCCAGGAATACGTGCTCAATACTTCCATGTGCGTGACTGAGCCGGTTTGCACCGACACGCAGTCGGGCGACTGGATCTACCTGCGGGGCCGTCACCGTCTCGAGACTACCGATTCCGAACTGCGCGCCGACGAGATCGACTACAACAAGGAAACCGGCTACGTGGAAGCGCGGGGTAAGGTGGAGTATCAGAACTTTGTCACCCAGGAGAAGCTGTACGCCGACAAGGTCGAATATTACGCGCACAAAGACGAAGAGACGGGGAAGTTTTACAATGTTTCCGGCTCGGCCCCCTTCCGCGTCGACACCCGGCCCGGCCTGTTGACTACTACCAACCCGTTCTACTTCCAGGCCAAGTGGGCCGAAAAAATCGGCGACGAATACGTCCTGCACCAGGGCTTCCTCACCGACTGCACCCTCCCCAACCCGTGGTGGACCCTGCGCGGCAGCCTCTTCGAGATCTACCCGCGCGACCACGCTGTGGCCCACAAGTCCTGGTTCTACGTCAAAAGGCTGCCTTTGATGTATCTCCCTATCTTCCGCAAACGGCTGGAGAAACACCCGAGGCATAGCGGTCTCCTGCTGCCCAGCGGCGGCACCAACACGCTCAAAGGATATTTTGTCGACGCCGGCTATTACTGGGCCATCAGCCGCAGTTACGACCTTACCTACGAGGGAACCTACTTCTCCAACGTGGGGCTCCAGCACAACGCCGAGTTTCGCGGCAAGGTGAGTGATTCCACGGCCTTTGACCTCACCGTCAACGGACTGGACAACAAGAGCACGAACCCGTCGATCTCCGCCAGCGGCTTCTATCTTTTGGCCGACGGAAAATCAAACCTGGGCGGCGGCTGGGAGTTCCACGGCCATCTGGATTATCTCTCTTCCTTTGCTTATCGCTCCCAGTTCTCCCTGACCATTACCGAGGCCGTTTATACCCAGACGGATTCCGTCGGTTTCGTCGACAAGCACTGGGGAGATTACGGCGTCACCTTCGCCTTGGATCGCGACGTCAACTTCCTCAGCGCCACCCAGGGCGATTCCCTCGAAGTGCGCAAGCTGCCCGAAGGCGACTTCGTGGTCCGCGAGCACCAGCTCTTCGGTCTGCCGCTGTGGTTCTCCTTCGATTCCTCCACCGGCATGTTGTATCGGACCGAGCCGGATTATCAGACGCGCCAGTTCGTGCCGCGCAGCAACATGGTTCCGGGCGTGACCACCTCGCTTCACTTCATGGGCATCTTCATCACGCCCAGCCTGCAGCTTCACGAAACCTTCTACGGATCCAGCTTCAGCCAGGCGGGCCTGGCGTCGGGCCAGGACATCGTCACCGGCTCCAACCTGTGGCGCAACGCCGAAGACGCGCAAGTCGATATCGTGCTGCCCTCGCTCGAGCGGATCTACAAGGCGCCTTCCTGGATGGGCGAAAAGGTCAAGCACGTCATCGAGCCGCGGGTCACCTACCGCTACGTCGGCGGCATCGACGACTTCAACCAGATCGTCCGCTTCGACCAGACGGAGCTGCTCTCCGACACCAACCAGGTCGAGTTCTCCGTCGCCAACCGCCTGCTGGCCAAGGATAAGAACGGCACGGTCTCGGACCTGCTTGACTGGACTCTCTATTACGACCGGTACTTCAATCCGACCTTCGGCGGCGCGGTCTTGCCCGGGCAGCCCAACATCGTCGAGAGCGTCACGGATTTGACCGGATATACCTTCCTGACCGGGCCGCGGAATCAATCGCCGGTAGTGAGCGCGCTGCGCCTGCAAACCAAAGTCAGCCTGGATTACCGCACGGAGTGGGACCCGGTGCGCCACGAATTCACCGACACCGGCATCAACGCCAGCTACCGCTTGAACCTGTTCAGCTTCTCCGCCGGCGAGACCCGCGTCCGTACCGACCCCATCCTGCTTGCCAACACCGACCAGTTGCGCGCGCAGGTCACCTACGGCAACCAGAACAAGAAGGGGTTGAGCTACGGCGCCAGCATGTTCTACGACATCAACCAGGGCGTGCTGGAATACATGTCGTCGCAGGTCAGCTACAACACCGATTGCTGCGGCTTCACGGTGCAGTATCGCCGCTTCTCCTACGGCACCCGCGATGAACACTCTACCCTGTTCAGCTTTAGCATCTCCAACCTGGGCTCGGTCGGGACCCTAGCGCGCCAAGCGCGCATGTTCTGAGGATTTCGGCCTCGCCCCGGTACGCTACGAAAATATTCGTTGACTTTACGAATCCGTTCGTAGCATAATTCCTGCATGGCGATCCTGAACCACCCCCTCACCGATGCCCTGGCTCGCTCCCTGGCGCACTTCCTCTGGCAGGGAGCTCTGCTCGCAGCCCTGCTCCTGCTCTTGAACTCGCTCATCGGCCCGGCCCGCGCGCGCCTGCGCTACGCCGCCGCGTGCCTGACGATGCTGGCGATGCCCGTCTGCTTCGTAGCGACCGTCTTACTGGAGACCGGCTTCCAGCGCTATCCCGCATCCGGCGAGCCTGTTCCGCAACTCTGGAGCCGGCTCCCGCCGCTGGCTCCGCCCGCCATCCTTCCCGCGGGGGTTCTTCCAGCCAACGCCAGCGCTCCAATCTTCATTCAACTCGATCTCTCCGGTTGGGCCGTCTGCCTGTGGCTCGCCGGAGTGCTCGCTCTCGCGCTCTATTCCGCCGCAGGATGGTTGCGCGTCCGCCGCCTGCAGCGCCAGCCGTCCGAACCGCTGAACCCCGCCTGGATCGAAATGCTGGAGAGCCTGAAGGTCCGGCTTCGAATCTCGCGGCCGGTGCGGATCTGCGCCACGCTCGCCGGAGAAGTGCCGGCCGTGATGGGTTGGTTCCGGCCCGTGATTCTGCTGCCGCTCACCGCGATCACTGGCCTCGACGAATCCCAGTTACGCGCCATCCTGGCGCATGAGCTGGCGCATGTGCGCCGCCATGACTATGTGATCAACCTGCTCCAGTCCTTCGTCGAGACGCTGCTGTTCTACCATCCGGTGGTGTGGTGGGTGGGCCGTCAGATCCGCCGCGAACGCGAGCACTGCGCCGATGATCTCGCTGTAGCGGCTTGCGGCGATGTGATGGTGTACGCCGGGGCTCTTACCAGGCTCGAAGAGTTACGCAGCCTAATGCCCGGAAGCATGCCCCATCCTGCACTCGGGGCGAGCGGAGGCGACCTTCTCGAACGCATCCGCCGCTTGACCGGTCAGCCCAGACGCCGGGCCCGCGTAGCGAGGCCGCTCGGCGCCATCGCCGCGGCTCTGCTCATCGTTGTGATCGCCGCCGTGCCGATGCTGCGCTCAGTCAACGCCGCGCCGCAGAATCCGGCGCCCGCGCCCACAGCGGCCGAGGCCCCAGCGTCTGAAAATCAAAATGCTCCCGCTCTGAAGCCAGAACCCGCACCAAATCCCGAGCCTGCGCCCTCTAAGCCTCTCGCGATCGCCGAGCAAGCCCCCGGGGCGCATGCCGGACAAGGCGGCGGGTATGGCGGCGGGCAGGGAATCGGGCAAGGCGTCGGCAACGGAATCGGCAACGGAATCGGCAACGGAATCGGCTTGGAAATCCAGAGAGACGTGGCCGCGCTTGACGAGCGCCTCCGTGTCCAAATGGACGAGCTGACCCAAGCCATGGACCAGCTCAGACAAAGCCGCGCGGAGCAGAATCGGGCGGCCGCCCAAGCTGCCCAGGCGCAGGTCCTAGCTGCCCAAGCCCAAGCCGTCCAAGCTCAAGCTTCGCAAGCACGAGCGGGCGCCAAGCCGGCGTCCACCCGCAATGTCGATCCGTTGATCGCGCTGTTCGACAAATACGAGGCTGCGGGCGACCTTGAGGACGCGCGCATCGTGCTCGGCTACCTCGCCGATTCGGACAATCCGAAAGCCGCGGCAAAAATTGCATCCGTGGCTCGCGGCGATTCGCACCTCGAACTGCGCCGTATCGCCATCAGCCATCTCGCCGGGCAGGGGCAGTCCTTCGACGCGATGGTCTCCATATACGACCATGAGACCAACGTGCAGGTGAAGCAAACGATCCTGAGCCAGATTGCGGAATCCAGCGACTCAAGAGCGGAGCAGAAGCTTTTCGACGTCGCCCAGTCCGATCCATCGCCGGAGCTGCGACGCACAGCGATCGCCCTCCTGGCGGAACGGTAAGGCGCTATTCCTTGGATTTGGACTTGGACGGCTTCTCTTTTGCCGCTGCCTTGCTGTCCGATTTCGTCTCGGACTTACTCTCGGCCTTCGACTCGGTTTTGGTCTCGGCTTTCGAGCCGCCCTTCGAATCCGCCTTGGACTCGGCTTTGGAGTCGGAAGCCCCGTTGGCCGCAGACTCGGCCTTGGCGTCAGAGGATTTCTCCGGCTTGGGCGCTTCCTTGGCGTAGCCGCTGGCGTACCAGCCGCCGCCTTTGAGCTGGAAGCTGGATTGAGACACCAGCCGCTCAACCGTTCCGCCGCAGTCCTTGTGGCGCTTCAGCGGCGGGTCGGAGAACTTCTGCAGGACCTCGAAGACTTTGCGGCACTTGCCGCAGCGATATTCGTAGATGGGCACGGCTTGGCTGAACTCAGTGCTTAATTGACCGCAACCTTCTTGATCACTTCTTCACCCTTCTGCAGGATCAGATCGGGACCGTTGGCGGGCGGAGGAGGGGGCGCGGTGTCGGTGTCGTCGACGTCGATATCCGCCTGGATCTCGGCCTGCAGTTGCGGCGTCGAGGGCATCACCGAGTTATCCTGAATCGCCTTGCCGTCCGGGCCGTAATACTTGGCCACCGAGAGGATCACGGCGCTGCCGTCATCCAGATTCACGGCTTTCCGAATGGCGGCGTCGCCATAGGTGCGTTCGCCCACCACTTCGGCGCGCTTGGATTCCAGAAGCGCGGCCGCGGCCACTTCGGCTCCGTTCGCGGTGGCGCGATTGGTCAGCACCACCAGCGGCTTGTTGGTGATGTCCCGCGAGGCCACGGCCTGGAAGTCCTGGCGCGGCATCTTCTGGCCCAGGGTGTAGCCGATGAGGCCCTTATCCATAAACAGATTCGCCAGCGCGACGCCGTCTTCCGGCGAGCCTTCGCAGGACCGGCGCAGATCCAGGATGAAGCGCTTGGCGCCCTGCCGGTCCAGATCCTGCACTCTCTGCGCGATCTGCTTCACGGTGTCAGCGTTCACCATCACGGTGGAAACATATCCTATCGCGTCGCCCTGATCCGTGATCATGCGCGAGCTGACCCCGGGAACCGTAATCGCGGCCCGCGTCAGCGTGATCTTCTGCGGATCGGAGCGCACCGTGCGCAGAACGCTCAGTTCTACCGTAGTGCCGGGATCGCCCTGCAGCAGGATCTCGGCGAAGGCCAGAGGCATCAGCCGCGTGGCTACATTGTTTATGGATTCGATGATGTCGCCCGTGGTCAGGCCGGCCTTATCGGCGGGCGAACCCGGAACCGCGTCGATGACCGCCACCGAATCGTAACGCTTCGACAGAATCAGGCCGACGCTGGCCGGGTTCTTGCTCTTCGACGCCGTGTACTGCTTATATTGGTTCGCGTCCAGGTAGCTGGCGTAGGGGTCAATGGCTTCCAGCATCCCGGTGACGCTGCCAAGGGTAACCGCCTTCATGTCCGGCGCTTCCACGTACTGCGTCTGAATGCGCGAGAGAACTTCCGAATAAACCTGGATATGCGTGTAGGTCGAATCGTTGGTTCCTCCTCCACGTACGGCGCCTACCAAAAGAAGCGCCACAACGCCAGTCGAAAACGCAACGATCCCAAGTTGAAAACGACGATTCATAGGCCTGCTTCCACCTGCACTCAGAATAGCAGAAGCCTCCTGCGGCAGGCGGAGCCGCGACCAGAGCGGTTTCCTGCGACGAATGACCGAACCCCGCTCCCTGCGGTCGCGGCTCAGCTTGGTGTAACGGACTGCGCCGCATAGAGGCAAAGCGAGCGACGCCCATGATATCCTCAAAAGTTAGTTCCCCGAGGTCACTTGTGGAGCGGACTAGGCCGCTCCAGCTCAGTTCTCCGTGGAACGGGAGATTCTTGTATGTCTGGTCATTCAAAGTGGGCGACGATCAAGCACAAAAAGGGCGCGCTCGACGCCAAGCGCGGTAAAATCTTCACCCGCGTGATCAAGGAAATCATGATTGCTGCGCGCAGCGGCGGCGATCCTGCCATGAATCCGCGTCTGCGCACCGCCGTAGTTGCGGCCAAGGCCGTCAGCATGCCCGCCGACAACATCAAACGCGCCATCATGCGCGGCACCGGCGAGCTGGAAGGCGGCCAGATCGACGAAATCATGTTCGAAGGCTACGGTCCCGGCGGCGCAGCCGTGCTGGTGAATGTGGCCACCGATAACCGCAACCGCACCGTCAGCGAGATCCGCCACATGTTCTCCAAGAACGGCGGCAACATGGGGGAGCAGGGCAGCGTCGCCTGGATGTTCGAGCGCAAGAGCCAGATCCTGATTGAGGGCGACAAGGCCACCGAAGATCAGTTGATGGATCTGGTGCTGGAAGCCGGCGCGGACGACCTGCGCAATGACGGCGATACCTGGGAAGTGCTGTCGCCTCCGGAGAATCACGAAGCCGTCCTGGCTGCGCTCGAAAAGGCCAAAATTCCGACCATGGAAGCGCAGATCGCCATGGTCCCCAAGAATCTGATGAAGCTGGAAGGCAAGAACGCCGCGGCGATGCTGCGGCTGAGCGAGGCCCTGGAAGAACACGACGATGTGCAGAACGTGTATTCCAATTTCGACATCGACGAGAAGGAACTGGAAGCCCTGGCTTCCTGAAGAACCCTGTCCGCGGGAGCTTGTTAGCGTGCGCATCCTCGGAATCGACTGCGGGACCGAACGCACCGGCTGGGGTGTGATCTCCAGCGACGGCCGCAGCCACAGCGTCATGGCGCATGGAGTGATCCGCACTTCATCCAAAGATCCCCTCGAAGCCCGCCTTTGCGAAATTGCCCTGGCGTTGCGCGCCGTCCTGGCGCAGCACCAGCCCGACGCCGCCGCGGTCGAAGAGGTGTTTTACTCGCAGAACGTCCGCACCGCGCTGCGCCTGGCGCATGTGCGCGGCGTGGCGCTGCTGGCCATCGCCGAGGCTCGCGTGGCGCTGGGCGAGTATTCCCCGCTGGAGGTCAAGAACAGTGTGGTGGGCTATGGGCGCGCCGAGAAGCACCAGGTTAGCCGGATGGTCCGGGTCCTGACCGGGTGCGAGCAGGTGCTGGAAACCGAAGACGTCTCCGACGCGATCGCCATTGCGATCTGTCACGCGACATCCGGTAATATAACGTCGGGCGCAGGCGCGCGAGCCCAAGGAGTGCGGTGAGCATGCGTCGCGCGTTTCTATTCTCGATGTTGGTGGTCGCTTATGCGGCCGTCGCGTATGCGCAAGACGCGGCTCCCGCTGCGGCTCCGAGCGGCGAACGGGTGACCTACACCAAGAAATTTCCCGGCTCCGACCCCGAATTCGTGTCGATCTCGATCGACCGAGGAGGCATGGTCACCTACACGGAAACTCCCGACGACGATTCGCCCGATACCTTCCAACTGGAGCCCCAGTTCACTGACATTGTTTTCAACCTGGCGGTCAAGCTGGGTCATTTTAAGAAGAACCTGGAGAGCGGAATGAAGGTGGCCAACATGGGCGCTAAGACCTTCCGCTGGCAGGACGGCAATGACGCCGGCCAGGCTACCTTCAATTACTCGGCCGATCCCAGCGCCCAGCAGCTCTGGAACTGCTTCGAGGAGATCACCGATAGTGAGCGGGCCTACGCGGAGCTGAATCGCGCGGTGCGCCACGACAAGCTCGGCGTCAATGATGCGCTGCTGAAAATCACGGATTTGTGGACCGGTCAGAAGCTGGTGGGCACGCCGCAGTTCCTGCCGCTGTTTGACCGCGTGGCCGGCGACGACTCCTATGTCCACATCGCCCGGGAGCGCGCTGCGGAGCTGGCCGAAGCCGTCCGGGCGTGGAGTAAACCAGACCGGAACTAAGCCGGACGGAGCTAAGGCAGACGGAGCAAATAAGAATTGACTCTGCGTCTGGCCTCGCTTCTGCTTACCGCTGCGTTCGCCTTCGCGCAAGACGGGGTCCAGTTGACACTGCCCCCCACGGCAACGTCCACGCCCGTGCCGGCAGTATTTCCACCAGTGCCGCCTCCGGCCCTGCCTCCTCCTTCCGACACCGAGCAGGCCGAGCTGATGCACGCCGTCAACGAAGGATCCAACTCCACGCTGGACCTGGTGCGCGTCTTCGAAGCCTTCCTGCTCAAATACCCGAACACTAATTACCGCCCCGACATCGAGCTCAATCTCACCAAAGCCTCCATCGAAAATCACGACAATCCCAGGATCGTGAAGTACGGCGAAAAGGTGCTGGAGCACACGCCGGATGACGTGGTCTCGCTCGACGCCGTCTCTCGTGCGCTGGTCGAGATGGGAGGGCGGGACAACGCCGAGAAGGCGCAGAAGTACGCGCGCACGCTCGAGGATCTGATCGAGGGCATGGCGCCGCCGCAGGGTCCCGATGCGCCCAAGATTCAAGAGGAGCGCGACCGCGCCGACGCCCGCGCGCTGATGACGCAGGGCCGCGCGCGCGTCATCCTCAACGACAACGAAGAAAGCCTGCGCATGATGCAGCGGGCTTACTCGGTTTATCCCGGCGAGGAAACCGCTCGCGCCGTGGCGGAGGCGCTTCTGCGGCTGGACCGCGACCAGGAAGCCATCGAGCGCCTGGCCGAGGCGTTCATCATTCCCGACACGCGCTCCAAGAACTCCGATCTCATGGCCGACCGGCTGCGGCTGGGCGAGCTTTGGAAGAAGACGCACGCTTCGGAGAAGGGACTCGGCGACGAGATTCTGGCCGCCTATGACCGGGCGTCTTCCGCGGTCGAGTTGCGTCAGAAGAAGCTGCTCGCGTTGGACCCCAACGGCGCCGCGCACAGCGTTTCCGAGTTCACCATCACCGGCTTGGACGGCAACAAGCTGCAGATGTCCAGCTTCCAAGGCAAGGTGCTGGTGCTGGATTTCTGGGCCACCTGGTGCGTCCCGTGCCGGGTCCAGCACGGCGTTTACGGCGAGGTGATGAAACATTACGAGGGGCGCAAGGACGTGGCGTTCCTGCCGCTGTCAACCGACGAGGATCACAGTGTGGTCGCGCCCTTCCTTGAGTCGCAAATGTGGGACAAGCACGTCTACTTCGACGACGGCCTGCAGCGTGTGCTGGGCGTTTCGCAGATTCCCACCACCATCGTGCTGGATAAAAAAGGAGTCGTCTACAGCCGCATGAACGGATTCGCTCCCGACCATTTCAAAGACGACCTGATCGAGCGCATCGACGGGGCGCTGGCCGATCCGGCCTCGGCCACGGCAAAATAAGGAGACCGCTTGCTGGCGCGCGCGGCTCGGAAATGCACCAGCGTGGTTGCAGCAAACCGAGCCGCGACGGGGTGCCCCCTGGGCCGGGAGCGGTTGCGTCGAGCCTTCTTCAGGATCGCAACCCTGGCATGCGGTGCTTAAGCAACCTGTCGATGCGGTAGCTCAGCAGCCAACGGGACGCTTCAGATCACGGCATTCAACCCAGCCGGGGCGGCGGCCTGTCGCCTAAAATAAAGCGGTGAACAAATTCGATCGAATTGTTTGGGTGGTGCTGGATAGCTGCGGCATCGGCGAGATGCCGGACGCCGAGGCCTACGGCGACAAAGGCAGCGACACCTTGGGCAACATGGCTCGCGTGCTCGCCGAACGGGGAAAGCCTTTGAAGCTGCCGAATCTGTGCCGGCTCGGGTTGGCCAACATCAAGGCGCTCACCGGGCTGGCGTCGGCCATGAAGCCTCTGGCCGCTTATGGCAAAGCTGCGCTCGCTTCGCCCGGAAAAGACACCACCACGGGCCATTGGGAAATGGCCGGCATTCATCTCGAAAAACCGTTTCCGTTATTTCCGAACGGGTTCCCGCGCGAGGTGATGGAGCCGTTCGAGCGCCGCATCGGGCGCAACACCCTCGGCAATAAAGCCGCCTCCGGCACGGAGATTCTCAAGGAACTGGGCGAGGAGCATGTGCGCACCGGCTCGCCGATTGTTTATACCTCCGCCGACAGCGTCTTTCAAGTGGCTGCGCACGAGGAAGTGATCCCGCTGTTCGAGCTGTACAAGATCTGCGAAACCGCGCGCGAAATCCTGCGCGGGCCGTATGAAGTGGGGCGCGTGATCGCGCGTCCGTTCCTGGGCGAGCCCGGCCATTTCACCCGCACTCCCAATCGCCACGATTACGCCGTGCCTCCTCCCAAGGGCATGCTGCTGGATAAATTGGCGGAGCGCCGCGTGGAAATCCTGGCTATTGGCAAAATATTCGATGTGTATTTAGGGCGGGGAATTCGGGAAACGGAATCGACCAAGAATAATGCTGATGGAATGGGGAAGATTCTTGAAGCCGTGGAGGAGTCGAACGCCGGATTGATCTTCGCCAACCTAGTCGATTTCGACATGCTGTACGGCCATCGCAACGATGTCGAAGGCTACGGACGCGCGCTTGAAGAAGTAGACGCGTGGCTGCCCGGGCTGGAAGCAAAGCTGCGCGACCGCGACCTGCTGATCCTCACCGCCGACCACGGCTGCGATCCCACCACCCCCTCCACTGACCACTCCCGCGAATACGTCCCCGTGCTGGTCTACGGCAAGCACGCCCATGGAGGGGTCAACCTCGGCACTCGCGCGACGTTGTCGGATTTAGGCCAGACCGTGGCGGAAAATTTCGGCACCAGTATCGCCAAGGGCGAGAGTTTCCTGGGTGCTCTGTAGCCGTCGCGCGATTGCGGGCCCGTTGCGATAAGATGGGGCGCAAAAGGGGAGAAAGATTCTATGAAACATGGCGTGCCAACGTTGCTTGGATTGATGGTCGTGGCGGCCGGGGCGGCCGCTCAATCCGGAACAGCTCCAGTTTGGCAGGGCGACCTCACCGGCACATGGCAAGGCCCCTACACTCCGGACCTCACCCGTGCCACTACGGCCGAGCTCACGCCCTGGGGCAAGACCGCTTTCGACCATTTCAACGGCACCACCGATCCCTGCCTGCCGGTCGGCGTCACCCGCCAGGCCAACGCGCCGGACCCGATCCAGATCGTGCAGACCAAGGATCGCGTGGTGATTCTGTATGAATCCTGGGCCGTGTTCCGCTCCATCCCAACAGACGGCCGGGACCACCCCAAGAACCTCGATCCCACCTGGCTCGGCAATTCGGTCGGGCATTGGGACGGAGACACTCTGGTGATCGACATCACCGGACTGAACGACAAGACGGCGCTCGACACCAACGGCCATCCCCACAGTGACAAGCTGCACTTGGTGGAGAAGCTCCGGCGCACCGGTCCTACTACGATGTCTTACGAGGTCACCGTCGACGATCCCGTCGCCTACACCGCGCCGTGGAAGCAGAGCCGCGTGTTCCAGCTCAAGCCGGGATGGGAGCTGATGGAATACGTCTGCCTGGAGAACGAGAAGGACCGCCAGCACCTGATTGGTATCAAGTAAGCAGGCATCAGGTGACGTGAAACATTTAGCCCTGGTTTTGTTTTTAGTGACCCGCTGCACAGGGCAAACGGCGGCCGCGTGGCGCGGCGACCTTAACGGAGTCTGGCTGGGCCCCTACACGCCCGATCTCACCTCGGGCACCGCGGCCGAGCTCACTCCCTGGGGCAAAGCGGCTTTCGCCGCCTTCACAGGCACCGCACATCCGTGTCTGCCTCCCGGCGTCTCGCGCTTGCTCAACACCGGAGATCCTATCGAAATCGTCCAGACGCCGCAGCGGGTGGTGATCCTCTATGAAGCCTGGGCTGCCTTCCGCTCCATTCCGATGAACGGCCGCGAGCATCCGCATGATCTCGATCCCACCTGGCTGGGCAACTCCATCGGCCGTTGGGAAGGCGACACGCTGGAGATCGACGTCACGGCGATCAACGACAAGAACCCGCTCGACGCCGCCGGCCATCCGCATAGCGGCAAGCTCCATCTGATCGAGCGATTCCGCCGCACCGGTCCCACGACCATGGCGTACGAAGTCATCGTGGATGATCCGGTCGCGTACACGGTCGCCTGGAAGCAGAGCCGCACCTTCGAGCTCAAGCCCGGATGGGAGCTGCTGGAGTACGTGTGCCTGGAAAACGAGCGGGACCGCGTGCATTTCGTGGGTGCGAATAAATAGAGGCGTCGCGGTTACGAAATTGCTCAGTTAGATCACGGGAGGTCCCTATGATCGCAACGGAGATTTTGGAAAAAATGCGGGAGTCTCTGGGCTCGGCGGCTTCGGTGAAGACCGTGTTCGGCGAGCCGATTCACGCGGAAGGCAAGACGATTGTACCGGTTGCCAAGGTTGCCTACGGATTTGGCGCGGGCGGCGGACAGGGCCACGGCAAGCATGAAACCGCGGGCGAAGGCCAGACCGAGGGCGGCGGCGGAGGCGGCGGGGTGCGTGCTTTCCCCGCGGGGGCGCTCGAAATTTCGCAGACGGGTACCCGCTTTGTGCCGTATCACGACATTGGCCGCCTGGCAGGGGTGTTCGCGGCGGGCGCACTGCTGGGTGGGCTGCTCCTGCATAAACGGCATTGACGCCGCTGCGGATCGGGGCATAATAGGTGGCGGAGGTTTTGACGCTCTTTGCCCCTACCCGACTCGCTTTTAAATCAAAGGCCCAACCGGCGGAACTTTTTGGCCGGTGCCGCTGCTGTCTCCGGCGGGGCATTGCTGCTTTCCGGCTGTCAGAGCAACAAACCGGCGGCGGAAACTGAGCCGCAGGGCCCGGCTGACGTGACCCTGCGCATCGGGCCCGTGCTGGCGGATATCGCCAAGGACCACACCATCAGCACCATCGGCTACAACGGCTCGGTTCCCGGCCCGGTCGTCCGTTTTAAGGAGGGCGTGACGGTAACAGTGGACCTGTTCAACGACACCGACACGCCGGAGCTGGTGCATTGGCACGGCCTGATCATTCCCGCCGACGTCGATGGCGCGGCAGAAGAGCAGAGCCTGATGGTGCCCGCGCACGGGAAGCTGCGCTACCGGCTGACGCCGCGGCCTTCCGGCTCGCGCTTCGTGCATTCGCACGTGATGTCGATGAGCGACCTGAATCGCGGCACTTATAGCGGCCAGTTCGGCTTCGTCTACGTCGAGCCCAAGAACAACCCCGGCGCCTACGATCAGGAAGTGTTTCTGGCCACCAAGGAATGGGAGCCGTTCTTCACCACCGAAGAAGAGGAAGAAGACGACCCCGGCATGGGCAAGCCCCCCGCGGATCTTCCCAAGGATCCGAAACCCAACGGCTGGGAGATCGGCTATCAGAAGTTCACCATCAACGGCAAGGTGTGGGGCTACGGCGAGCCGGTACGCGTAAAACAAGGCCAACGCGTTCTGTTCCACATCCTGAACGGCAGCGCGACCGAGAATATCAAGCTGGCGCTGCCCGGACATCGTTTCCAGGTGGTGGGGATGGACGGCAATCCGGTGCCGAAGCCGGCGATGGTCGACGTGCTGGAACTGGGCACGGCGGAGCGCATCGACGTGGTGGTGGAGATGAACCACCCCGGCATCTGGATCTTTGGAACTCCCAAGGATGATGACCGGCGCGACGGCCTCGGCATCGTGGTCGAGTACGCGGACAAGAAAGGCGCGCCGCAGTGGATCAAGCCGCCCAAGCAAACCTGGGACTACACCATCTTCGGCGACGACCGCACGGCGCCCATGCCGGATGAAATCATTCCGCTGGCGTTCGGCAAAATCAACGGCGGCACCGGCCAGTTCAACCACTGGTTGCTGAACGGCAAGGAGTACAGCGAAAAAGACACGCCTAAGGCGCTGCAGAAGGGCAAGCGTTATCGGCTGGCGTTTGAGAATCGCACCGACGACGCCCATCCGGTGCATCTGCACCGCAACTCGTTCGAGCTGACTAACGTGCACGGTAAAGCCACCGCGGGCATTATGAAGGATGTCGTGGTGGTCAAAGGATTCCGGAAAATTGATGTCGATTTTACGCCGGAATTAACGGGATTAACGCTGTTCCATTGCCATCAGCAACTGCATATGGATTACGGCTTCAAGACCGTCTTCAATGTGAGCTAAATGCCCGTGACAAAAACCGCTCCTTTGCAGTCGCGGCTCAGTAACGCATTGCATCTACCGAGCCGCGCGCGCAAGCAAGCGGTGTTTTGGGTTTTACTGAGCATGAGCCTGTTCGCCGCCGAGCCGTCCTTGAAGGAAGGCTACGCGGCTGTGCCCGGCGCGCGGATTTTCTACCGCGATTCCGGCGGCAACGGCGTTCCCGTCGTGTTTGTGCACGCCAACACCGGCAGCATCCGCGTGTGGGAGTATCAGATTCCCGCGTTCACGGCGATGGGATACCGGTTTATCGCCTACGACCGGCGCGGGTGGGGCCGCACGCAGATCGATCCGGCGGGCCCGCAGCCCGGGACCGGCGCGGACGACCTGCTCGGCTTGGTCGATCAATTAAAGCTGGATCGTGTGCACCTGGTGGCGACCGCGGGCGGAGCGTTTGTGGCTTTGGATTTCGCGCTGTCTTATCCGCAGCGCGTGCGCAGCCTGGTGATTGCCAACACCATCGGCGGCGTGCAGGACGAGGACTTCGTGGCCTTGGGGCAGAGACTGAGGCCGGCAGCATTTGCCGCACTGCCGCCGGAGATCCGCGAGCTGGGTCCGTCGTATCGGGCCGGCAATGCGGAAGGGACTCAGCGCTGGGTTGATTTGGAGAAAATCAGCCGGCCGGAAGGCCCACTCGCTCCGGCGCAGACCATGAAGAATCGGATTACGTTCGCGCTGCTCGAGACCCTCCGGCCGCCGGTGTTTCTGTTGACTGGAGGCGCGGACATGTACGCCCCTCCGCCGATCCTGCGAACGTTCGCCGAGCACATGAAAGGCGCGGAAACGTTAGTGGTTCCGGAAGCCGGGCACTCGACGTATTGGGAGCAGCCTGAAGTGTTCAACCTCGCCGTGCTCGAGTTCCTCTCAAAGCACTAACGCCCGCTCCCAGGCGGTCGCGGATCCATTTTTAGCTCCGTCCGCCAGGTCTAATCCCACCGCCTTTCAGGCGGTCAGCTTTGAGCCGCCGCGTCCCTACGAGAATAGAGAGGATGGCGGAATACAGGCATAGCGCGCACGCGGTCTTCGATTTGAAGTACCACATGATCTGGTGTACGAAGTACCGGAAGAAGGTGCTGAGAGGGAGGATCGCTGAGCGTGCGCGCGACCTGATCCGCCAGATCTGTGCCGCGCGGGAGGTTGTGATCGTACGGGGAGCAGTGTCGCCGGACCATATACATCTGCTGTTGGCCGCACCGCCGATTCTGGCGCCGGCAAAACTGGCTCAATTCATCAAAGGGCGGTCGTCTCGACATCTGCAAGCGGAGTTTCCGGAACTGCGCAAGCAATACTGGGGGCAACATATGTGGGCGCGAGGATATTTCTGCGCGACGGTGGGCGCGGTGGATGAGGCAACGATCAAAGCCTATATTGAAAACCAGCGGTGGGACGAAGACGACGAGTCGTTCAAGATCACCGCGCCCACCAAGCCTTAAGCCGGCTCTAAGCCGGGAGCGCTTCAGGCGGCTTGAGCCGCAATGCGACTTTCAGTCGCCAAAGGATTCTACCGGCTTTTAGCCGGTAGTCTTTAGATCGCGCACAACGCAAGCTGTGCGCTCGTTTGGTCTCTGCCCCAGAGCGGCGACCGGGGAGCCCGCTGGGCCGAGCGGTTTTACGGTTCCCGTTGGGGGACAAACGGCGAGGTCATCCCGTAGGGAAGGCTGGTCATCAGCGCCTCCACTTTGCGGATCATGCCGTTCTTGATGCGGAAGGCTTCGGCCACGTCGACATTGAAAGGTCGCTTGGCCGCGGCCGGCATCTCGTGACGGCCTTCGCCGGGAGAGTTCACCCAAGTGATGTCGCCGGGGTGGTTGAACATGAAGAAGCCGAACACCACCTGCCGCTCCTCATCGACCACCAGGAAGCGGCGCGGCGCGATTTTCTGAATGTAGTCGAAGATGTGCGTGTCGAGCTGCGCGGAGCAGCCCTCCTTGGGAGTCGTCTTGGTGCCGTTCTCGAAACGCTCGCAATTCGGATCAAAGGGCGCGACCTTGCCGTTGCCCTGCTCGATCGCCTCGAAGTAGAGATTGGATTTCGCGACCAGCTCCGTGCGCGGCAGCCGCTCCGCCGGCGGAACAGTCTCGAGCAGCAGAGGATCCGGCGAGCCCGCTTTTTCAAGATTGTTGGCCGTCCCGGCCCCGCGAATGACGATCGACTCCGCTTCGCTGATGCGGCGGTTGTCGACCTTCAGGCGCAGCACGATCGAGACGGGGTGAGTGTTCTCGCGGATGGTTCCGAAGAACGCAACCTGGCCGGCGGCCGGGTCCGCGAAATACAACTTGTAGGTGCCCAGGCCGCTGGCGGTCTTCCACAGTCCCTCGCCCAGCTTCAGCTCGACGTCGTTCTCGGTGAAGCGGACATCCGGCGTGGCCTGGAGCCGCTTGGCGTCGTGCGCCACCAGGGCTTCCAGGTATTGATTGATGAAGCTTTCGAGACACGCCCGGTCGCAAGGGCCTTGCGGGCCGCGGCCCTGCGCGAACGCCGTTGATCCGAGAAGCGTCAGGCAGAGGAGGGGTCTCATGGTTTCCTCCAGTCGTCTTTGAAGAACGGGTTCGGCATGCCGTAGGGCACGCCCAGGGTGAAGGATTCCATCTTGGCGATCCTGCCGGCCTTGATGCGGAACAACTGTGCGGATTCGGTGAAGGCGGGCTGCGTGGCGGAGTCCGGAAATTTGTAAATGCCGTGGCCCGGAGATTCGACCGACAAAACATCGCCGGGCTGCTGGTAGGTGAAGAAGCCGAAGACGAGTTGGCGCTCTTCATCTACGACCGGAAACCGTCGCGGATACACGCGCTGAATTGAGCTCAATACTTTGGTGTTGATCTGCCCGGCGCAATCCTGAGCCCAGGGATTCGTCGCCTGCGCTCCGTTCTCGACGCGAGCGCAATCCTTATCGAACGCCGCTGGATCGGCCGAGCCCTTTTCGATGGAGTCGAAGTATTTATTCGCTGCGGCGATCAGAGCATCGCGCGAGGTCCGCTGCGCCGCGGGTACGGTCTCGGTGAACGCGGCATCCGGCTTGGCCTGCTCGAGCGATTGTGCCGCGGCCGCGCCCCGGTTGATCAAGGTTTCCAATTCCGCAATCTTGCGATTCTCGATCTTGAGCCGCGCCGCCAGAACGATGGGCGTCGAGTTTTCCCGCATCGTAGCGATGACCGCCACCTGGCCGGATTGCGGGTCGGAGACCATCAGCTTGTAGGTCCCGGCTCCGGTGATGGTATTCCACACGCCGTCGCCGAGGTCGAGCACAACGTCGTTCTCGCTGAACTTGACTTTGCGCGCCAGAGGCATCCCGAAGGCGTTGTGCGCCACCAGCGCGTCGAGGTATTGATTGACGAAGCCTTCCAGGCAGCTTCGGTCACATGCCGGCGAATCTTGCGCAAGCGCGGAAATCGCGCCTAGCAGCAGAATCGCCAATCTCATTTCGCGGCGGCCTTGACCTGCGGCCCGGTGAGATGCTCCAGATCCTGGTTGTTTTCGATGCACTCGTACTCGCGCGGCCGCTCGCCTTCTTTCAAACGCACGAAGGTCATGCGCTGGGTGTAGGGCTTGTCCATCAAAGGCGGATCCATGACCTGGGCTTCATAGGAGATGGTGTCGCCGTTGAGCGTGTAACGCTCCACCACGTGGAGCTGCTCGTCGGTGAAGTGGCCGGCGCCGTCCAGCCAGATTTTGCCGTTGAAGCCGGTCACATCTACCACCATCGTGTCTCCGTCCCAACTCGCGATGGAATCGCCCAGGAACGAAGGATCGGGATCGCCGTGCGAGCCTCCGAAGGGAATCAGCCGCCAGCCGTGGAAGGATTCAAACAGTACGGCGACCTGCTTGGGCGTTTGCACAATCTCAAACGGCATCGGCATGCCGTAGATGCGCGGGATGCCGGGGAGCAGGCACTTGACGGTAGGATCATCGCGCCAGGTGGTCCCGCGGCCGGCCTGCACTTTGGCTTCGAACTCGGGCTTGTAGACCAGGCGAGCGCCTCGTCCGCCGCCGCCGCGGCCGGCTTGCGCGGCTTGGGGAATGGCTGCTGTGGTGCGGGTATTGCCCTCGATTTCCCCGTACAGGCTGACGCCGCCGCCCTGCCAGGCGCCGGTGAAATCGGGCTTGCCGTCGGCAGTGCGGGGAATCGCTTTGGGGGCCTGGGCGAATACCGCTGCGGAAACAAGAAGGCCGAGCGCTAGAGTCTTCATTGTTTCGTTCCAGGGCTCTTTGGCGCGTCCATCGCCGCAGGACCAAATTCGTACTTCTTCCCGTCATCGGTGGTGACCTCGCGGGCAGCGGCGCGGGTGGCGTTGTCGCGGGCCTTGTAGCCGGTGATGGTGATGGTATCGCCCTGGCTCACGACGTGACGCGTGAAGCCCGTGCGGGTGAGCGTGTTGGGCGGATAACCTTCCATGCCCCAGGTGGTTACTTTGCCGCTCTCATCCTTGACGTCGACGTAAATATAGGCGTGGGGATTGGTCCACTCCACCTTGCTGACCACTCCCTTCAGCGTGATCAACGCCGAGCCGTCATATTCGGCGGCGAAGGAGTGATGGGCAGCCAGCGGAATAGCGGCTGCCGCTATGAGTGCGCCAGCAAGAAGAAATCTTGCGTTCATTCGAAAAACCTCCATGACTTGCGAACAGCATACAAGTTACCGCGCCCAGTGGCGAGTGTCAATGTGGCGAGTGTCAATGCGGGGAGGGTCGCCAAAGCCGATGAAAACCGGCCCAAACCCTGTATAATCGAAAAGCAAATGCTCGAAGCCTTCGGCGCGTCCGATCCGGGGTGCGTCCGCGCCAACAACGAAGACTATTACCTGATTGCGCCGTCCATCGGCCTGTATGTGGTGGCTGACGGGATGGGCGGAGCGCAGGCGGGCGAACACGCCTCCAAGATCGCTACGGAGACACTGTGGGAGCAGGTCTATCACAAAGGCGCCGATGGCGGCGGCGCCACCCTGGCGGAGGGGTTTCGCGAGGCCAACCAGCGCGTGCTGGAAGCCGCCCAGGCCGATCCTTCGCTCGAAGGCATGGGCACCACCATGGTGGCGGTGCTGTCGAAGGACGCCGAGCTGTTTATCGCCAGTGTGGGGGACAGCCGCGCCTACCTGTTCGAGAACGGCGAGCTGCGGGCGATCACCGAAGATCAAACCTGGGTGAATGAAGTGGGCCGCCGGCTGGGCATCGAGGAAGAGACCTTGAAGAACCACCCTATGCGCCATGTGCTGACCATGGCCATCGGAGTCTCCGAGCAACTGCGCGTGCTCACTTATCTGGTCAAGCCGGCTCCGGGAGCCACGCTGCTGCTGTGCAGCGACGGTTTGCACGGCGTGGCCGGCGAGGACGAGATGCGGCGCGTGCTCAGCGGCAACGGCTCGCTGGAGTCGAAGTGCCAGGCCCTGATCGCGGCGGCCAAGGAGCGGGGCGGGCCAGATAACATCACCGTGGTCCTCTTGAAGGCGTCGTAGAGCGGAAGGCTGCGTGACGCGCGCGGTTATTTTCGTGGCGTTCGGGCTGGCCTGCTTGGGGCAAGCCCCAGCGAATAGTCCGCATTTGACGCGGCTCACCGAGCACTGGCGCTGGATGCAGTATTGGGAGGGCTCGACCGAGCTGGGCTCCAAATACCAACCGGGCAGGCAGGTCACACTGCTGATCTTCTGGCCGAAAGAGCCTGGCTACACGGCGCTCGGCTTTTGCTCGCATGAGTTGCGCGTGTGCCAGATGTACTTGAACCCGGCCGGAGACTACGGGCACAAGGACCTCGACATGTTTCCGATCGAGGAGCCGCGGCAGGGATTTGGCCGGTTCATTGAAGAGGTGCTGGCGCCGCAGGCGACTCCTCCCAAGCCGAAGGAGACGGATTTCGAGACCGAGCTGGTGACGCTGACTCTACCTCGGCTCGATCCGCCGCCCGGGATTGCCGAGCGCAAGCCCGCGCCGCGCGAGAAGATCGAGGCCCTGGCGCAGTTATTTGGGTGCAGTCTGGATAAGCCGGATTGCAAGAACCACGTGCTGATTCCGTTCTTCGGCGACGCCGATTTATGGGTGCCCGTCTACAGCCAGTGCGCGAGGAATTGTTCGAGCGCAGATGTGCCCGGCGTGACCTTCTTCGAATGGAAGATGGGCGCGTGGTGGCGGGCGATGCCTTTTCCCGAGACCAGTCCGGGTGAGGTGAAGCGGTTGCGCGAAAAGATCGAGCAGGCGCTCACGATGGAGCTGCCTCGCTGAAGCGCCGGACCTTCATAGTCTGAGCATATCGTTCTGGATCTCGCCGGTCACGCGGGCGCTGGAATCGTCGACGAACACATTTACTTCGCTGCGGATGCCGAATTTTGGGAGATAGATGCCGGGCTCGATGGAGAAGCAGGTCCAGGGGATGATGCGGCGCTCATCGTGGGTTTCCAGGTTGTCCATATTTGCGCCGGTGCCGTGAACATCTTCGCCGATGGAGTGGCCGGTGCGATGGAAGAAATACTCGCCGTAGCCGGCCTGGCGAATATGGTTGCGGGCAGCGTCGTCGACATCATACCCGCATAAGACGCGCTTCCGCGACACGCCGTCGGCAACGGTTTGGATGGCGTTGTCGCGGGCGTTACGAACGATGCCGAAAATGTTTTGGATGTCGGAAGGAGGATTTTCGCCGCAGTAGCCGGTCCAGGTGATGTCGTAGTACACGGCTTCGGGCTGCTGCAGCTTGGCCCACATATCGATCAGCACCAGATCGCCGGAGTGAATCTCGGAGCAGGCGTCCTGCTGGGGATCGTAATGCGGATTGGACGCGTTGGCGTTGACGGCGACGTCGGGGCCGTGGTCGGTGAAGAGGCCCTCTTTGCCGAAGCGGTCGAGAATGAATTGCTGCATCTCCCATTCGGTGATGCGGGCCTTGGCTCGAACGGCGGCGGAGATGCGGGCAAAAGCTTCGGCGCGGATGCGGTCGACGCGGCGGCCGGCTTCCAGGTGCGTTTCGAGCTGTACGGCGCTCCAGCGCGATTCGAAAACTTGAATGAGATTCGCCGCGGTCACCACGTTGACGCCGAGCGCGCGCACGGATTCGATGGTTCCGGCATCCACCATGGCGACGTAGGGCACCTGGCAGTTGGGCGAATATTGCATGGCGACGCGATGGGCTCCATTGAGAATGCGCTGCAGGCCATCCATGAGCTCCTTCCATCCGGCGTAAAGGGAATGCTGGCCGGGCAGGGGCGCCAGCGTCTGCGCT
The DNA here is from genome assembly GCA_963838455.1 of Bryobacterales bacterium. GTDB lineage: Bacteria > Acidobacteriota > Terriglobia > Bryobacterales > Bryobacteraceae > Palsa-187. Next base: position 42,210 of record CAWISY010000014.1, read on the forward strand.
TCGATTTTATGCACCAGGCCGCGGGGCTCGCCATGCGTGGGGATGAAGTAGAACCAGCGGCGCGTGACCATGGAGCCGGGCGTGAAACGGAGCACCCGGTAAGCGATGGGGTCGCGGCGATGATGGTCGAAGAACAGCCAGCCATCGAGCTTTTCGTCGCGCAGGGCAGCCTGGATGGCTTCGATTCGATCGTTAGGGATTAGAGTGCTCATACTCAGCTTTTTCTACTTTGCGCCACGCGACATGGGTCTTGAAATTGGCCAGGCCAGCGACGTCGCGCGAGTCGGCGACGGTGAAGGAGAGCGCGTCGTCCAGCCAGTCCTGGCTGTAGCCTTCGGCGTACTGGGTGGCGACGGTCAGCGTGTAATCCTGGCGCGTCAGCAAGCAGTCGAAGGTGAACTCGACTTCGAAGATTTCGCCGGGCGCGACCACGCCGAGGTCGATGCCTTCAATACGCGTGTTGGTGCCGAAGACGTCGATGCCGAGGCGGTTGCGGATGAGCACGCCGACCACCGGGTTTTCGAGCGGCTTCACGGCCTGCGCGCGGACGTAGATGGTGACCGGAGCGCCGGGCTCCAGTCCACGGACGGAAGCGCCGCGGGAGTCGCGCAGGTCGGCTTCGAGAACTCTACTCGCGCCATCACCGTGTCGAAAAGTTCCGCCGGGAGTCGCTTCCACGGTCTCGCCCTTGCCCTGGCGCTCCAGCACCAGGCCGACGTAGCGATTCACCACTTCGCTGGGCGAGCCATAGGCGGCGACACGGCCGTCCAGCATGAGCGCCGCGCGATCGGAGAGGCGCTTGACCAGGCCGAGGTCATGGGAGACGAAGAGGACCGTGACCTTGCGCTGCTTCAACTCCTCAAATTTCTTGACGCAACGGTTGGCGAAGATGGCGTCGCCGACGGCGAGGGCTTCATCGACGATCAGAATTTCGGGATCGACATGGATTGCGGTGGAGAATGCGAGGCGGACGTACATGCCGCTCGAATATTCTTTGACCGGGCGCTCCATGAAGGAGCCGATTTCGGCGAAGCGGGCGATGCCGGGAAAAATCCGCTCCATTTCGCGGCGCGGAATACCCAGAATTTCGCCGTTGAGGAACACGTTTTCGCGGCCGGTGAATTCGGGATTGAATCCGGCGCCTAATTCGAGCAGAGCAGCGATGCGGCCGCGCGCGATGACGCGGCCTCGCGTGGGGGCGAGGATGCCGCTGACGATCTGCAGCAGCGTGCTTTTGCCCGAGCCGTTGGGTCCGACCACGCCGAGGACTTCGCCGGGCTCGACGGTGAGATTGACGTCGCGCAGGGCCCAGAATTCCGAGGGCGGATGGTGCTTGACGAAGGGAATGAGCTCGGTGAGCCGGTCCGAGGGGTGGCGATACAAACGGTACAGCTTGGAAACGTTCTGGACGTGCAGCATGCTCGAAGGGCGGGCGATCTTTAGTTTAGCAGCCGGGCAGAGACACTACGGCGCTGGAGAGCGTCGCGGCGGCCGGGGCTCGCGACTATTCATCGCTGCGTGCCGGCCGCCGGTGATTCAACGGTCTTTGGCGGACATTTTGGAATGCGCTAAGAGGCGCTCCCGTGTGCCCGCTAAGTGCTGTCTCTGATGTCCCGCGGCCTGTGACAGACACCGCCGGATTCGCAAGGATCGATCCTCACTGCTTCCGCGGGCGAATCGTTGCTATCCCGCGAAAGTTCAGTACCACCGCACATGTCAAGCGGCACAACGACAAGCTGTGCCGCCTAACGCGACGCTTCCCTGGCCAGGAAGAACTCTACGGGTTCAGAGTAGGCGGGATGGAGGCGGGCGGTGCGGAGGGAAAGCGGCAAGGGGTTGAGAGGGCAGGGAATAAATATCGGCGGATGGTGCGTGACGACCGGCGGGGAGGGGCAGCGCAGGTGCGGAGTAGGCAGCACCCTACACGGGACCTGTTCCGGCGCTGGACGTGGAGTATTTCTACCAGCCGCGCGGCCTGTAATGTCGCAACCGTGCCTATAATTGAGCTTGGCATTGGAGCTCGAGTAGGACCGGCGAAAGGCTGCCTCCAATCTGGTCAAGCATGGCGTCTCCTTCGAGGAGGCCGGCACAGCATTCGCCGACCCCGTGGGCGGCATCGTGCCGGATCCGCGGCATTCATCCCACGAGCCGCGTTTTGTCCTGCTCGGCCGCTCGAAAAGTGGGCGGTTAGTCGCGGTAATGTTCGTGGATCGAGGCGAGGCAGTGCGTATCATCAGCGCGCGACCGGCGACGCGACGTGAGCGAAGGGGTTATGAAGAAGGCGCCTGGGAAAAATAAAGCCAGCAAGCGGGTTGGTCCGGACGAGATCCTTCCCGAGTACGATTTCACCGGCGCCCGGCGCAACACCTACGCATCGCGGTATCCGGCTGGAGGAGTCGTGGTTATGCTGGAGCCGGATGTCGCCGCGGCCTTCCCCACCTCGAGCGAAGCCAATGAAGCGCTGCGGGCGATAGCGGGGATTATCGAAAGGCGCGGGGCTTGCAGGCGCTGATTCTCACTGCGGCTTAGTCGACATCCTTCGTCCCGAGAAACTCTCGCTTACTACACACAGATGTAGTAGACATGGCCCGTGGCCAATTCGAGAAAACTTTCCAGGCTGGAGATGCAGGTTATGGAGACGCTGTGGAGCAAGGGCTCGGCGTCGATTCGCGAGATTCAGGAGGCGTTTCCTGAAGACGAGCGGCCGGCCTACACCACCATTCAGACCACCGTGTACCGGCTGGAGTTCAAGAAGGTGCTGCGGCGGGCGAAGAAGGTCAGCAACGCGCACATTTTCGAGCCGGTGGTTTCGCGCGGCGCGGCCGAGCGGAAATTGATCGACGACCTGCTGGGATTGTTCGGCGGGCGAGGGCAGCCGATCATGGCGCATCTGATCGAATCGGGCAGCCTGACGCTGGCGGATGTGAAGGAAGCGGAAAAGACTCTGCGGCGGCTGGGGCGGACTCCGGCTGAGGACAAGGAGTAGAGCCGTGCTGAACCATTTGTGGCAAATCGACAGTGTTTGCGGGGTTGGCGTGGCTGCTGACGCTGGCGCTAAAGAGGAATCGGGCGCAGGTGCGGTATGCGGTGCGGCTGGCGGCGTCGGCGAAATTCATCGTGCCGTTTACCGTGCTAGTGGGGCTCGGAAGTCAGGTTCATTGGCGGGCGGCTCCGGCGATGAAGCGTGAGGCGCAGCCGAGCGTGGATTGGATGCCGGAGTTGTTGTTGCTGGTGTGGGCGGCGGGGTTCGTGGCCATCGGAATGAAATGGGGCCGCAGATGGACGCAGATGAACTCCGATGGCGGCCGTCTTGCATCCGGCAAGCTTCGGCCGTCATCCTAGTCGCCATGGGCTTGCTGACGGAAATCGACTCCCGGCTGCGCGAGTTTATTGAGGCGCAGCACATGTTCTTCGTCGCCACGGCTCCGTCTGGAGCCTACGGGCACGTGAACGTATCGCCCAAGGGAATCGAGTGCCTGGGCGTGCTGGGGCCGGCGACGGTCGCCTATGCCGACTACCCGGGCAGCGGCGTCGAGACTATCGCGCACCTGCGCGAAAATGGGCGCATCACCATCATGCTGTGCGCGTTCACCGGGGCTCCGCGCATCGTGCGGCTGCATGGGCGCGGCGAGGCGATCGAGCCGCAGGACGCCGGATTCGAAGAGTTGCGGTTTCAGCTCGGTCAGGAGGCGATGCCGACGCGGTCGATCATTCGCGTCGAGGTTACGCGCGTGAGCGATTCCTGCGGCTTCGGAGTGCCGCTCTACGAGTTCCAGGAGCAACGCACGCAGCTCGCCCGATGGGCGGAGAAAAAGGGAGCCGCGGGCATCCGCGAGTACGAGCGGTCGAAGAACGCCGCCAGCATCGATGGCTTAAAAGGGCTCAGGTGGACGGAAGAGCAGGGTTAGTCACAGCCCGTCCTTCCCAGATGCGCTCGCCCCACTGCAGGCCGACGTTGCGCTCGGTTAGAGCCAGCGTAGGGGCGTAGGCGCGCAGCCAGTCTTCGATGCCGGTGTTGCTGGTGGTCTGCCACCCGGTCTGCCGCGTGAGCGCGGCGAGTTCCTCCGGTTCGAAGGCGGAGCGGACCGGTTCGCCCATGAACGCAAGAAGGAGGCTCCTCGGCATTTTGCCGTTCTTCTTGCCCATGTAGGTGAAGGCGAGCCCGCTCCCCGGGGAAGACAGGGCGGCCATGGCTCGCAGGTTCTGTAACACCTGTTGTGGCGCCAGGTACATGGTGACGCCTTCCCAAACCCAGAAGGATTTGAGATCGACGCAGAAGCCAGAATCTCTCAGCCGCACGCCGAGATCGTCGTGCGAAAGGTCGGCAGGAACGAAGCGGACTTCTTTCGCGCGGGGCTCGACGCGCGCAGCCCGCTCGCGCTTGACCGTCTGCGTATCGGGGTGGTCGACTTCGAAGACGATGGTCGTTTCCAGGTGCGGCAGGCGCCATGCCCGGCTATCGAACCCCGCGCCGAGGATCACCAACTGATCCAATTGGATTCCGGAGGCGGGGAGTGCGGCGAGCACGGCTCGATCCAGCACCAGCGTGCGGAACTGGTTGAAGATGCCCATGCCGCGAAGCCAGCGCGGGAGCGGATTTCCCCCATGCGCGGCGGCGATCCTGGCGCGCATGCGGGCCACGCCGCGGCGGAAGCGCGGGTCGAGAAATTTTTCCGCCACGGGATCGGAGAAACCGGCGACCGTGGGAGCAAGATCGCCCAATGCGCGAAGGTTGGCGACGAACTGCGCCGTGCGGCTCGATCGGCCTTTTCTCACCTGGGCTAGAGCACGTCGGCGAAGCCGCGCTTCAAGTGGCGGAAGAACAGCCCTCCGATGGCGAATACAGCGGCCGAGGAAAGCGAAAGCACGGCCAGTTCCTTCCAGCCGGGCCAAGCCGTGGTGAGCAGGCGGTAGCGATAGGCGCGCACCATCCAGGACATCGGGTTCAGGGTGAGCAGGAAGCGGAAGCGCCGCGGGAAGCTCTCATCCGGGATCATCACCGGCGTCAGCCAGAACCACAGCGTCATCAGTACATTCAGCACTTGGCCGGTGTCGCGCAAATACACGTGCAGGCTGGAGACGATCCAGCCCACGCCCACGGCGAGCAATCCCAAAAAAAGCATGTACAGCGGCAACAGCAGCAGCATCGGGCTCAAGGTCTTCAGCAGGAAAACCGCGCTCACGACGAACAGGCCCAGGCCGATCAAATGGTGAATCAAGGAAGACAGGAAGATGGAGACCGGGACAACCTCGGACGGGAACACCGTGCGCGTGATCAGGTTGGATTGATCCACCAGGGATCCGGCCGAGCGCGTCACCGTTTCCTGGAACAACATCCAGGGAAGGAATCCGCAGAACAGGAACATGGGATAGCTCTGCGTGACCGCGCCGGCGGGCAGGCTGACCTTCAGGCAGATCACGAAAACGAAGTACCAGACCAGCAGTTGCACCAGCGGATGGATCACCCCCCAGGCCCAGCCGCCGGCCGAGCCGACATAGCGCGTGTGAAAGTCGCGGCGCACCAATTGCGCCACCAGGGCGCGGCGCTCCACCATGTTGCGGACGAAGTGGCGTCCGGGGATTCGGGTCACGATTTGAGTGTACACTCGATAAGGAATGCGGTTTTTGACCGGCGGCCGGTTTTTGACCGGAGGACTGCTCGCCTTGCTCATCCCCGCCGGCTGCGTGATGCTGGGGCAATCAGAAAGCATCAGCGCAGGCAATCCGCCGCCCGATGAACGGCTGGTTCTGGGCGTGGAATGGCGGCTGATTCGCGGCGGGATTGTCACCATCGAAAACTGGCCGTTTCAGACTTCGATTCATTTGGAGTCGGCGGGCATTGTATCCACCCTGATGCACATTCACGACGATTATAGCGTCCACTACGAAGATTCGCTGTGCGCGACCTCTAGCGAGATGGAAACGATGGAGGGCAAGCGGCATCATCAGTTGGAGGTGAACTATGACCGCGGCCGCAACCATGCTTCTTTCGTCGAGCGCGATCTGGATACCAATAAAATTCTGAAAGAGGACGGCACGGAGATTCCCAACTGCGTGGCGGACGTGGCGGGGGCGTTTGCGAAATTGCGCACCATGAACCTGGGCGTGGGACAATCCACTCACATTCCGGTGAGTGACGGACGAAAGTCCGCGGCGGTGAAGGTGACCGCGCAGGAACGCGAAAATATCAAAACGCCGCTGGGGGTTTTCAAGGCCGTCCGCTATGAAGCCGACTTGATGAACGGCGTGGTGTACACGCGCAAAGGCCAAGTCTGGCTGTGGCTGACCGACGATGCGCGCAAGCTTCCGGTGCAAATCCGGCTGCGCACCGCGTTTCCCATCAGCACCGTCACTCTGATCCTAGAGAAGCAGGAGCATAAATGAGATGGCTGGGAAAATGAGATCACCGGGAACTTTTGCTGCGTCCGTGTTTGCCGCGAGCTGCTGTGCCGCCGGATTATACGCGCAGCCTCCGAACCCGCTGGTGAACACGCCGCTGTTGAACACCCCGTTGTTGAACAGCATGGAGATGAACGCGCTGTGCGTGCGCGCGGCACAATTGATGGACGCCGGCGGCGTGATCGTTCCGGACCTGGGGCGAGCCGCGGCTCCGGTGATCGAGAACGTCAAGGCCGCCTGCACGCAGTTGAAGCTCCATCCCAACGCCGGCAGCCCCACCTACGCGCTGATGATGAACGTGCGCGCCTATCTGCAACTGTCCGACACCATCCCCAAGCCGTATCCGTTCCCGGCGGTGGCGCAGCAGCAACAGCAAGAGGTGCGCGACATCGGCTCGCGGCTGGACGCGCATTTCCGGGCGCTGCTCGACACCAAGGATGCGCAACTGGTTACCGCCGATATCTTCGATCTGGACCGCTATGCCGACGCCAACCACAAGCTGCCGCCGCCGCAGCCGGGCAAGCCGAGGGTGGTGTTCCTGGGCGATTCGATCACGGACCTGTGGCGGCTGAACGAATATTTTCCGGATCATGATTTCATCAACCGCGGCATCAGCGGCCAGATGGCGTCGCAGATGCTGGGCCGCATGAAGGCGGACGTGATCGATCTGCGTCCCTCCGCAGTAGTGATACTGGCCGGCACCAACGACCTGGCTCGCGAGATTCCGCTGACCTCGATCGAGGACGACTACCTGATGCTGGCCGATGTGGCCGCGGCGGCGAGGATCAAGGTGATTTTCGCGTCGGTGTTGCCGGTGAGCGACTGGCACAAGAACGTGGATCCGTCCTATGAGCGCTCGCCGTCGCATCCCCCGCTGTTCATCCGCGCCTTGAATGACTGGCTGAGGGCGTTCTGCGCGCAACGCGGCCTGGTGTATCTGGACTACGCGGATGCGCTCAGCGATCAGAGCGGGCAAATGGGCCAGGATCTCTCCGATGACGGATTGCATCCCAACGAGAAAGGCTACCGCGTGATGGCGCCACTGTTGGAGACGGCGGTGAACCGTGCCGTCGCGCCGGCGCCGCGGACCGAGGCGGCCGCACCACAGTCCGCACCAGCCTCCGCCAAAACCAAAGAGCCGTCCACCAAAACCAAAAAAGAAGCGTCAAAATAAGGCTTATGGACCGGCTGCGATCGGCGTTGGTATGGGCGGCCTTGTTCGGAGCGGCGTTCGTCTCCAGTGCGCTCGCGCAGCAGCGGCAGATGAGCGCGCCGCAACTGGTGAGCTTCATACGCAGCTCCGTCCAACTGCATCAGGACGATCACGAGGTGGCCGACGTGGTGAAACGCATCAAGCTGACCAACCGGCTGGATGCCAGGACCGTGGAGGATCTGCAGGGATTGGGCGCCGGCCCGCGCACGGTGGCGGCGCTGAAGCTGCTGGTGACCGCCTCGGCGAGCCTGCCGGAACCGCCTCCGCCCGCACCCGCCCAGCCGGCGATGGTCATACCAGCGCCCGATCCGCTGGAACAGAAACGGGTTCTCAAAGAGGTGACCGAGAACGCGCTGTCCTACGTCGAGAGCCTTCCCAATTTCATCTGCACGCAGGTGACGCGGCGGCATATCGACCCCAGCGGAACCGAATCCTGGCGCCCGGATGGAACCATCCAGGAGCACCTGAGTTACGTGGATCACCACGAGGATTACAAAGTGACGATGATCGACAATCGTCCGGTGCAGGGAGTGGACCACGATAAAGTGGGCGGCAACCGTTCCTCCGGCGAGTTCGGCAGCATGCTGGAGGATATCTTTCAGCCGTCGTCCAATGCGCATTTCGAATGGGAGCGCTGGGCTACTCTGCGCGGCCGGCGGATGCACGTGTTCAGCTATCGCATCGCGCAGCCGTATTCGAAATATTCGATTCACGACGACCAGAGCGGCCTGACGGTGGTGCCCGGATATCACGGGCTGATCTATGCCGACCGCGACACGCTACGCGTGATGCGTATCACCATGGAGTGCGACGACATCCCGGCCAGCTTCCCGGTGCAGCAGGCCACGGAGATCCTGGACTACGATTTCGCCTCCATTTCCGGCGAAAAGTTCCTGCTGCCGCTCAAAGCCGATCTGCGATTCCGCGCCACGCACGCTCTGGTGTGGAACGAAATCGAATTTCACCTGTACCGCAAGTTCAGCGCCGATGCGGCCATCACCTTCGGAGGCGGCGACGATACTCCGGAAACACCCATCCCGGACGACCAGTTGAAGGAGCAGCCGGCGAAGTAGCAACGGGGAACATCATCGCACCATTTTGGTGCAAAATGATGGTATGAAGGCGCCGGTGAAAGCTGTGAGGCAAAGCGTGAGCCTTCCTGCCAATCTTGCGGCGCAGGTGCGCACCATGGCGCGGGCTCGCCGGTTAAGCGCGAACCGGCTGCTGGTGGAACTGATCGAGAACGGAATCGAGGCGGAGAAGCGAAAACAACAACAGTTCCTGGAACTGGCGGAACGTTTCCGGGGCGCTACGGATCCCAAAGAGGTCAAGCGCCTTGGGGATGAGATGGGACGGATGATTTTCGGCGGATAATGGCGAAAATCGGCCGCGCCTGGTTGC
>CAWISY010000015.1:0-42615 GCA_963838455.1 Bryobacterales bacterium
ATCGGCTTGATCCCAATCCCCCTCCGCCTGATGAAAACTCGCCCACAATCTCGTGCTGATTACCGCCAGCCCCGACCCCAGGCGCAGCCCTGTCAGGATCTGCGGCAATGCCGCCGGAAAGCGCAATTTGAACAGCGTCACCGCGGGCGAGGCTCCATACAACGTGGCAACAAATCCCGCAGCGCGGGATCGGTGGACAGAATCCCTGTCAACGTGTTCGCGATCACCGGAAATCTCGACACTACGAAGCCAGCCGGGATACCGTCTGCATCCCGTACCCGAACCAAATCACCCCCAGCAGCGGCGCGATCGCAATCACCCGCACTATGTCTGAAAAAACACCGCGTAGGGATAAAACGCCCGCTCCACCCATCGCGACGAAGACAGCCCCACCGCAACCGCTTTCCGGGCCGAGCGCGCGCCAATGCAAACCCGATTAACGCGCTCGCCGAGGTCGTCAACATCGCGCCGATTAATTCCCCGCGATTTTCCCAGATCGCAAGAAAAACCGCCGATGGAGTCGGCTCGAATAAGGCTACTTCCCCACCCATCCTCCGCGCACCGACTGCGTCGATCGCCGCCGTAATCAGCCACGAACGGAATCAGTGGTGCAACGCCGCGCGACATAGTTTCACGGTTTCAGCTTTACACACGCCAGAATCTCGCGGTATAAGTTATAATTCCCTCGTGCGTGTCGTTGTTGCTTTCGTTGGCGCCGGCCGCGCTCCGAGGCCAGAAATAAGTATCCACCAGGTCCCGCCGGATTAACCGGGCCCGCGCCGCCAACTTGCCGAATTTCATTGCGGACGAGAATGCCACGCATTACATCTCGAGGGGTGTGAGGCGCGCCTTGGATAAAATTCCACTGTTTCCACAGGCCGGTGAGGGGCACGCAAATCAGCCGCCGCAACATGCTCCGCGATGGCAGCCCATGGGACAAAACCCTCAAGGCCAATTCCGGCATGGCGGCGGACATAAAAAATTTGGGCTTCGGCGCAGCCCTCCAAGCTTTATTCGATTTGCAACGCTCCACCGCCCTCACAAGGCCGGCACGGAAGAGATGCGCGGCAAAACTGTGCGCTGGTGTACGGCTTCCGCTTCGCCGGCGAATGGCTGCTTTGGTAACTTGTACGGTGGCTCGGCCTATAAGGCCGCGCGGAGCCGGACGCGTTTTTATCGACGCCACCCACCGGGGGTGACGTCCTGCAATTCGGAAGAGCAAGCCACCGGCCTTCCGAAAGGTTTCGTCTTCCACGCAGCGGAATCAGGTGATGACCTGGAATCGATTCGGCGACGCTGCATATTGGCTGCCGGTATTCGCCGACTTCATCTGGAAGACGCCGGAAGGGCACCTCACGCACTCCATGGTTGAGTACAAAAATCATCGCCACTTCGAAGCCCAAACAAACTTCATCGTAAAGTAGCCCTGTCTTCAATCCTCGATCGCGACCCTCATTCCTCAATTGCTCCCAGGAGCGCCTTGATCTCCGCCGCCATCCCAGCCTCGCCCTCTTGCTCATTGGTCCGCACCTCCGGCACCTCCATCCTGCGATCCAGCTTGATATTGCCTCCGCGCTTGCCCCTTATGACCGCACGGTCCTGGCGAGATAACCGGCTTCGGTAATCGAACTCGTCACCAAGATCAGCGTCATCCGCACAGCTCGCGAAGCTGCACATCCAGGTGGAAATCGCGTGATCTCGTCCAGAAAAAAGTGCAGCAGTTCCGGTGAATCACCAGCGTCCGAGCCAGCGACACCCGCATGCGCATCCCTCCGAAAAGCTGCGCCAAAATCGGTCCAAGGCGTCCGGCAACCTCCTGCGCCGCGCGAGCCTTGGCCCTCCGATCCTCGCTGTCCATGCCACTGCAGGTCCAGCGGCAGCGCGGCATTCTCCAGCACATTGCGCCATGGTAATAGATGCGCGTTTGTGTTTCAAGACGCGCATCTATTGCCGTGGCGCAATGTGCTGGAGAATGCCGCGCTGCCGCTGGAGCTGATGGGCGTGGACAGCGAGGAGCGGAGGGCCAAGGCTCGCGCGGCGCTGGAGAGGGTGGGGTTGCAGGACGCCTTGGACCGTTACCCGGCGCAGCTTTCCGGAGGGATGCGCATGCGGGTGTCGCTGGCTCGGGCGCTGGTGACCTCGCCGGAACTGCTGCTGCTGGACGAGCCGTTCGCGGCGCTGGACGAGATCACGCGATTTCACCTGGATGTGCAGCTTCGCGAGCTGTGGCGGGAACGGCGGATGACGCTGATCTTCGTGACGCATTCGATTTCCGAAGCCGCCTTTCTGGCCGACCGTGCGGTGGTGATGGGCAAGCGCGGAGGCAATATCACGCTGGATCGCAGGATGGAGCTGCCGGAGGTGCGGACCAATGAGCTGCGCGGCGAGGCTGGGATGGCGGCGGAGATGAAGGCGCTGCTGGGAGCAATTGAGGAATGAGGGTCGCGATCGAGGATTGAAGCAGGGCTACTTTACGATGAAGTTTGTTTGGGCTTCGAAGTGGCGATGATTTTTGTACTCGACCGTGGATCGCGTGAGGTGCCCTTCCGGCGTCTTCCAGATGAAGTCGGCGAATACCGGCAGCCAATATGCAGCGTCGCCGATGGGGACTCGATTCCAGGTCATCACCTGATTCCGCTGCGTGAAGACGAAACCTTTCGGAAGGCCGGTGGCTTGCTCTTCGAATTGCAGGACGTCGCCGGTGGTGGCGTCGATAAAAACGCGTCCGCTGCGCGCGGCGTTATAGGCCGAGCCACCGTACAAGTTACCGAAGCAGCCATTCGCCGGCGAACGGAAGCCGTACACCAGCGCGGTTTTGCCGCGCATCTCTTCGGTGCCGGCAGGCGTGAGGGCGGTGGAGCATTGCGGATCGAATAGAGCTTGGAGGGCTGCGCCGAAGCCGGTGGCGGGCATGTCCGCCGCCATGCCGGAATTGGCCTTGAGGGTTTTGTCCCATGGGCTGCCATCGCGGAGCACGTTGCGGCGGCTGATTTGCGTGCCCCTCACCGTAATTTCCGCCTGGAAGGTGTGGTTGCGGATCCAAGGCGCGCCTTCACGCCTCGAGATGTAATGCGTGACGGTCTCGTCCGCAATGAAATTCGGCAAGTTGGCGGCGCGGTCCAGGTTGATCCGGCGGATCTGGTCGAGGGTGAGGTCCTGGCCTCGGAGCGCGGCCAGCGCGACGAAAGCGACGACGACACGCACGAGGGAATTATAACTTATGCCCACAATTCTGGCGTGTGTAAAGCTGAAAGCATGAAGACCCTGCGCGCGGCGCTGCCGCCGCTGATTCCGTTCGTCGTGATTACGGCGGCGATCGAGGCGCTGGTGCGCGGAGGATGGGTGCGGTCGTTCTTATTGCCGGCTCCATCGGCGGTTTTTCTTGCGATCTGGGAAAATCGCGGGGAATTAATCGGCGCGATGTTGACGACCTCGGCGAGCGCGTTAATCGGGTTTGCATTGAGCACGCTGGCCGGGATCGCGGTTGCGGTGGGGCTGTCTTCGTCGCGATGGGTGGAGCGGGCGTTTTATCCCTACGCCGTGTTTTTTCAGACGGTGCCGGTGATTGCGATCGCGCCGCTGCTGGTGATTTGGTTCGGGTACGGGATGCAGACGGTGATCGCGTCTGCGTTCGTAGTGTCGATATTTCCGGTGATCGCCAACACGTTGACAGGGATTCTGTCCACCGATCCCGCGCTGCGCGATTTGTTCCGGTTGTATGGAGCCTCGCCCGCGGTGACGCTGTTCAAATTGCGCTTTCCGGCGGCATTGCCGCAGATCCTGACAGGGCTGCGGGTGGCGTCGGGGCTGGCGGTGATCGGCGCGATTGTGGGCGAGTTCATCGGCGGAGGGGGATTGGGATCGGTAGTGGATGTCGCGCGGACGCAGCAGCGGATCGACAAAGTATTTGCGGCGGTGCTGCTGGCTTCGGTGCTGGGGCTGGCGTTGTTCGGACTGATCAACCTGATCAGTTGGGTGACGCTGCGACGGTGGCATGCCTCAGAACAATAGCTGCAGGGAACAGTAGCTGCTGGGAACAGTAACATCAGAGGATGCATCGTAGAGAGTTTTTAAAAGTTTCGCCGGCGCTGGCGCTGCTGGCGTCGTGTGGAAAATCGCAGAAGATCCGGCTGGCGTTGAACTGGAAGCCGGAGCCGGAGTTCGGAGGGTTTTACGCCGCTCCGTTCGCGAAATACGGCCTGGACGTGGAGATTCTGCCCGGCGGAGCGGGGACGCCGACGGTGCAGATGGTGGGCGCGGGGTCGGCGGAGTTCGGCATTGTGGAGGCGGATGAGCTGATTCTGGCGCGGTCGAAGGGCAATCCTGTGGTGGGATTGTTTGCGGTGTATCAAAAATCGCCGCTGGGAATCATGGTGCACGCCGAGCGTGGCGCAAGCTCGATTGCCGACGTGCTCAAGGATGGAACGCTGGGGGTGCAGAAGGGGCTGCCGTTCGTCAGAATGCTGGAAAAGATGTACGGCTTCGAGCATGTGCGCATTGTGCCGTCGCCGGGAGGGGATTTGTCGTCATTCGAATCGGACCCGAAGTTTGCGCAGCAGTGCTTCATCACGTCGGAACCGCTGGCGGCGAAGCGTAAAGGGATCGCGGTGAAGGTGTTTCCGGTTTCCGATATCGGCTTCAATCCTTACGCCAACGTGATGGCCACCAGCGAAGACGTGCTCAAGAAGAATGCGGCGATGGTGGAATCAATGGTGAAGGCGGTGCGCGAGGGATGGCGCACGTACCTGGACGATCCGAAGGCGGCGAATGCGAAGATGCACGAATTGAACCCGTCGATGGACGAGGCCACGTTCGCGGAGGTGGCCGAGGCGCAGAAGCCGTTCATCGAAGACGACGACACGAAGCAGGATGGGTTGGGCACGATGAACAAGCAGCGGTGGGAGACGCTGATCGGGCAGCTTAAGGATCTCGGCGATATTCCGATGGCGATTCCGGCCGAGGATTGCTTCCGAAATTTGTAAACGCGCAGCGGCAGACCGAAGTACTCCGCCGTTATTACTGCAAGCTAAAATTCACGGTAATTTCGGTGATCACTTCCACCGGTTCCTGATTCAGAATGGTGGGGACGTAGACCCATTTTTTCACCGCTTCCAAGGCGGCTTGAGTCAGCAGCGGATTGGCCGAAGAAACGGCTTGGAGGTGTTGCACGGTTCCATCCTTGGCGATGGTCGCCTGTAACACCACGGTTCCCTGAATATGCGCCTGCCGGGCGATCGACGGATACTGCGGCCTGGGGCAACTCACGCATTTCGCGGACTGCACGCCGCTGCTTTGACGGAGAGGGCCTTCCTGGCGCTTGGGGGGCTCTTGCACCGGAGGAGGCTGAGGAGGGGGCGGCGTGGGCGCTTGCCCGATGCCCGGTCCGGCGGTTCCGAGTCCACTCAGAAGGCCGGTATCCAGACCGCTGACGACGCCCGCGGTGTTCAAGGACTGGAGCGGCTCGTCGTTGAACATGTTGGCCTTGGGTGGAATCACGACCGGCGCTTGGAGAGTTCGGCCGTTGAACTGGCGCGGCGCCGCTCTAACGACTTTCTGCACCGGTTGCGGCGGCGGCGGTGGAGGCGGAGGAGCTGGCGCCGTAAGCATATTCACCCGCGAAGCGTCCGGCAGAACCTCGGTCCAAATCAAAGGGATCAGGATCATGACGCCGACCGCGAGAAATTCCAGCGCAAATGACACTGTCACGGTCCAGCTTTTATTTGTCTTTCCGGCTAAATCAACGAAGGATTGATCAAACATGGGTTGATCAAACATGCTCACCTCCCCGCGTCTTCTCTTACTCACGTCAGGCAATTGGACACTGACCATTGCGGGAAAGTTCCGCGGCAAAAACCGCTCCCGGCCCAGAGGGCACCCCGTCGCGGCTCCGTAAGGCGCCGGGCGCGCGCAAGTAGGCTGTGGGCTTAGACGCCGGCGGACTTGGAGTCGTGAGCGGCGGCGCGGGGGGTCGGAGGGTTGTACCAGTGGCGGCCGTCCTTGGCGAGCATCTCGTCGGCTTCTTCGGGGCCCCATGTGCCGGCGGAGTAGTTGGGGAATTCGCGCGGCTCCAGCGCACCCCAAACATTCTGGATGGGCGCGACCACGTTCCATGCCGCCTCGACCATATCGGAACGCTGGAATAATGTTGCGTCACCGAGCATGCAGTCGTAGAGCAGGCGCTCATAGCCGGTTTGCGGCGTGGCGTTGAAATAATCGGCGTAATTGAAGGCCATGTCGACGCCGCCCAGCCGCACCACCGGGCCGGGAATCTTCGCCCCGAAGTTGAGCGAGATGCCTTCATCGGGCTGGAGGTGCAGGACCAGGCGGTTGGGCTCGAGTTTTTCGACGGCGGTTTTGCGGAACAGAACGAAGGGCGCGCGTTTGAACTGCACCACGATTTCGGTGACGCGCTGGGTCATGCGTTTGCCGGTGCGGACGTAGAAGGGGACGCCGGCCCAGCGCCAGTTATCGATGTAGAGCTTGAGGGCGATGTAGGTTTCGGTGCGGGAGCGGGGAGCGACGTTGGGCTCCTGACGGTAGCCCAGGGAGCCGCTGTGCGCGGGGCCGTACTGGCCGCGGACGGCGCGCAGCAACACTTCCCGATCCGTGAAAGGTTGAAGCGCTTTGAGGATCTTAGCCTGCTCATCGCGCACCACGTTGGCGTCGAAGGAGACGGGAGGCTCCATGGCGGTGAGGCACACCAGTTGGAACAGGTGATTGGGGAGCATGTCGCGGAGAGCGCCGGCGGTTTCGTAGTAGCCCCCGCGCAGCTCCACGCCGACGGTTTCGGCGGCCATGATCTGGATGTGGTCGATGTAGTTGCGGTTCCAGATGGGCTCGAAGATGCCGTTGGAGAAACGCAGGGCCAGGATGTTCTGGACCGTTTCCTTGCCCAGGTAATGGTCGATGCGGTAGATCTGGCGTTCGGATAGAACCTTGGTAATGTCGACGTTCAGGCCGCAGGCGGAATCATAATCGCGGCCGAACGGTTTTTCGATGATGACGCGCCGCCAGGTGCCGTTGGATTCCTCGGTGAGGCCGGTGTCGCCGAGCTGTTTGATGCAGGTGGAAAAGAATCCGGGCGCGGTGGCCAGGTAATAAAAATAATTGCCACGCGTGCCGTGTTCCGCATCGGCGGTTGCCAGGGCGGCTTTGAGTTTTTCGAACGAAGCGGGGTCGCCGAAGTCGCCGGAGACGTAGTAGAGGCGGCGCACGAACCAATGCCAAACGTCGGGGTCGACCTGGCCGGTGGCGAATTGCTGGATCTCCTCGGAACATTTGTCGCGGAATTGTTCGGTGGACATTTCCGGGCGCGCGAAGCCGATGAGGGCGAAATCGCGCGAGAGGAGATTGTCCTTAGCCAGGTTATAGAGCGCAGGGATGAGCTTGCGCTTGGTCAGGTCGCCGGAGGCTCCGAAGATGACCATGGCGCAGGCGTCGCCGGGATCGGCTAAAAGCTTTTCCGGCGCGCCGGGGAGAATGGCGTTGTCCATGATTTACGTCCTTTTTATTTCACTGCCTGTCTTATTCCACTGCGCTGCAGGCGGTTATTTGGATTTTTCGAGATGGCCGCCGAATTGGAAGCGCATGGCGGAGAGAAGCTTGTCGGCGAAGTCGGCCTCGCCGCGCGAGCTGAAGCGCTGGTACAGGGCCGCGGCCAGAACGGGAGTGGGTGCGGATTCGTCGATGCCGGCCAGCAGGGTCCAGCGCCCTTCGCCCGAATCGGAGACGCGGCCGGAGAATTTGGCGAGATCGGGCTCGTCGAGCAGCGAAGCGGCGGTGAGGTCCAGCAGCCAGGAGGCGATCACGCTGCCGCGGCGCCAGACCTCGGTGACTTCGGAGAGGTTGAAGTCATACATGTAGTGCTCGGGGTTGCGCAGCGGAGTGGTTTCGGCGTCGGTTTCGCGGGTGTGTTTGCCGGCGTTGGCTTTGTGCAGGATGTTGAGGCCCTCGGCATACGCGGCCATGAGGCCGTACTCGATGCCGTTGTGGACCATCTTAACGAAGTGGCCGGCGCCGGAGGGTCCGCAATGCAGGTAGCCTTCTTCAGCGGTGGTCGCGGCGGTCTTCTCGCGGCCGGGGGTGCGCGGAAGGTCGCCGCGGCCGGGGGCGAGAGTTTTGAAGATGGGATCGAGATGACGGACGATGTCGGTCTCGCCGCCGATCATCTGGCAATAACCGCGTTCCAGTCCCCAGACGCCGCCGCTGGTGCCGACATCGACGTAGTGGATGCCGCCCGGCTTGAGCTCATTGGCGCGGCGGATGTCATCGATGTAATAAGAGTTGCCGCCGTCGATGACGATGTCGCCGGATTGAAGAAGCGGCGTGAGCTGGGCCAGCGTCGCGTCGACCACGCCGGCCGGGACCATGAGCCAGATGGCTCGCGGGGTTTTGAGTTGCGTGATGAAATCGGCGAGCGTTGCCGCGCCGCGCGCGCCCTCGCCTTTCATCTGCGCCACGCTTTGCGGGTTCATATCGAAGACTACGCCTTCGTGGCCGCCTTTCATAAGACGGCGCACCATGTTGGCGCCCATTCGACCCAGGCCGATCATTCCGAGCTGCATGCGGTTTCCTCCGTGTATCGCGGATCTGTTAATCCTGACTGGCGATTCGCTTCGAGGCGAGATCCATCAGAGTCTGGTGCGTCCCCAGCGCTTCCGGTCCTCCGGTTGCGCCGTCGGGCTGCAACTGACTGTATTGTCCATCATTGCCCAGGAGCCATGCCTGGCGGCGATCACGCAGGACGGTATCCAGAACGGTCCACAGCTTCTGCTTGGCGTCGGGAGAAAAGATAGGCGTGACGACCTCGACGCGCTTAGACAGGTTGCGATACATCCAGTCGGCCGAGCCGATCAGGAAGTCGCCCTGGGTGGGGTCTTCGAGCGCGGCGGCGAAATGGAAGATGCGGGAGTGTTCCAGGAAGCGGCCGATGATGGAGCGGACGCGGATGTTCTCCGTGCGGCCGGGGACGCCGGGCTTGAGGCAGCAAAAGCCGCGGATGATGAGATCGATGGGGACGCCAGCGGTGGAGGCGTCGCACAGGGCTTCGATGATTTCGGGATCCTCAAGCTGATTCATCTTGGCGATGATGCGCGCGGGAAGCCCGGCGTGCTTGTTGGAGATTTCGCGGCGAATGAGCTGCATGATACGGAAGCGCATGGTGGCCGGGGCGACCAGCAGATTTCCGCAGGCAGGGGCCAGCGAGTGGCCGGTGAGATAGTGGAACAGGTTGACCACATCGCGTGTGATGCGCGGATCGCAGGTGAAGAGGCCGAAGTCGGCGTAGAGCCGCGCGGTGCGGACGTGGTAATTGCCGGTGCCGATGTGCACGTAGCTGCGCAGGCCGGCGGGCTCTTTGCGCACCACCAGCGCCAGCTTGGCGTGGGTCTTCAAGCCTTGCACGCCAAAGGTGACGTGGGCGCCGGCGCGCTCCAGCTCGGCCGCCCAGTGCAAATTGCGCTCCTCATCGAAGCGGGCTTTGATCTCGATGGCGCACGCCACCTGCTTGCCGGATTCGGCGGCTTTGACTAACGATTTGACGAATGGCGTATCGTCGCCGACGCGATACGCGGTCATTTTCACGGCGACGGTGGCGGGGTCGGAGGCGGCGGAGGCGATGAAGCGCTCGACGCTTTCTTCGAAGCTTTCATAAGGATGGTGCACCAGCATGTCCGCGTTGCGGATGGCGGCGAAGATATCGGGACTGGCTTCCAGGGGTGCGGGCTTGAGCGGGGTCCAGGGAAGGTCGCAGAGGTTTTGGATCGGAAGAGACGCGAGTTGGAACAGAGTTGTATAGTCTAGTTCCTCCGCGAGCTCGTAGACGTCGGTGGGCGCGAGTTGGAAGCGCAGGCGCAGCATCTCGCGCAGCCCGGGGTCGGCGCCTGAGCCGAATTCGAGACGGATGACCGGCTCGTAACGGCGCTGGCGCACCTGCTCCTGCACGACTTCCCGGAGTGAGGCTTCGGGCATGTCGTCGATTTCGACTTCGGCGTCGCGGGTGAGGCGGAACAGAGTGGTGCCGGAGAGATCCATCCCCTCGTAGAGCTTGCCGACGTTGCCGCGGATGACTTCGTGCAGTGAGACGAAAAGCTTTTGGCCGGACGGGATGCCGGATTCAATGGGCACCCACTGCTTGACCACCGAGGGCACTTTGACGCGCGCGTAGGAGGAGATGCCGCGGACGGGGTCGAGCAGGTGAAACGCGAGCGAGGTGGAGAGATTGGAGAGGAACGGGAAAGGATGCTCGGGATCGAAGACCAGAGGCGTGACGGCGGGGGAGACTTCGGTCTCGAAATAATTGCCGGCTTCTTCCTGCTGTTCGGGCGTGAGCTGGTCCCAGGTGCGGAGGTGAATGCCCGCGTCGGCGAGCAGGGGCACGAGCTGGTTGCGGAAGCAATCGGCCTGGCGGGCGAGGCTGTCGATGAGTCGCTGGCGGACTTGCTGGAGGAGAGAGCTGTGCTCCTGCGTGGTTGCGCTCCTGCGCAGGACAGCGACGCGCTTCATGAAGAACTCGTCCAGATTGGATGTGAAGATGGCGAGGAACTTGGCGCGTTCGAGGAGCGGGTTGCGCGGATCGGCGGCCTCGGCCAGAACGCGGTCGTTGAAGTCGAGCCAACTAAGGTCGCGGTCGATCCAGGTTTCGCTGAGGGAAGTTGAGACTTCCTGGTTGAGGACGCCTTCGTCGCCGATCGAGACCATTGCGGGTGCTGCGCTCATGAGGGCTTGCTCCTGGCTCATAGGGATTGTTTCTGGAGGTGGAAAGCTCCTATTGTAATCGGGGCAACTCGCCGGGCCATGAATGTGGCGTGTCAGTTTGATTACAGGATTGGGGGCCGATCGTTTCCGCTTGCGGGTGAGGTCGGGCCGCTCACCGCCGGGCTTGGCCCACCTGTCAAAAAACGCTAGCTTCCCACGAGCGGAGGTGGTAGGTTCCGGTAGGAGGGAAGGCGTGAAAAGGTCGCATAGCGTCACGCTTACGGTTGCCGCCGCGATCGCTGTGGCCACGGCGCGCGGGCAGGCTCCCGCGCCACAGCCTGATCCGCTGGGCTGCGACGAAGTCCTCAGGCGGGCGGGATCTGCCGGGACGCCGATTCCTTCCAACTGCCTTGCGGCTGCGCATGGCGCCAGATCCTCTGCGATCCGGTACGGTGGCTTCGGCGCAGTTGCCCAGGTCCGGCACAGCGGCGGGTAAAAGTGCGGCGGGTTGCGGCTTACCCTCGGCCCGGCTGGCAGACCAAGGTGGAGGCGGCCGGACTCATTTGGCATACGCCTGAAGCGCCGACTCCGCGCGAGCCCTACTGGAACGAATCCGCGTTCTACGAATTCACGGCGGAGGAAATTGGAGCTTTGGAGCTCGCCACGAACGAGCTCGCCGAAATGTCGCTGGCGGCGGCGGGGCACATCATCGAACAAAAACTTTACTCGAAGATGGGAATTCCGGAGTTCGCGGTCCCGCTGATCGAAGCCTCCTGGGAAGCCGAGCCACCGTCGCTGTATGGCCGCTTCGACTTGGCCTACTGCGGCGATGGGCCGCCCAAGCTTCTCGAGTACAACGCGGACACGCCGACCTCTCTGCTGGAAGCGGCGGTGGTGCAATGGTACTGGCTGGAAGAAGCTCACCCGGGCAGCGACCAATTCAATTCGATTCACGAGCGCCTGATCCGGCAATGGGCCGACCTTGCGCCGTTGTTCCCGGAACGTCGGATAGATTTCTGCTCGGCCGACGATGCCGAAGATCGGATCACTTGCGCTTATCTGATGGACACCGCGCTGCAGGCGGGACTGTCGGCCTCCCAATTTCTGATGGAAGAGATCGGTTGGGACGGGACATCATCGACGGACATCAGAGGGTTCGTCGGGCCGGACGGGTCGCCGCTGACCGCGGTGTTCAAGCTCTACCCGTGGGAATGGATGGTGGGCGAGGAGTTCGGGCAGTATCTCGGCTCCTGCGGCGTCATCTGGGTTGAGCCGCCGTGGAAGATGGTGCTTTCGAATAAGGGATTGCTGCCGGTGCTGTGGGAGCTGTTTCCCGGCCATCCGAATTTGCTGCAGGCGCAACGGACGGAGCCTTCGGCCCGTGAGTCCTGGGTGCGGAAGCCGCTGCTGGGCAGGGAAGGCGCGAATGTGACGCTGCATAATGGCGAGTCGGACTTGTCAACTGCAGGAGAGTATGGCGAGGAGGGTTTCGTCTACCAGGCCGTCGCGCCGATAAGGAGCTTCGACGGCAGGTATCCGGTGATCGGAAGCTGGGTGATCGGGCACGAGCCGGGCGACTCGGCCGCGGGAATCGGGATCCGCGAATCGGAGATTCCGATCACGACCAATCTCAGCCAGTTTGTCCCGCACCTGATCGCGTAGAGGGGCGGGCGATGCGTTGCCCTTTGGTCGCCTTGCTACGATCAAACCGTGTCATCCATACGAGAGATGTTAGAGGCGCGCGGGCTGGCTCGAGTAGCGGGCAGCGTGGCGGCGGCCGCGAAGCCGTCGGTGTTGCTGATTTCAACCCAGGAGTCGGAGGAAACATGCAGCAGGCTGGGAGGGCGACCCAATCTGCCCGAGCAACTCGACTGGCCGGAATGGCGCGGCCTGCCGTTGCCGTTCATCGCGCAGTTGGATCTCGCCGAGATTCTATCCGGCGAAGACTTGGGGCTTCCTCCTTCCGGCTCACTTTATTTCTTTTACGAAGGCGGAGAGACATGGGGGTTCGATCCGAAGGACAAGGGCAGCGCGCAGGTCATCTATTCAACGGATGCGCCATCACGCCACGCTCTGCGGGAACTCCCCGAAGATGTTCCCGAAGAAATGCGCTTCGTTGGAGTGCGGCTTGAGGCGGGTGCGGCCGACGCCTCGCTTCCGGACGGTCAGGACCAGGTTATCGAGAGCCTGAAACTGAGCGCCGAAGAGCGTAATGCCTATGACGAATTTCTTGAGGAACTGGGCGAGGCGCGGCCGGACATGTATCACCGGCTCGGCGGATATCCGGAACCGGTCCAGGGCGACCCGAGGTTGGAGGCTCAACTCGTTTCGCACGGCCTGTACTGTGGCCGCCCCAGCGGGTATCAGCGCGGCAAGGAACTGGGGCTTTGGCCAGGCGCCACCGATTGGACGCTGCTGCTGCAGGTGGATTCGGATGAGGCCGCGGGTATGATGTGGGGCGATGCCGGCCGCCTCTACTTCCTCATTCGGAGGGAGGATCTGGCGGCGCGGGCGTTCGAAAAGGCGTGGCTCATTCTTCAGTGTGGCTAAAGTAGTCCCAGCGCTTGCGCCATCGCTATGTAGTATTCTACTGTCATGCCGGCGGCGAGCGGCCAGTTCCGAATTCTGTACCTCGGGTTCCTGAAACGGACGATCGATTTAGAGGTGCTGCCGGTGCACGGCGACGCTAGCAGGTTGCTGGCGCAGTTCGCGGCGCTGCTGGGCGCGTTCAGCTTCGTCTTCGCGGCCTATACGGCGCCGCAATACCTGGCTTCGACTCTGGCTCCGGCGCAACTGGCGCTGGCGGGGTTGGGTGACCAGGAGTTCCTGATCGCGACCACCATGGCGGTGGTGAGTCTATTCACGGTAGTGAGCTGGGACGCGGTGTTTTTGGATCCGCGCGACCTGCAGGTGCTGAAGCTGCTCCCGCTGCGCGACCGCACCATCTTTTCGGCGAAGATTGCCGCGATGGCGACGGGTCTGGGAGTCAGCATCCTGGCGGTGAATGCGATCACTGGCCTTTCTTATCCATTCGTGGTCTTGCCAAAGGGCGCGGGCTGGGTGGAAGGCTTGCGGTCGGTCGCCGGATATTGGGCGGCGATGACCGCGGCGGGAACTTTTATCTTCTGCGCGCTGCTGGGCGTGCGGGCGATCGCCGCGCTGGTGTTACCGTACGGAATGTTCCTGCGGGCGTCCAACCTTCTGCAGCCGGTCGCGCTGCTGGTTCTGCTCGGCGGGTATTTCATTACTCCGGGTCCTAGCGATGCTCCTATCGGCAATCCCGCTTATCAGAGCTTGCTCGCGCGAATCCCGTCGTATTGGTTCCTCGGTGTGTTGCATCAGATCAGTGGTCAACACGTCGGAAGGCCGGCAGATGCTGTGATGGGTGGATTCGCGCGGCGGGGTTGGCTGGCGCTGCTGGTTGCGGTAGTTGCTTGCGGCGTCTTCTATCCGTTGGCGTATCGCCGGCTGGTGCGGCGCGTCATCGAACAACCGGATGCTGCGCCGGCGAAGCGCGCCAACGCGCGCGGCCGTTGGATGGCGCGGGTGGGAGAGCGGGTGTTCGGGCCGCAGATCGAGAGAGCCATCGTGTTTTTTATGGCGCGCACCATGGTGCGAAGCCGGCCGCAGCGGGTTCTGCTGGCGGCCTATATCGGCGTCGGGCTGGGGATTGCGCTCGCGTATAGCCGGAGCTTGTTGTATCCGACGGAATTGACGCAGGAGCAATGGTGGGAGCCGGGAGTCGCGCTGACGGCTGCGGGATTTGCGCTGCTGTTTGTGCTTTTGGTGGGAACACGGGCGGTGTTTGCGTATCCGGCGTCGCTGAAGGCAAACTGGGTGTTTCGCATCACCGCAGTGCACAGCCCGAAGGCTTACTTCGTATCAAGCCGCAAGGCGATGATCGCGCTGGGCGCGGGCCCGGTGTGGCTGGCGCTGGCGGCGCTGTATTTCAGTTTGTGGTCGGCGGGATGGGCATTGGTGTACGTAGCGCTGATGGTGGCGGCAGGCATGATCCTGCTGACTCGATTGCTGACGGGTTTCCGCAAGGTTCCGTTCGCGTGCTCCTATCTGCCGGGCAAGACCGATCTGCGGATCAAGTTTGGCGCGTATGGGATCGCATTCCTCACGTTCACGCATCTGGCCGCGATGTTCACCAACGGGATGCTGGAGACTCCGGCCCGAGCGGTGGTGCTGACGGCGGTTTTGGCGGCTATGACGATTCGCGCACAGGCGCGCTGGGCGGAGTTCGCGGCATCGCCCTACCAGCAGCTCCAATTCGAGGATGCCGAGATTCCGGAGGTGATGCCGCTCAGCTTTCGCCGCGATGGCGTTTGGAACAGCACGCTGCATTACGCGGACGCCGAGCCTCCCCAGAAACCGCTGCGGGTGCGGGTGGCGGCAGCGCTGAAGTTGACGACGGCGACTCTGGCGATACTTGCGGCGATGGGATTTGTTTATGAACGGGTGGGCGAGAGGCGGGACCGGATCCGCTATCCGCAGATCGGCCGGTCTTACGACATCGGCGGGCGCAAGCTCAATTTATACTGCAGCGGGCAGGGGAGTCCGGTGGTGGTCTTCGAGGGTACGCAGAGTGTAGCGGGTTACTGGTGGTCCGGGATTCAAGCACAGGTGGCGGGTTTCACTCGCGCCTGCTGGTATGATCGCGCCGGGTATGGCTGGAGTGATCCGGGGCCGTTTCCGAATCATGCCGACAGCGTGGCTCGGGACTTGAATAAGCTGCTGCATGCGGCGCAGGTGCAGCCGCCTTACGTGCTGGTGGGGCATGCACTGGGGGGCTTTGCGACGCGAGTTTTCGCGGGTTACTACACGGGGGAGACCGCGGGGCTGGTTTTGCTCGATCCTTTCAACGAAGACACGACGATTCAAGTTCACAATCACATCGAGGCGTTTCGTCCAGGGGTGGTGTGGCTGGCGAGGACGCTGGGAAGGTTCGGCTGGTGGCGGCTGATGGCGCCGACGCACGTGACGCCTCCTCCGGGATGGGGCGCGGACGAGTGGACCGAGGCGATGGCGACGGTGTGGCAGGCCAAGACAGTGCCCGCGCGGATTGGGGAGCCTCCGTTGTGGGTGAGCGGGGAATTGGCGCGGGCGGCTCGCGGGAGCTTGAAGCACATGCCGTTGCTGGTGCTTTCGGGCGAGTTGCACGATGAGATGTTCGAGGGCCAGGATACCAGGCTGGAGCTGAGACGGCACCAGGAGTTGGCGAGGGAGTCGGAATTTGGCAGTCAACGGGTGGTCAAGGGTAGCGGCTATTGGAAGCCGTTCGATACGCCGGAGGTGGTGGTGGATGCGGTGCGAGAGATGGTCGGGCAGGTGCGGCAGAGGAAGGCGCGGGAGGAACGGAGGTAGATTCGTTACAGAGGGCCACGCAGCCTTAGATTGGCAATTTTGCGCAAGTCCTCAACATCTCTGCGACGCGTCCACTGGCGCGTCGCGATCCGTCTCATGCATCGCTTCGGTGGCTACCAAGCCGGGCCGGACGTTCCTGATCGACCGCGGCTTGCTCGCGCAGCAGCTCGGGAAGATCGCCGCCGGCGAAGCGTATTTCTTCGACGCCGCGACCTGGCCTAGCGCCGGATCGTCATCCCTGCGGCGCCGAACGTGGCGTACCGCGAACTCTCCGGCCTTCGGGACCTGCTCCGCCAGCTCATGGAACTCGCGCAGGCCAGCGGCGGTACGCTAATGTAGTTTGATCGGAAACAGGAGGAAATTTGAATTTTCGCAAACGCGCCACCACGGGTCTTTTGATGATTGGGGTTCTCGTCACGCTCGCATCCAGCTTAGAGGCCGACGATATGGCCTATATGCTGGGAACAGCGGCGCTGGGGGTTCAGAATCCGCTGGGGATCGTCGACCTCAATACGGGCGTGTTTACTTTGATCGGCAATATGGGATCCGGGGGGTACGACGGCCTGGCTGTTGCCAACGGCATTCTGTACACCGAACAGAACGGACTCCTTTACTCGGTCAACCCCAGCAACGCAAATCTCACCCTCATCGGAGGGCTAACCGGCAACAACCTCGCCACTTTCGGCTCAACCACCACGGGACTGTACGGCCTGGCCGGTACGGGTTCTTTTGACGTAGCTACTCTATTTTCGATCAATCCGGAGACGGGCGCCATCACGGCGATTGGGCCGATCGGCGCCAGCGCCATACCCAACGGTCAGGGCGCCTACGTGAGTCTTTCCGTCGGGTCCAGCGCGCTGTACATGGAGTACCGAAGCAATCTTTACATCATCAACACGACAACTGGCGCGGCCACGCAAGTGGGAACTACTGACAGTAACGACTATTTAACCTCCGTGCCGCTTTTCGAAAACGGCACTTATTACGCCGGCAGCGGTTCCGGAATTGGCACGATCAACGTCACCACCGGCCAGATCACGCCCGGCTCCACGATTTCCGGAGGACCGGGCTCGATGGTCGGTCTTGCGCCCGATCCTCTGCCCGCGGGCACACCGCCGGTCATGCTGACGGCGAATGCCTATATGCTCACAACACAGGCGCAGGGGATCCAGAATCCGTTCGGGATCGTCGACCTCAACTCGGGCGCGTTTACTTTGATCGGCAATATGGGAAACGGGGGATACGACGGCTTGGCTGTTGCGAACGGCGTTCTGTACACGGAGCAGAACGGACTGCTTTACTCGGTCAACACCGCCAACGCAAGCCTCACCCTGATAGGAGGAGTGACCGGCACCCCCAATCTCGCCACTTTCGGCTCAACCACCACTGGACTATACGGCTTGGGCAGCACGGGCTCTCAAACTGTGGCTACTCTATTTTCGATCAACCCGCACACGGGCGCCATCACACCGATTGGGCCCATCGGCGCCAGCGCCATACCGAACGGTCAGGGTTATTATGCGAGGCTTTCGGTCGGGTCCAGCACGCTGTACATGGAGTTCAACAGCAATCTTTACACTATCAACACGACCACCGGAGCGGCCACGCAGGTGGGAACTACCGACAGTAACGGCTATCTGACCTCCGTGCTGCTTCTCGAATACGGCACTTATTATGTCGGCTTTGGTTCCGGCATTGCCACGATCAACGTTGCCACGGGCCAGATGGATCCCCACTCCTCGATTTTCGGGGCAGGATCTCCCGTCGGCCTTGCGCCCGATCCGCTGACCACGGCCGCCCCGGCGGTCACGCTGGTGGCGAATGCGGAGGGCGGCGTTGCTACGATTGCGCCGAACTCGTGGGTGGAGATCAAAGGTTCCAATCTCGGTCCGGCGGGCGATACGCGCATCTGGCAGAGCTCGGATTTTGTGAATAACCAGTTGCCCACCAGCCTGGATGGAGTCAGCGCCACGGTGAACGGACAGCCGGCGTACGTTTACTACATCAGCCCCGCGCAGGTGGACATACTCACGCCTCCGAATGCCCTTTCCGGATCGGTACCCGTGCAGGTCTCCGACAATGGAGTGATCAGCGCAAACTTCATGGTGCAGGCGCAGGCGGAATCTCCTTCGTTCTTCATCTTCGGCGGGGGACCTTATATTGCGGCCACCCACGCCAACGGAAGTTACATCGGTCCAACCAGTCTGTATCCCGGTTTAACCACTCCCGCCCAGCCCGGCGAGACAATCATGATGTACGCCAACGGTTTCGGACCCACGTCGACGCCGGTGATCAGCGGGTCCGAGACGCAGTCGGGAACGTTATCGCCAATGCCGGTGATCACTATCGGCGGCGTGGCTGCGAAGGTCACCTTCGCCGGCCTGGCTGCTGCGGGCGAGTTTCAGTTCAACGTGGTAGTGCCGCCCTCGCTCGCCAATGGCGACCAGCCCACGGTGGCAACGTACAACGGCTTGACGACGCAGGCGGGAACGCTGATCACAGTGCAGCAGTAGTGGAGCTTCATTTCGGTCCAAGTCGGGAAGCCACATGAGCGAGAAGTCGGCATCTCGTATATGTGCTCTCTCCCCGGAGTGCTCCAGCGCAAAGCGCAATCCTGAAGGTGGCGAGCGCAAGATGGGTGCCACCGTTGCCCCGCAGCCGCCCCTTCAAACTGCCGCTAGCGGCTTAGCGGGTTGGGGAAAAACTCGAGAACACCGCTTCCTTTGGTCGCGGCTCAGAATCGGCGCTACCCGTACACAGTCACTTACAGAGCCGCGACCAAAGGGCGCGGAACCGGCGCAGGCTTTTTCTCCGCAACCTGTTAGTCAACATACTTTTTCGTCCAATAAAAGCTGTGGCACTTCTCGCGGGTAAGGCCAGCGCGTATTTCTCAGACGTGACCTCACCGGCATTGGGGTTTACGCCTTACAAGCCCTTATAGTTCAGCACCGGCCGTAGGGTGCGTATAACTTTCACCATCTCCTTCTGAGCCCTCAGCACCGCGCGTATGTCTTTGTAAGCGGACGGTGCCTCATCACGGAGGCCATCCGTCTTGCGGGAGTCGTACCAAATTCCCTCCATCTGCTGGCGGAGGGCCCGCGCGGTCACTTGCTGTCGGGCCGCCGCTCGGCTCAACACCCGGCCGGCGCCGTGGGCGCTCGAACACAAAGCCTCTTCGCAGCCCCGCCCCTCAACATGGAAGCTGAGACTGCCCATTGACCCTGGAAGGACCCCACTCTCGCCGAGCCGAGCCGACATCGCACCTTTTCGATGAACCCAAAGATCGCGCCCGCCATGCTGTTCGAGCGACACGTGATTATGGTCGGTCGTGATGACCGTGTCCCAACCGACATGCGCTCCCAGCTTCCTGTCTAGTACTCGGCCAACCTCTTCGGCGATTGCCCTCCGCGATGCATCCGCGAAACGTCGGGCGCAGGACGCGTCGTGAAGATAGTCTGCGCCCGCGTCGGATTGCGCATCAAGCGCGCGAAGTCGGTTGTCTACTGGTTGCGCACGCGACAAGTGATAATCTCGAATCGCTTGCCCGAGCGCCCTCGACCCGCTGTGCACCATTAGCCAGAGCCGGGCGTCCTCGTCCGCCTGAATTTCCACGAAATGATTCCCGCTTCCAAGTGTTGCGAACTCAGTCTCGCCCTCCCTTCGACGGACGGAATCCAGGACCGGGTGGCTGAATCTATCGTTTGCGACGGCCTCCGGTTGAGGGATGATCAGGCGTCGATTTCGCCTGCGGGCAGGCACGGCATGGCCGAGTTCAGCAAGGACCTGGCCGGCGACCTTTGGGGCATGCAAGGCAGTTGAGTCAAGATCGAGAGCAACGGCAAGCATGCCACATCCAATGTCGCCTCCAACTGCCTGCGGATAGATCAGGTGCGACGTGGCGACAACAACACCAATGCAAACGTCGGCAGCCAGATGCACATCGGGCATTACGGCGACCTGTTGTACATCCGGGGCGCGACGGAGGCGGTCCAGCGCCTCCGAAACGTCGCGCCCCATCGGTCCTGCGAGCCAAGTCGACATGCGGGCCAATGATGCTTCACTCATCGCAACCCCCATCCTGATAAGCCGGAACAAAACACAACTCCGGCGCCCGCTTCCGGCTTATTGCCAAGGCCACCTCCGAGCGGAGTGCCGGGGCCTCGCGTCCGAGGGCAGCCATCGCATCGACGACAGACAGGCCCGCCGGGATAATCACGTGCACAAGGAGGTGCCCGCAATCCGGAGCCGGAAGAACTTCCTCGACGAAAAGATCGTCGATGCCATCGCCAACGTCGCGATCCGCGAGCGCGAGGTTCAGCGCCCGCTGCACCTGCCGACAGAACTGCTGTGCCTTCCTTTCGGCTTGACGGTCAGAAGACGAGTGGCTTGACTTATCTTCGTTCAGAGCTTCAGCGAATTCTGGATCTATAAACGGTGAGCCTTTACGGCCACGGCTATGCTGTCTCAAAATGTTCCCCTATTTGCACACACACCGGTCCTCCAGGCACAGAAAGTGCGGAGAAGACTATCCAATGGTTTTGTTTGAGACGATGGGCGGAAGCCCGACGAACTGCCGACTTAAATTAAGCGGCGGCCAGCAGGCTAAGCGGCATCGTGCGGTGTGCAATAGGGGACATGGTATTCTCCCTCTCTGAAGAGGTTCAGGATCAACGGAACGCTCTCGCGAGCGTCCGCACCTTAACTACAACTACAATTGTGAACGACGCAGCGGCGCGACGCAACTCCAACAGCGCAGTGGGGTGCGCTGCGCTTCCGCTCCGGCGAGAATCCCGTCGCCCTCCGTCAGCGCCCTCCCAGCGCTTGAGCGACGATTTGGCGAGCCTCTTCTTGAATGCGCTGCAGGTGCTCCTGGCCGCGGAAGCTTTCGGCGTAGATCTTGTAGATCTCCTCGGTGCCGGAGGGGCGGGCGGCGAACCAGCCGTGGTCGGAGGCGACCTTCAACCCTCCAATAGGTTCGTTGTCGCCGGGGGCGGCGGTGAGGATTTGGGTGATGGGATCGCCGGCCAGCGCGGAGACGCGGATGGATTGGGGCGAGAGCTTCGCCAGCGCGGCTTTCTGCTCCACCGTAGCGGGGGCGTCGATGCGCTCATACGCGGAGTCGCCGAATTCCTGCGCGAGCGAGACGTAGATTTCGCCGGGGTCCTTGCCGATGCGTGCGGTCATCTCGGCGGCCAGCAGAGCGGCGATGAGGCCGTCTTTATCCGTGGTCCAAACGGAGCCGTCGCGGCGCAGGAAGCTGGCGCCGGCGCTCTCTTCGCCTCCGAATCCGAGCGAACCGCCGATCAATCCATCCACGAACCACTTGAATCCAACCGGCACTTCGTAGAGCTTGCGGCCCAGCTTCTTGGTCACGCGATCGATCATGCTGCTGGAAACCACGGTCTTGCCGACGGCCGCCGCGGGATTCCAGGACGGGCGGTTGGAGAACAAGTAGTGAATGCACGCGGCGAGGTAATGATTGGGCGGAAGCAGGCCGGCGCTCTTGGCGACCACGCCGTGGCGGTCATGATCGGTGTCGCAGGCGAAGGCGACATCGAAGCGGTCCTTCAGGCCGATGAGGGATTGCATGGCGTAGGGCGAGGAGGGGTCCATGCGGATGCGGCCGTCCCAATCGAGCGTCATGAAGCGGAAGGTGGGATCGACGGCGGAGTTGGTGATGGTGAGGTTGAGGCGATGATGCTCGGCGATGAGGGGCCAATAGTGGACGCCTGCGCCTCCCAGCGGATCGACGCCGAGCTTAAGGTTGGCGCCGCGGATCGCGTCCATGTCAATAATGTTGTCTAAATCCGTCACATAGGCTTGGACGAAATTGTGGCGATGCGTGGTGGCCGCGGCGAGAGCTTTCGCGTAGCTGACGCGCTTGACCAGGAGCGGGGTCGCCAGAAGCTCATTGGCGCGCGCTTCGATGGTTTTGGTGGCGTCGGTGCCGGCGGGTCCGCCGTGCGGAGGGTTGTACTTGAATCCGCCGTCCTCGGGAGGGTTGTGCGAAGGCGTGATGACGATGCCGTCGGCGAGGCCGGCGCTGGCGCTGCGGCCGCGATTATAGGTAAGGATAGCGTGGGAGATGGCGGGGGTGGGCGTGTATTCGTCGTTTTCGGCGATGAGCGCGGTGACGCCGTTGGCGGCCAGCACCTCGAGCGCAGTACGAAAAGCCGGCTCAGAGAGGGCGTGGGTATCGAAGCCGATGAACAGCGGACCGGTGGTTCCTTGCTTGGTGCGATATTCACAGATGGCCTGGGTGATGGTGAGGATGTGCGCTTCGTTGAAGCTGGCCGTGAGTGAGGAGCCGCGATGGCCGGAGGTGCCGAAGCTGACCCGTTGCTCGCGGATGGAGGGATCCGGCAGCTCGGTGTAATAGGCCGAGACCAGGCGCGGGATGTTCGCGAGATGGTCGGGCGGGACGGGTTTTCCGGCAAGGGGGTTGATCATCTGAAAAAGGCTCCGTGGGTTGAGTCTACTGTCTCCATGATCACAGAATGATGAGGATCATCGTGTGGTGTGCTCGCGCAGCAGGTCTTCCAGGTCGCCCAGCTTTTCGCTCATCAGATTCATCTTGCGCGAGAGGCCTTGAATCTCGGATTCGGCGCGGCGGTTGACGTCGAAGTCGAGCTCACTGCGAACGCGGTCTTTTTTATCCTGGCGGTTCTGGCTCATCATAATGACCGGCGCCTGGAGCGCGGCCAGCATGGAGAGAAACAAGTTGAGCAGGATGAAGGGATACGGATCCCAGGCGCTTTTGCCGAGCACGATGTTGATCGCGGAATAGACCACCAGCACCACCAGGAAGGTGATGATGAACGCCCAGGAGCCGCCGAAGCGGGCGACGGAGTCGGCGATTTGTTCGCCGTGGGTTGCCTGCTCCTCGATGATTTCGTTGGCGTTGCGCATGGCGCGGTTGCGCACCAGTTCCTGAGCGGCGTGAATCTGCTTGCTGAGCACGGCCATCAGGTCCATGCCGGCATGCGGCTTGCGCTCGATCAGCACAAAGATGTCGTTGCGGTCGATTTCGATGCACACGGTTTCGGTGGAGGCGACGGCGTCGGTCTGATGCTGCGTTTGGCCCAGCATGGAGGCGAAGCCGAAAACCTCCCCGGGGCCAGGCTGATCGACCACGACATCCTGATTGTCCTCATCGATGGTGGTGACGTCGACGGCTCCGGAGAGGACCACGTAGCCTTGGCCCCCGGCATCGCCGGTTTTGTAGATGCGCTGGCGAGGGGCAAAGGTCTTTTGTTCCACTTGGGCGGCAAGCACGGCCAGCTCGTCATCGTCGAGCAGGGCAAACAGGGAGACTTCTCTAAGAAGTTCGGGGCTGGAGGGCATTGGTCGTATTCCTCGCGTGTAGGGTTGGGTTCTAGCTTAGCGCATCACTTTAACCCAACACGGGCGGTCAGACGCAACCAAATTGGGTGCTGGTGCGCAGGGGCTGTGCGAGGCTCGCGCGGAGTTGTTGGGATTACGTGGTTTGGGGTCGGCAACCGATTTGCGGGGAAGTCGGAAGGAGGGTTCTAAGATGCGGCATGCCATTCCTCAAAGCGCCATTCTTCAAATTCTGGCGAACGACGATCCCGGCAGCGCGGTGGGAAAGCCCTCGATTTTGCGCGGAGGGGTGGGCGCGGCCGTGGTTCACGGAACGCTGGTGCTGTCGTTCCTGGCATGGCAGCTTCAGCCGCTGGTGCTACCGGCGCAGTACACTCGGATCTCACTGGTTGCGCCTGCGCCTCCTGCGCCTCCGCCTCCGCCGGCGCCCGCGGTGAAAGCGGCGCGCGTCGTTCCCGTAACGCGGCCGGCTCGGGTGTATACGCCGGTGTTGCAGGCACCATCTGCGATTCCGCAGCATGCGGCGCAGATTGCGGACATGGCCGAAGCGCCGCAATTGGAGATAGCAGGAGTGGAAGGCGGCATCCCGGGCGGAGTGGCGGGCGGAATTTTGGGAGGGGTGATGGGCGGATTGCCGGTGGCCATACGGCCTCCCGCTGCACCGCCGGCTCCGGTTGCGAAGCCGCCGGAGCCTCCGTCGCCCGCGCCCGTTCCGCAGCGGATTGAAGTCGACTCCGAGATCCAAGCCGGTAATCTGCTGTCGATGATTCAGCCGGCGTATCCGCCGATAGCGCGGCAGGCCCGCATTCAGGGCGATGTCCTGCTGACGGCGGTGATCGACCGCGCAGGGAAGATCTCCGAATTGAAGGTGCTGTCGGGGAATCCGCTGCTGTCAGGAGCGGCGCGCGCGGCTGTGGAACGCTGGCGCTACCGTCCGACTCTTCTTCATGGACAGGCGGTGGAAGTGGTGACGAAAATCACGGTGCAGTTCCGTCTGACGCCGTCACTCTAGCTTCATACCAGGCGTGCTAGCTTGAGGGTGCGGCGGGCTTTTCCGTCCGACATCTACCTGTCATGTTCACGGGCCATACTGATCCCGACACGGCCAGGCTCCTTCAAAGCGCAAGCGAAGCCGGGCCGAAGGAAGGAGTCAAACCCTTGCACCCCGATCTTGCTGACTACGGTCCGGTCCGCTTCACCAGCGATCCCAACGCTCTCTATGACCGGCACCTGGTGTTCGACTACGCCATCGATCCGGATCTGGCCACGCCGCGGGAGCGCTATGAAGCCGTGGCGCGCAGCCTGCGCGACGTCCTGGCTCTGCGCTGGCTGCGCACCAAGAAGACGCAGTACAACCTGGATCTGAAGCGCGCCTACTATCTCTCGATGGAGTTTTTGATCGGCCGCAGCCTGGCGAGCAACGTCAGCAACCTGCTGCTGGACCCGGAGATGCTGGAAGCCTGCCACGAGAAGAACGTGGATTGGTATGAGCTGCTGGACCAGGAACCGGATGCGGGGCTGGGCAACGGAGGACTGGGGCGTCTGGCGGCGTGCTTCATCGAATCGATGGCGACGATGGATCTGCCGTCGATGGGCTACGGGCTGCGCTACGAGTACGGCATCTTCAAACAGGAAATTCAGAACGGCTGGCAGAACGAGAAGCCGGATAATTGGCTGCGGCGGCCGGATCCGTGGGAGGTGGTGCGGCTGGATCACATCGTGGAAGTGAAGCTGAGTTGCTCCTTCCACATTGAGGGCGGTTCGCTGGTTCCGGTGCCGGGCAGGCCGTCGACGCTGCTGGGAATTCCGTTCGACCGCCCAGTGGTGGGCTACGGCGCGCGGACCATCAACACGCTGCGGCTGTGGAGCGCAGGTGCGCCGGATTCATTCCATTTCCATCAGTTCAGCCACGGCGATTTCGTCGGCGCGGTGACCGCGACGCTGGCCGCGAATTCGATCTCGCGGGTGCTGTATCCGGACGATTCGACCTCGATGGGTCAGGAACTGCGATTCCTGCAGGAGTATTTCTTATGCGCCTGCTCGATGCACGATATCGTGCGCCGGTTCCGGTCCAATAATCGCGATTGGAATCTGCTGCCGGACAAAGCGGCGATCCAGTTGAACGACACGCATCCCACGGTTTCGATCGCGGAGCTGATGCGGATTCTGCTGGATGACGCGGGCTTGGGATGGGATCAGGCCTGGGGGATCACGCAGAAGACCTTTGCCTACACCAACCACACTCTGCTGCCGGAGGCGCTGGAGCGCTGGCCGGTGAAGTGGTTCGAAGACATTCTGCCGCGGCATCTGGAGATCATCTACGAGATCAACCGCAGGTTTCTGGACCAGGTGCACGGGAAATATCCGGGCGACGACGCCAAAGCGACGCGCATGAGCCTGATCGAGGAAGGCGCGGCCAAGAAGGTGCGGATGGCGAACCTGGCGATTGTGGGCTCGCACAGCACCAATGGAGTGGCGAAGATTCACAGCGAGCTGCTCAAGGCCCACGTGGTTCCGGATTTCGCGGCGATGTTTCCGGAGCGCTTCAATAACAAAACCAACGGCGTGACGCAGCGGCGCTGGCTGCTGGTGGCGAATCCGGCGCTGGCGCAGGCAGTGACCGAAGCGATCGGCGACGGATGGATCCGCGACTTCACGCAGATCGCTCGGCTGAAGCCTCTGGCCGCAGACCCGGCCTTCCGGAAGTCGTTCCGCGAGGCGAAGTACAAGGCCAAGATCCGGTTCCTGGATTGGCTGAAGGCCACGACCGGTGAAGAGGCCGATCCGGCCACCATCTTCGACAGCCAGATCAAGCGCATTCACGAATACAAGCGGCAGTTGCTGAACGCGCTGCATATCGTGATTCTGTACAACCGTCTGCGCAAGAATCCGGACCTGGATGCGCCTCCGCGCACGTTCTTTTTCGCGGGCAAGGCCGCGCCAGCCTATGTTCTGGCGAAGGTGATCATCAAGTTCATTAACAATCTTGCGGCGGCGGTGGATGCCGATCCGGTCACACGCGGAAAGCTGAAAGTGATTTTTCTGCCCGACTACAGCGTGACCGTGGCGGAGCGGCTGATCCCGGCCAGCGACGTGAGCGAGCAGATCTCCACGGCCGGCTATGAGGCCAGCGGCACCAGCAACATGAAGTTCATGATGAACGGCGCGCTGACCATCGGCACGCGCGACGGCGCCACCGTAGAGATGGCGGAGGAAGCCGGCGAAGAGAACATGTTTATGTTCGGCCTGACGGCGCCGGAGGTGGAGGAGACGCGAGGGTGGTACAACCCGCACTGGCACATCGAGCACGACGAGGAGATTCGCGAGGCGGTGGAGCTGATCGAATCCGGGCACTTCAATCCGGGCGAGCCGGGCGTGTTCGACCTGATTCTGGACGTGCTGCTCAAGAAGGGCGATTTCTATCTGCACCTGGCGGATCTGCGCTCCTACGCCGACACGCACGCGCGGCTCGGACAGTTCTACCGCAATCCCGATGCGTGGGACCGGGCGTCGGTGCTGAATGTGGCGAGCTCGGGCAAATTCTCGAGTGACAGGACTATCGGCGAGTATGCCCGCGAAATCTGGGGTGTCCACCCCAGCGATGTGGCGGAGAGCTGGCGGACGGCCGCGGCGGGCGCACAGGCGGACGGCGGGCGCGCGTCGATTCTGTCGTAGCGCGTGGCAAAAACCCGCTCCTTCCAGTCGCGGCTCTGTAACGCGATCAAACATTTTCCCTGAGAAACGTTAGTTTCATCCGGCTGCCGCCGGATTGTAACCACCCGGGCCGTATTCTGGCCGTAGGTGGGAAACGTGCACAACTCGGGTGTCCGGTTCTTAACGAAAGACGCGGCCGAAGTGCGCGGCTTCCAAAGCGGCGTTTGCCTGCATGGACATACGCTTCATTCGGAAGAATGCCTGTGGTTTCTGCCCAGGTACTTGGCCCAGATTCCGGGCGCTCTCCAGATGGTGCGGGGCATCGACTTCGCGCGCGCGTTCTTTAGGCCGCCGCTGGCGCCGGAGGCGGCCTGCGGTCTCGAACGGCAACAGATCGTGCGGCTGGGTCTCCAGCCGATGGTTTCGCTGACCGATCATGATACGCTGCAAGCCTGCTTCGATTTGCCCGGCCAGGTTCCGGTATCGGTGGAATGGACGGTGCCGTACCAGCGCTCGATTTTTCACCTGGGGATTCACAATCTGCCGGCGGAGCGGGCGGGGGAGTGGATGGCCTCGATGGCCGAACACACGCTGCGTCCGGAGGAAACCAAGCTGCCCGAGATCCTGCGGGAGCTCGCCAGCACGCCCGAGGTTCTGATCGTGCTGAACCATCCCTTCTGGCTGGAAGAGGGAGTGGAAGAGGCAGCTCATGAACCTGCATTGAAGACGCTGCTGCGGGAGTGCCTGGGGTGGTTTCACGCATTCGAATTGAACGGCACCCGGCCGTGGGCCGAAAACGCCGGCACCATCGAGTTGGCCGAGGTTTATTCACGCCCGGTGATCTCCGGCGGCGACCGGCACGGCTGCGAAGCGGCGGCCTGCCTCAACCTGACCAACGCCCCCACGTTTTCGGAGTTCGTGAACGAGCTTCGCTCCGGCCACAGCTCGGTTCTGTTTATGCCGCATTACCGGCAGCCGATGGAGCTGCGACTGCTGGAAGCGGTCTGCGACATTTTGCGGCCCTATCCCGAATATCCGGAGCGCAAGCACTGGATGGACCGGTTCTTCTATCGCGACGAAGGCGGTGCGGCGCAGTCCCTGGCTTCGCTGTGGCGCAATCGCGAGCCGTGGGTGCTGCGCCCGGCCACCGGCACGCTGCAATTCCTAGGGACAGCGGGCGTGCGCGGGGCTCTGCGGACGTGCTTCGCTCGCGGCGCAGAGGCGGTATCTTGACGCGTCTGCGGGCGCGTCTGGCGTCATCTTTCCAAGGGCTCTCCGCGGATCGGGCAGCGCTGGCGCTGGCGGCGGGATTAGTCCTGGGAACCTTTCCGATCTACGGATGTCCCACCGTTCTCTGCGCGCTAGCGAGCCTGATTTTCGGGCTGAATCTTCCCGCAGTTCAAGTGGTGAATCAATTGGCGACGCCGTTGTGGTGGGCGCTGCTGATGCCTTTCGTGAAAGTGGGCTCGCACATTGTCAGCGGAGGGCACCACTTGCCTGGTTATGGGCTTTTCGCCCCGGCTCTTCAAGCCGTGGCGGGCTGGCTGTGCGTGGCGCCTGCCCTGGGCGTGGCGCTGTACTTCGCGGTCCTTCCCCTGTTACGCCGATTCGAGAACTGCCGCTTGAGTCCGGTTACGGCTGGCTGAGAGGATCTGCTCCAGAAAATCGGGAATTTCGTAGACGGCGGAGTTGCGCATTCCGGCGGCTCGCTCGCGGAAGCGGTTGAAATTGTCGGGCGCGAGCAGAGTTTCGACCGCGCCGAAGATTTCGTTTGAGAAGCTGCGCACCACCAGCCCGACGCCCTGTTCCTCCACCCAATCCGCGTTGTAGCGTTCCTGGACCATGGTCCAGACGTTGCGTTGCACGATCACTGGAAGGCGCTTGGCCAGCGCCTCGCTGATGCTGCCCGGGCCGGGCTTGCCGATAAAGAAGTCGGCCAGCTCCATGAAATACGGGATGTCGCGCGTGAAGCCTTCGACATGGATGGGAATGCGGCGTTCCAGCGCGCGAAGCTGATTGGCGACCAGCTCATTCTTGCCGCACATGGCGATGAGCTGCACTGGGCTATCGGGCCGGTTCAGCGCCGAGGCGATCTTGACCATCGCGGGCGAGCCCTCGCCTCCGAACAGGATGATGCCGGTGGGGCGATCGGGGTCGAGGCCTAGCCGGCGGCGCTCCGCACGCCGATCAATCTCGAGCGGCTCATAGAATTTGGGGTTGACGATCATGCCGGAGGCGCGCATCACCTGCCCTTTGGGAACGCCCAGTTCGCCGGCCTGAGCCACGGCGCGTTCCGATCCGCAGATGAAAAACTGGTCCTGATCCTCGATCCAGAAGTGCGGAGGATAATCGGCGATATCGGTGAGGACGGTGACGAAAGGGATGCCGGGAAGAGCGCGGTCGACGGCCTGCTTGATGGCGCGGTTGTAATGCGGCACCAGCGAGACGAACAGGTCCGGGCGCATGCGCGACCAGTGATGCTGCAGCACGCGCACGGAGGGGCCGTGCACCATGCGGATGAGCAGGTGCATCACGGGAATGAGCTGGCGCGTACCCAAGGTCCAGCCGTGACGCAGCATGATGTTGTAGATGTCCTCGAAGGGGATGCCGGTGGACTTGCGGATGAAGTCGATGGAGTCGAGCAGGTCCTGGAGGGAGACCAACTCGACCTCCCAGGGGCGCTGCTGCTGGCGGATGACCTCGCGCAGGGCGTTCGCTGCGGCGCGGTGGCCGCCTCCGGAGTTCACGTAGATTAAAACAATTTTTGATTTCAATGTAGTTTATTTCCGATGAAGCCATTTATTTCGGATGAAGACGTTCGAGGGCAGAAGTTGCCTCGGCCGCCGTGGGTTCATTGCCCTCCGGCTCCTGGCTGAGGTAGGTGTGCAGATACTGAGCGGCGCGGGCCGGCTCGCGATGATCGGCCAGGAGGCGGCAAGCGGAGCGAAAGTAGGGATTCAGATCGTCGGGGACGGCCGCTGCCGCGGAGGAAAGAGTGGAATCGAGCGCCGGCCAATCGGCGTCGTGCGCCTGGGTCTCGGCCAGAATCGCGTAGGCGTCGACGCGGGTGCGGTCGAGGCTCAAGGCCTGGCGCGCGTGACCGGCGGCGCTGGACGCATTGAAGTGGGCCTGGTCGAGGTAGAACCGGGCTAGCGCGATGCGCGCGTTGTAGCTAGGCGGCGCGGCATCGGCGGCCTTCTTCAGCGCGCTCTCGGTGCCGGCCATGTCTTTATGGAACGTCGCGATGCGGGCTTCGGCGAGGAAGCCGAGCGGGGCGCAGATGCCGGCGATCTTCGTAGCCAGCGGCGCGGCCTTCGCGGGATCTCCGCCAATGATGCCGGGAGCGATGAGGTAGAACTCCAGCAGGTCGCGAATGGCCTGCGTATCGCGCGGGTCAAGCTCCATGGCGGCGTCGATTTCCTTGCGGAAGCGGCGGGCCAGGAACACTTGCTCCAGGGGATTGGCGCGCTGCGCGGTGACGCCCAGCACTTCGGCGAGCTGGCGGTGAAACTTGCCGGTCTTACCATCGAGCGTGACGGCTTTCTCCGCTAGCGCCTGCGGCGTCGAATGATCGCCGAAGGCGTTGCGGATCATCGAGAGGAGATAGTTGGCGAGCGCGTCGTTAGGATTAACGTGGAACTGCGCTTCGGCGATGGCTCGGGCGCGCTTCCAATGCCCGGATTCGATGAGGGATTCGGCGGGAGTCGGTTGGGCGGCGGCGCAGGCTCTGAACGAAGGGAATGCCAGCGAAAGGAGAAGGAACGTTCGCACTGTTCGGAGCCAGCATGGCGCAGAAGTCATGTCGGCTCGATAACAAAAGGGTGAATGTTTGTTTTATGTGCTGCCGTCCTTTAACCTAGCGTCGGGCTCCGAACGCTGGGGAAGCAATTGAAACAGCGCCCGTCTGTCCTTTAGGGACAAGCCCCATAGCGGAACCCTCTTCGTTGGTATTACCAGAACAGCAAGGGATCTTTCTTCAACCAGGGTGACATCGGCGAGCGGAATTCGCCGCGTGAAAAACGGAAAATATCGCAGGCGAACTTCGGCGGCATCAACCTCGACTTTGTACGCCAGGATCGCTACGCCCAGGTAGAAAGCGGCCCCTGCCATAGTGATCATACCCGCGCTGGTTGCGCCGTGAGCAATCCCTCTCGCGAGCAAGGCGCAGACCAGAACGATGCCGCATCGGATAAAGATCGAATACCGAAATACGACCTTGTTCATGCGCCGGTCTCATTGAGATCGCCACGTGTGAGAGATGCTCGCGTGCAGCTTGCTCAAGGGCGGCTCGATGTAGCCGATGCCGCGGCCGGCACAGGCGATGCTGACCCATATAAGGAGTGAGAGCGAGGCGGCGACTTTGGCTCGGGTGGGAATTTGCGGGGCGCGGTCGATGGCGGCGGTGTTGAAGTAGACGCTACGCCGGAAGTACCAGCCGTGGACGAACATCAGCGCCAGCAGGCTGAGCTTGAGGCGGACAAAGATGTTGTAGTAATACTCCTCGGCTTTGGAGCCGAGCAGCAGGATGCCGCAGATGGCGATTAGCACCAGGCCCCAACGCTTGGGCCAGCGGAGTTGCTCGATCACGTCGGTGACGGAACGGTGACGCATGGCCAGGCCCAGCAGACGCAGGTTGGTCACCAGCACCATCCCTCCGAAGACGGCGATGCCGAGCAGATGGATCGACATCACCGTCGGGTACACGTACCAGGATTCGCGGAGGTCGCGGAAGAGCGATGTCATTTGGACCCACTGGGCGAAGGAGAGCATGGCGTCGAACGTCCTTATTGTGCGTACAGCGCTTCTTTGACGAAGGCGATGAAGATGCCGCCGAAGACGACCGCGCTCCACAGCGTCAGAGAAGTGGCGCCCACCAGTTTGGCGTAAGGCGGCGTGACCTCGGCCTGCGCCGTCTTCCGGCGGATCGTGTAGTTAAAGAGGATGGCCAGAGCCAGGACGCCCATCTTGAAATGGAAGGCAGGGTTGGGCACATACATGTCGGTGTCGGAGGAAAACAGCAGCAGGCCGGAGAAGATCATCATGACGATGCCCACCAGGCTCCAGACCCAGGTGTCTTCCAGCAACTGCGCCGGGGTTTGATGGCGCATGCCTAGCCCCAGCAGACGCAAGTCCACCAGGGCGATGGTGCCCACCGAAAGGCTGAAGCAGACAATGTGGATGCACTCGAGGATGGGGAACGAAAGGGGCGAATCGTTGAGCGGATTGTCGATGAACATGGAGCGCCTCGGGTAGGCCTGGGCGGGTTCGCAGCGCCAGGTCAACGAGTGAGTCTATCATGTTTACAACGATGCCTCTTCTCGAAAAAATCCAGACCGATATGGTGGCTGCCATGAAGGGCCACGAGGAAATGCGCCTGGGCGCGCTGCGGATGCTGAAGACCGCGCTCAAGAAGCACGAAGTCGACGCGATGAAACCGCTGGATGAAGCCACGGAACTGCAGGTGTTGAACATGCTGGTGAAGCAGCGGCGCGAATCGGCGGATCTGTTTCGCAAGGGCGGCCGCGCGGAGCTGGCCGACAAGGAAGAAGCCGAGATCAAGATCCTGGAGTCGTACATGCCGGTGGCGCCGACCGAAGCGGAGATGGACGCGGCCGTGGCCGCGGCGATCGCGGAGACGCCGGGAGCGTCGCTGAAGCAGATGGGCGTAGTGATGAAGGCGGCGCAGGCGAAGCTCGCCGGGAAGCGGGTGGACGGGAAAGCACTGAGCGACCGGGTGCGCTCGAAGCTTTCCTAAATTCAAGGCTGGCTAAAATCGCCGTCACCGGCGCGCCGTGTTACGCTAGTGATTTACGCCGAATTCTATGCCCGCGCGGGTCAGCGATTCGTTCATCCTGCGCACCTATCCCTTCCGGGAAGCGGACTTGATCGTGAGCTTCTTCACCCGTGATCTGGGCAAGCTGCGCGGTGTTGCCCGCCGCGCTCGCAAGCCGAAGGGGCCGTTCGGCTCCGGCCTGGAGCGGTTGTCGCGCGTCCACATGACATACTACGAGCGGGAAAACCGGGACCTGTCGAATCTATCCGGCTGTGAGCTGATCGATTCGCCATTCGCACTGCAGTCCGATTACGCGCGCGGCATCGCGCTGGATTATTTCGCCGAGGTTGCCGAGCAACTGCTTCCCCCCCGTGAGCCGAACGACAAATTTTTCCGCCTGCTGGCGGCCGCGCTTGACTATCTGGGGTCGGGCGGGGAAACCTGGACGGCCGTCATGTACGTAAGCCTGTGGGCGGTGCGCCTGGCGGGCGTGTTTCCGGAGATGCGGGCTACGCCTGAGTCCGTGGAGATCGCCGAAGAGATGTTCGCCAAGCCGTTGAAGGCTCTGGAGCCGCGGGCCTGGTCCAAGAGCACGGCGTCGGACCTGCGCCGTAACCTGATTCGGGCGATGGAGCAGCACGCGGAGCGTAAATTTATGACCGTGCCGTTACTCGAAGGGCTCTGAGGTTTTGACCCGGATGGACAATTTCCAACAAACCGTTTTCAAGTTAAAACACTACTGGGCCGAGCGCGGCTGCATCATTCAGGAGCCGTACGACGTGGAAGTGGGCGCCGGGACCATGTGCCCGGAGACGTTTCTGCGCGTGCTGGGGCCCAAACCATATCGAGTCGCTTATGTTCAGCCGTCGCGGCGGCCCGCCGATGGGCGTTACGGCGAAAATCCCAACCGTCTTTACAAGCACCAGCAGTTGCAGGTGATCCTGAA
Source organism: Bryobacterales bacterium (assembly GCA_963838455.1). Taxonomy (GTDB): domain Bacteria; phylum Acidobacteriota; class Terriglobia; order Bryobacterales; family Bryobacteraceae; genus Palsa-187. Next base: position 33,780 of record CAWISY010000015.1, read on the forward strand.
GCCGACTCCGGACGACATCATCGACCAATATTTAGGCAGCCTGGAAGCGATCGGGATCGACCTGACCAAGCACGATCTGAAACTGGAAGAGGATAACTGGGAGGCGCCGACTCTGGGCGCCTGGGGCGTCGGCTGGCAGGTGATGCTGGATGGCCTGGAGATCACCCAGTTCACGTATTTCCAGCAGTGCGGCGGCGTGGATCTGGAACTTGTGCCGGCCGAAATCACCTACGGCCTGGAACGGCTGGTGGCATTTCTGCAAGGCGTCGACAGCGTGTACGACATCGAGTGGGCGCCGGGGTTCAAATACTCGGATGTCAGGCTGGCCGAGGAATTGCAGTTCTCGGTTTACAACTTCGAGATGGCGACGGTGGATCGCCTGTGGCGGCTTTTTACTGAGCATGAGGCGGAATGCAAGAGCCTGATGGCGGCTTATGCGAAATATCCCGATAAGCACCGCTTCCCGGTGCTGCCCACCTATGACCAGGTGCTGAAATGCTCGCAGTTGTTCAACCTGCTGGATTCGCGCGGGGCGATTTCGGTGACCGAGCGGGTGGGCGTGATCAAGCGCGTGCGTGACCTGGCGGTGGGGACGGCGAAGCTGTGGATGGATCAGCAGATGGGCCAGCAGGAGGTCGCGTGAACTTCCTCCTGGAGATTGGGACCGAAGAGATCCCGCATTGGATGATTCCCACGGCTCTGACGCAACTGGAGAAGCTGGACTTGCTGGGTGCGGCTCCGCGCGTGGAGGCGACGCCGCGCCGCCTGGTGGTGCGGGCCAGCGGAGTTCCCCAGCGGACGTCCGGATCCGTGTCGCTCATCAAGGGACCCGGCAAGCTCGCCGGGGCGATGGCGAAAGCGGGCTTCGCGAGGAAGCATCAGGCCAACCCAGACGACCTGGCGCTCGAAGGCGCATACTGGGTGCTGAAGAAGGTCGCACCCGGGCGCGAAGCGGTCGACATCCTCGCGGAATCCCTGCCCGCTGCGATTCTCGGCATCCAGTGGCCCAAGACGATGTACTGGACCGGCGGCAAGACTGGGCCTCGTTTCATCCGCCCGATTCGATGGATCGTGGCGCTTCTTGGAAACGACGTGATCCCGTTCGAAATTGCCGGGGTGAAGAGCGGGAACGTCACGCGGGGGCATCGGAAGCTCGGCTCGGCGTCGATTGAGGTGACGACGGCCAACTACGAAGCGGAGCTGCGGAAGAATTTCGTGATTCTTTTGTCGCATGAGCGGCGGCACAAGATCGAGACCGAGGCCGCGGCGCTGGGCGCCAAGATCGACCGCGATCTGCTGGAGACGCTGACGTTCATCACCGAATATCCGGCGGCGATTCGCGGCGATTTCGATCCAGCGTACCTGGAGCTGCCGGCCGAAGTGCTGACCACCGTGATGCGGCATCATCAGAAATATTTCGCGGTGGAGGCGGTGCACAATCTGCTCTCGCCGCATTTTGTCGCGGTGATGAACATCCCTGACGATCCGGACGGAATCGTCAAACATGGCAATGAGCGCGTGTTGAAGGCTCGCTTCAATGATGCGCGGTTCTTCTGGAACGTCGATCAGCAGAAGAAGCTGGTGGATCGCGGCGACGATCTGGCGCATGTGACGTTTCAGGCCAAGCTCGGCTCCTACCTGGAAAAGACGAATCGCGTGGTTGAACTGGTGAGGGAGTTGGGCGGCAATGAGCATGCGCAGCGCGCGGCCGAATTGTGCAAGTGCGACCTCACCACAGAAATGGTGAAGGAGTTCACCGACCTGCAGGGCGTGATCGGCGGGCTCTATGCCAAAGCCCAGGGCGAGCCCGAGGCAGTCAGCCGAGCCATCTATGAGCATTACCAGCCGCTCAGCATGGAGGATTCGATCCCCGAAACGGCGGAGGGCCAGATTGTTTCGCTGGCGGATAAACTGGACACCTTGCGCGGATGTTTTTCGGTGGGTCTGATCCCCAGCGGATCGAAGGATCCGTTCGCGCTGCGGCGCGCGGCGCAGGGGGCGGTCAAGATTCTAGCGGAGGCCCGGCTCGACTATTACTTCGATCAGTTGGTTTCGGGCGAGTTGCGCGAGTTCATGCTGGAGCGCGTACAGTATTACTTCCGCGAGGTGCGCGGCTACAAATACGATGAAGTGAACGCCGTGCTGAAGGTGGGCATCTCCACCATCAAGGATGTAGAGGACCGGTTGAAACAGCTCGCCGCGGTGCGGCCGACGCCGAACTTCGAGCCCCTGGCCGCGAGCTTCAAGCGCATCAACAACATCTTGAAGCAGGCCGAGTTTGCAGAGCCGAATCCGGTGGTGGACGCCGCCCTGCTGGAGGATGGTCCGGAGCGGGATCTGTACGTCGCGTATGAGCGCGAATTTGAGTCTTTGGAAGAGGTCGCCGGGTTGCGGCCCTACGTGGACCGGTACTTCGACAAAGTCATGGTGAATGTGCCGGACCGAATTATCCGGAAAAACCGGCTCAGCATGTTGAGTGACATGCTCCGAAAGTTTTCTACGATTGCTGATTTCTCGGAAATTGTTACGTCAGGAGAGCAAAAATGAAGAATTACGTTTATAACTTCGGCAATGGCGCCGCCGATGGCGATGGAAAGATGAAAGAGATCCTCGGCGGCAAGGGCTCGGGCCTGGCCGAGATGAGCCGCGCGGGCGTTCCAGTGCCGCCCGGCTTCACCATTTCTACCGAAGTTTGCAACATCTATTTTCAGAACGGCAACGCGGTTCCGGAGGAGATCAATAAGCAGTGCCTGGCCGCGCTCAAAACGCTGGAGGAGCGGACCGGCAAGGGGCTGGGCAACGCTGAGAATCCGCTGCTGCTGAGCGTGCGCTCGGGCGCAAAGTTTTCGATGCCCGGCATGATGAACACGATTCTGAACCTGGGCCTGAACGATAAGACGGTGGAGGGGCTGGCCAAGAAGACCGGCAACCCGCGCTTTGCCTACGATTCCTACCGCAGGTTCATCCAGATGTTCGGCGAGGTGGCGCTGAACATCGATATGGAGAAATTCGACCATATTTTCGACACGCGCAAGCACAAAGCGAAAGTGAAAATGGATACGGACCTGACCGCGGAAGACCTGACCGCCATCATCTCCGAATACAAGAAGCTGGTGGAGAAAGAGACCAAGAAGCCGTTCCCGCAGGACGCTCAGGAGCAACTGGCGATGTCACGCGATGCGGTGTTCCGCTCCTGGTGGAATCCGAAGGCGGCGTACTACCGCAAGATGGAGAAAATTCCCGACGAAATCGGGACCGCGGCCAACGTGCAGGCGATGGTGTTCGGGAATCTGGGTGAAACCTCGGCCACAGGCGTGGGATTCACGCGCGATCCGGCGACGGGCGAAAAGCTTTTCTACGGCGAATTCCTGATCAACGCGCAGGGCGAGGACGTGGTGGCGGGCATTCGCACGCCGGAGCCGCTGTCGGATCTCGAAAAGATCATGCCCGAAGCGTATGTGCAGCTTCGCGACATCACGGACAATCTCGAGAAGCATTACCGCGACATGCAGGATTTCGAGTTCACCATCGAAGACGGCAAGCTGTACATGCTGCAAACCCGCAACGGCAAGCGCACGGGACCGGCAGCGGTGCGCGTCGCGGTAGATATGGTGGAAGAGGGATTGATCGACTCCAAGGAAGCGGTGCTGCGCGTGCAGCCCCAGCAACTGGACCAGCTTCTGCATCCCGTGTTCGACACGCCGTCGCTCAAGAAGCTGACACACATTGCCACCGGCATTGCGGCGTCGCCCGGTGCGGCGGTAGGCCGCGCGGCGTTCACCGCGGAAGAAGCGGTGGTGATGTCCGAGCACGGACCGGTGATTCTGGTGCGCAAGGAGACGACACCGGATGATATTCACGGCATGGACGTCTCTAAAGGAATTCTGACCGCGGTGGGCGGTAAATCCAGCCACGCTGCGGTGGTGGCGCGCGGCATGGGACGGCCCTGCATTGTCGGCGCGGGGTCCATCAGCATCAATGAACGCGGCGGCCAGTTCACGGTTTCGGCCAAAGGCAAGACCCTCACCGTCAAGCAGGGCGATTGGATTTCGATCGACGGCGCCACAGCGAACGTATATCTGGGCAAGGCGGTGACCAATGAGCCCGATCCCAATTCTGCGCACTTCGGGAAGCTGATGCACTGGGCCGACGAGTTCCGCGGCAACTTCGACGTTCGCGCCAACGCCGATATTCCGCGTGACGCCAAAGCGGCACGGAAGTTCGGAGCCAAGGGAATCGGGCTGTGCCGCACCGAGCACATGTTCTTCGCCGAGGACCGGATTCCGCACATGCAGGCGATGATTCTGGCTCGCGATGAGAAGTCGCGGAAAAAGGCGTTGTTGAAATTGCTGCCGATGCAGCGCAAGGATTTCGCCGGTCTGTTCGAAGCCATGGACGGATATCCGGTGGTGATCCGCACGCTGGACCCGCCGCTGCATGAGTTCCTGCCTAAGCGCGAAGACTTGATGGTGGATCTGGCTCGCCTGCCTTATTTATCCGGGAAACAGAAGAAGGAAGTTTCGGAGAAATACGGAATTCCCGTGGGCGAGCTCAAGAAGAAGCTGCCGGAGTTGCTGCATCGCGTGGAGGAGTTGCATGAGTTCAACCCGATGCTGGGGCATCGCGGCTGCCGGCTGGGCATCACCTATCCCGAGATCACGGAGATGCAGGTTCGCGCGATTTTTGAGGCCGCCGTGCAGGTGGCCAAGAAAAAGATCAAGGTGATACCGGAAGTGATGATTCCGCTGGTGGGCAGCGAAAAGGAGCTGGAAAACCAGAAGGAGATCGTGGTTCGCATCGCGGACGAGGTTTTGGAAAACGCCGGGATGAAGGATCTGCATTACCTGGTGGGCACCATGATCGAGATTCCGCGCGCCGCGGTGACGGCCGATGAGATCGCTCGCCAGGCGGACTTCTTCAGCTTCGGAACCAACGACCTGACGCAGACCACCATGGGTCTTTCGCGCGACGACTATACGAAGTTTTCGCGGGAGTACGAGAACCTGAAAATCTTCAAGGCCGATCCTTTCGCCAGTATCGATCAAGGTGGAGTGGGCAAACTGATCGAGTATGCGATCAAGCTCGGGCGCGCGGCGAAGCCGGGCCTCGAAATCGGCATCTGCGGCGAGCACGGCGGCGATCCCGCTTCGGTCGAATTTTGTTATCGCGTGGGCATGAACTACGTCTCGTGCTCGCCGTACCGGGTGCCGATCGCCAGGCTGGCCGGCGCGCAGGCGGCGATTTCGGGCAGCGATAAAACGGAGTCGATGCGGACGGCGTAAGTCCCCTCTAAACAATTACGCAAAACTGTTACGCTGTTTCAAGAGATGACAGCGAACGTTTCTCTCCTATTCGGGCTGTTTTCGCTAACGGTATTTGCGGCGCAGCCCTATCACACCAACCTCCGGATGGAAAATATTCCGCCCGGTGAAGAGTTGGTGACATTTGCCATCGACGGTTCCGGCAACGTCTTCACCGTCGGCTACGTCACCAACGGCTTTGGCCAGCAGCAGGTTCGAGCGGATAAGTTCGACGCCAGCGGGAATGCTCTAGGAGCCCGTCCGAGTAAAGCCGGTTGGCGGCTGCCGAAAGTCGGTGCTGGGGGTGGAGGGAAGTTTTCGCGGAGCGGCCATCTTTGAGTTGGCGCGCCGATCTTGGTTCAGGACGGTTGCGATACGCGATTTTGGTCCAAAATCATTTCCCGATGGCGATCCTCAGTACTGCATCGCCGCGTGGAGCCTCAAAATGTTGTGCGTCAGGCACAGCAGCGCCCACTCGCCTTTCACCTTCTCTTTTCCGCGTAACAGAAATTGACGAAATCCGCGTGCCTGCTTGATCTGCCCGAATACCGGCTCCACCACGCACTTGCGCGCCGCGTAGACAGCTTTACCCGCCTTGGTCTGCAGTTTCCGCTTCATCCGCTCCACCCTGGTCGCGCCCTTCGGCAACGGACCGCGCTTGGCCGGGAGCCGATGCTGGCCGTGCTTCTCCTTCCCCGTCGCGATGAACCCTTCGATCTTATGTTCCGGCTTGCGGTTCGAGGCCAGGAACTCCAGGTTCTCCTCCGAACAATATCCGTTGTCGGCAAGGAGTGCTTTGGGCCGCTGTCCTGACTGCTGTTCGATGAGTTCCACCATCGGCTTCAACTGCCTTTTGTCATTGCTCGCCTCTGTCACCGTTTGGCCGACGATCAACAGCAACGTTGGCTCCACAGCGGCTTGCGCGTTATAGCCCTGCACAATCCCATCCGCGCCCGGCATGATGCGCGACTCCGGATCGGTGAAATTGTATTGATCCTTGTCTTGCGGCTTCGCCAGCTTGGCCTCCTCGGCGCTCTTGCCTTCGGCGAGCGCCTTGTCCCGCGCCCGTTGTTCCAGCACCTTCTTGGCTTCCTTGATCCTGGCCAGCCGGGTCTCGCGCCGCCGCAGTTCCTCCGGCAACTCGTCGCCCCGCTTGTCACCATACTCTCGATCTTCTGCCTCATCCGCGGCCTCGGCTTGTTCCAGCAACCGCTTCACTTCGTCCTTCAACTGCTGTTGCTTCTCGATCATCCGGCCGTAGCTCATGGCCTTGTGTTTGCTCGCGTTGGCTTTCAACTTCGTCCCGTCCAGCGACACCCGGCCCACTTTCACCGCGCCTACTTCCAGCGCCAGCGCCAAGACCTGTTCGAAGAGCTTCTGCAGCGTTTCGATGTGGATTTTCCGAAAGTCCGAGATGGTCCGGAAGTCCGGCTCGTTGCCCGCCGCCAACACTTTAAACGGGATGTCTTCCTGCATCCGTTTCTGAATCCGGCGTGAACTGAACACTCCCGTGCAGTAGCCGTACACCAATAGCTTCGTCATCAGCCGCGGATCGTACGGCGGTTGCCCCCGCCTCTCTTTCTCGTACACCGCGTGGATCGCTGACAGATCCAACTGGTCCACCACGTCGCTGACGAAGTACGCCAGGTGGTCTTCATCCAACCATTGGCGCAGACTCGGCGGCAACAGCAGCTCCTGCTCAGGAAGATAGGACCGGTAGCCCTTTGGCATAAAACATTATGTCCCAGTTTTGTTCGCACTGTTCCCTCGATCTTGCGGGTTTCTCGGACAGGCTCCTAGATGGATCTCATCCACTCCCAGTTGCCGCAGCGCCGGTTTCCGTCGCTGGGCCGCCCAACGTTCCAGATATCGTAAATCGATGCGCCGCACCGTGGTTGCCGCTACTCAAATCGCTGGGCCACGAGGCGATTCTGTTCATCATCACGAACTACGACAACGTGCGCGAGTCGGCGGCGATAGGAGAAACCACGGAAGAACAGTTCAAGCAGATCCAGTTTCAGAATCTCGCCCCGTGGACCGAGCTGAAAGCGCACGGAATTCAATATGTCGATTCGAAAGCCGGATTGTTAGGGCGTACCCGCGGCGATCAGGCGCAGTTAGAGCGATCGGGAATCGAAGCGGTGGAGGAATCGATGAGCGAATTCCTCGCGGAAGAAAAAGGGCGCGCCAAGCTGATGACGTCGCTGCGTCCGCTGCGCAGCATCAGCCGGGATTTATCGCGAATCATGCCGTCGCAAATCGAGCTGTGGCGCACCGAGGCCGCGGTGGTGGAGAAGCGCTATCGCGACGCGGAGGGGCCGCTGCGGCTACTGGAAACAACGCGGCAGGCGATAGTCGCATCGGTGGAAGGCGAGATCAAGGACGTGGCTCGCGATAGCCGGGATCTGGCGGAGGTTTTCTTCCTGGAATTGCCTAACAAAATTCAGGGCTGGGCCAAAGAGTACGAGGTGAAGGGGAAGCTCGGGTTTCCGCCGCGCAAGGAAACGATTCAGCCGCTGGTCGAAGAGGTACTGGATCATCTGAAGGGGAGAATCGCTGGAGAAACGGCCCAGTGGAACCAGAGTGTCCTGTCGCCGATGGTGCAGCGCAAAGTCGAGGCGATCGAGGACAAACTGGAGGGCAAGGCGCGCGAGTTTGTGCACAGCGTGGAGCAGATTCGCGTGCAGATCGCGGTGGGCCAGGACGTCGACAAGAGCGAAATCGCAGGGCAGAAGGAGCCGAGCTTCCTTTCGCGGCTGATCGGCCTCGGCTACACGCTGGCGACGGGCGACATCGTCACAGGCGGTGTGGGCATGGTGGTGGGACCGAAGGCAATGCTCAACACGATCGTGCTGCAAGTGATCGCGGGAATCTTGCTGGGGATTTTCGGCCTGCTGAATCCGGCGGCGATTGTGATCGCGGCGGTGGCGGCGATCCTCGGCGGGAATTTCATGAATGTGCTGCAATTGCGCAACGCGATTCGCGAAAAAGTCGGCGAGGCGATGGCCGGGAAGATGCGGACCGGGCGCTCCGAGATGGCGAAATCCGTGGAGGAATCGATCAAGAAGCAGATGGACAAGCTGCGCGATGCGCTGGACGCGGGGCTCGCCAAAGAGATCAACGGGCTGCGCGCGGGAGTCGAGAAACGGCTGGACGAAAAGAACGCGGGCGAAGCGAACGCGGGGCGTGAGATCGCGAAAATCCGCGATCTGGACGCGCGCAATCGCGTAGTGGAAGAGAAGCTCGACCAGCTCTTCGAAGAAGCCAAGGCGGCGTCGAACTGAACCCGGACGGAGGGGAGGCGCAGCGCCATGGCAGGTCTGGTTCTCATCCTGCTGCTCGTGATCGTGATGGTGCTGTCCGCACTTGCGCTCTCGCGCATCGGCGGAAGCGCCGAGGGGCGGGCGCGTGGGCACGTGCAGCGGGAGGTGCGATTTCTACGGCGGATGCTGCGCGAAATCCCGATCGCGCAAGACCGGCGCGCGAGCCTGGAATCGCAGCTCGACCGGCTGGAAACGCGAACCAGCCGCAAAAGA
>CAWISY010000016.1:0-6628 GCA_963838455.1 Bryobacterales bacterium
TAGCCGGGTGGGACGACCGGATCGCTCTCCTTCCGTCAGACCAGCCAATCCCCGTTGGTCGAAGCGGTGAACCCAGTTCTCCACAGAACGAGGGGCGTCGCCCAGAAGGCGAGCCACCTCCGGGCAGGTCATGCCCTGCGCTACCAATAGGACACTGTGCAGCCGGTGGTCATACCGCGACTCCTCGGACCGCTGAATTTCCTGCTGTAAGCCCAGCACCGAAGTGGCATCGGATATCATGAGTGGTCTCATGACCCCAGGAGACCACGTTCCGGCTCTATGCGCAAATACTTATGACGCTATGTTTAGTTGAACGGGATATTGGAGACGCTGTACCCGGCGTAGCTGTAGGAAAATCCATAATCGAGGTTGGCGGCAGAGACAGATTGGTATGTTGTTTGATCCTGCACGGTTAAAGTACCTGATCCTGCGGGAAGAGCTTCCAATATAAAGCTTGGAACCGTAAACTGCCCGGTGTCAGCCGGAGCATAGCACGTAAAGGAGACAGAGACACCCGAGCCGCTCGATGTGCCAGCAATGCTGATGTAGCTTGCCGCGACCGCTCCGCTCCAGGAAATTGACAAGCCTTGCGACCGCGCGACGGATGTAATGGCGCTCATGTTAGTCCAGTTCATGGAGGCGCTCATGGGCACCGTAGTTTGAAACGCGCCGACGTTCGAAAAGGAGACATCGGGCTCAGTTGCTCCACCGGTCCCTTCGAACACCAAACTTGAGGAGGAGAAAGCGCTCGGGAACTGTAACTGGTACAGCCCGGTAACGGGCGTGGCGAGCGTCCCTTGCGGCATCACCTGTGTTCCGGTCGAGCCGGTAACGCTAATTTCACCGGCGTTGAGCGGAAGACCATTGAAGGGCGAGCCAGATGCAACGCTGCTGGTGCTCGCCTGACTGACGATGCAGCTCCCGAGGGAAACGCTACCAATACCCGACGCTAATTCCGCGCCTGGATTAGAGTAGAACATCGCAGTAGCCGTGTTGGTGGTGGTCCCGGCAGAAGTCATTTGGCCGACGGAAATTATCCCCGAATTGTAGCTGGTCTGTGAGCCAAGCATCTGCGCGCTTGTCCCACTGGTGCCAATTGCAGGATCGGAGCAGGCGGTTCCCTGCTGGCTGGCCACCGGAATCGTAACGATATTGCTGGTGACGCTCCCGCTCACGGCGGCCACCGAAACTGAACAACCAAGGGGCACACCTTGCGGAATTGTAACAGCGATCTGGTTCACTCCGGGGTATCCAGACGCTCCTCGATACGCCACAGCCGCGGGAACTCCGCCGACATACAACTGGAGAGGAACATCAATCGCGTGGGGCGCGGGGGTAAATACCGTATCACTGTCCGACGGGTCCGCGCCAAGGCCCGTTCCCCAAAGATCGATCGTCTCACCCGGCGCGCCCGAGTTAAGATAGCCAAGCAGGACTCCCGTAGTGTTGTCAGTCGCCAGCCCCATGCCTGTGCCATAACCGTACGCGGTGTCCAGCCCCACGGCCGTAGGAACGACCTGGATCTGGGTTGCGGCGCTTGGCGTGCCATTGTAGGTCACGACGACATTGCCGGTTCCGACCGGAGTCCCGGAGGGTAATTCCAGGGCGAGCTGTGTGGGCGTGGCGTAGTAAAATGCCGGACTGGTCGTGACGCCGTTGATGGTGACCGCAACGCTCGACTCGTTCAGGCTCGCGGGAAGGCCGGGAGCGGCGCTCGACTGGAGCGTCAGCGGAGGCGGCGTGTAGGCAGCGAGGCTGCTGCCCTTGATTACGAAGAGCGATCCCGGCGCGATCCCGTAATTCGGCTGGCCGGCCCACAGGAAACTCGAGTTGTTTTGAATGGCGCTGATAGACGGTGCACAGCCGGTGGGTCCGGATGGGCAATAGGTGTGGTATTGGAGCGTGACGGAACTTGAGCTGAGCGCAGTGATCAGGACAACCGCAAAATTGCCTTCGCTGCTGTGCAACCAAAAGCCGTTGTTCACGGCAAGTAAGGCTGCCGTGATCGGCGCCTGCCCCCAGCCCCCGTCGGCAAATCCGATTTCAAGCGACGACAGACGCTCGTTGAGGTTGACGGCTTCTGGATAGCTGGCGCCGGCGCCGTTCTGAATTAGGATGCTAGTCCCCGTAAATGCAACATCGCCTCCAGGGGCGGACGCCCCAGTGTCGACGCTCATTGCGGAACCCGCGGGCAGGGAGATTGTACCTGTCAGGTCCGCCAAGGCGGGCGGGGAGATAGCAATGGCGACGATCAGCGTGGTCGCCCACCGAAGACGAGCGTTGTGGGTGATACTGCGCAAAAAGCCCCTGGAGCCGCGGTAGTTAGCTCCTGCCTTTACACTACAACAAAACCTTGTGCTGATTCGTGGGTGGTGTAGCCAGCGCGAACAGTGCTGGCCACACCTTCTTCTGGAGATCAGCCGGCTTTTGGAGTTCAGCCGGCTAGATCATGACCGGACCGGATTCGATGTGCCTGGCGAACCACCCCCGGCGAATGCGGCGAAACGTCCGGGCCAGAGAAAATTCGTCATGCGTCTCTAAGCCCGCGAAGCACCACGCCGCGGTGTCGCAGAAGCTCTCGCAGGCGTAGAGCCGCCAGCCTTTGCCGCGGCGCCGGACCTCCGCGGCAGTCAGCTTCTGCTTGCGGCGTTCCGCGCTCCAGCCCAGCTCGCCTTGCGCGTGCTTGCCGAGTTCGCGCGCAATGGTCCGCTCCCAGTCCCGGCGGACGGAGTTGGACAGGCGCACCCAGACGAAATGGAACAGTTCATGAACCAGGATGCGCTCGAAGTCGCCGCGCCGCGCGAGCACCTCGGCATCCAGCAGGATCAGGCGTTTTCGAATAAAGGTCGCCGCCAAATGCGGACCGAGCGAGGGGCGGATGCGAACCTCGACGGACCCTCCGGCGAGCTTCGGAAGCGGCACTTAGTGGACGCCACCCACCACGCCACCTGGAGCCGGACCACCTGGAGCCGCGGCCCCGCCGGGCGCCGCACCCGCGGGAGCAGCCTGACTGCCGGCGGCCTTCTGCGCCTGGATGAAGAAATCCGGCCGTAGCACCTGCGGCGTGAAGCGCTTGTTGAGGTCGCTCATGTAGTCGTTCAGGTGCGTGTCGCGGATCTCTTTGGCGATCGCCGCAGCGACTTCCGTGAGCGGCTGCGCGGTCTTGCTTTCCAGCCGGATGATGTAATACGAGTTGCCCTGGCGCAGCGGTTCGCTGACTTCACCGAGCTTCAGATCGAACACAACCTTCTTGATCTCCGGCGCGAAACTGCTGGTGGTTTTGATGGGGGTCCCGAAGTCGCCGCCGGAATCCTTCGACTCCTTGTCGTCGGAGTATTTCTTGACCAGGTCTTCGAATTTCGCCCCGGCGCGAAGCTGTTTCACGATATCGCCGGCCAAGGCCAGCGCCTCGGCTTCCGAGCGTTCATTCAATGCATGCTCAGCCTGGAAGGCCGATTCCGCAGCAGCCTTGACCTTGTCGTCGATGGATTGATCTTTACTCGTATCGGCCTTGAGCGGCGCGGGCTTGAAGCCGAGCAGGATGATCTTGATATTGGCCGCCTCATAGCGCGACTGGTGGGTCTTGTAAAACTCGTCGATCTGTTCCTGCGTGACGCGGTATCCGTTGTTGGCTTGATTCACCATGGCCGTGGCCAGCACGAAGATTTTCTGCCACTCGATGGCCGCTTCAAGATCCTCCTTGGTGGGCTCCTGCTTATCGAGACCCTCCTTCTCGGCCTCCTCTTTCAGGTATTTCATCTGATAGGCCGTGCCGACCGCCATCTGGGGATTCACCCGGAACAGCTGCTGCAAGTTCTGCGGCGCTTGGCTCATCAGCTTCACAACGTCGCCTTCGGTGACGCTGACGCCGGCAATCGTCGCCACCACTGTGTCCGGTTTTATTGGCTCGGCAGGGGAAGAGGAAGTCGAGGAAGACGCTTGCGGAAAACCGGGAGGCAGGAGCTGGGCTTGGCTCACGGCGGCAAAAGCTGCCATCAAAAAGTACACTCTCATGGGTTACGTTACTAATTTATCATGACGAACCGGAGGGACTTCCGTTAGCAAGGGGGGCGAAAGAGGGGTGAGCGCGGCCCGAGAAGACCGCGCTCGCGTGGGAAATTACTGGTAGGCCGCCTCTCCGATGATGTCGGTGTTGCCGGTGAAGGTCGCGTTATTGATCGACCCGCCCGCAGTCAACGGAGCGTTGAAGAGTCCGTCTCCGCTGGAAGCCTGCACGCCCGAAAGCACCGAGATGACTCCGAGGCCGGACATGTTGGCGATCTGCGCCGCGCTGATGGCCGGCAACTGGTTGAGGATCGCGGCGGGAACGGTGAACGTGCCTTTTCCCGCGGTCGTGAAGCATTCGAAGCTCGCGCCGGTCTCATTAGGGCTGCTGCCCGTGGCCGCCTCTCCGAGGATCACTACGCTATCGGTGGAATTTCCGCCGGTCCAATTCAGGGTCAAACCCGCACTGCGGGTGATCGAAGTGGGCAGCCCCCCGGTAATGACGAGTGCCGGTCCAAGGGTTACGGTCGCGCTGAACGATCCTACGTCGTGCCCGCCCGATCCCCTCAGTGTGTAGGTACCCGGGACGATGCTGCCGTTGCCGCTTGAACCTGGCCCACTGATGGAGAGGTCATACTCGTTGCTGATCTCCGGCAAGGCCGTGCCGTTGAGAGTCGATGCACTGGGTCCGGTCAGTGTAATCTGTCCAGCGTCCAGTCTGGTCACCGTGGTGGTCACTGTGTTCGACAAGTTGGGCAGGATCTGCGCTACGATGCAGGTTCCGGAGGTGATCGAAGCGAAGTCGTATGATGTGTAGGGAAGTTCGAATCCCGTAGTGGAATTGAACGCGCCTGCCGCGCCGTAGACGGTGAAATTTCCGAGTGAGCCTGCGTTTTCGTTCAGGGTAGAGAGAGAGAACGTTCCCGAGTATGAGGTGGTGCCGTTGTCGAAGGCCTGCAATTGTGAAGTAGTGTAGACTGGGGAATCGCAAGCCGCCGCGCCCGTGGACGCAATCGAGATGAACGTCGTCTGGCTCAACACACCGTTGACGGAGACCTGGAACGACACGGTACAACCGGTGGTCACGGTGCTGGGAAGAGTGAAGACGATTTCGTCTTCGCCCGCGCAGCAGCCGGTGCGGCCCCCGAAGGCCGCCGGGACGGACACTCCTCCCACATACGCCAGGACGGTAACGCCGTTCTTGGTAAAGTCGTAGCCTTGGCTGTTGTTGGGCGCGGTGTTATCGGCGAATGGCACAGCTCCCATGCCAGTCAACCACGCGATCATGATCTGGTTCGGGTGACCGGGCGAAATGGTACTGCCACCCACTGATCCGGTGGTGAAACTGTCGATGTCGTAGGCGGAGGTCGTCGTGTTGTAGTTCTGGATCACCGCCAACCCGCTGCCGCTGGAATCCCGGGTAACCAATCCGGGCTTGATTGCCACCACCTTCACGACCACCCCGGAACTGGTCTGGCCGCCGTTGGCGACGGTCACGTTGTAGTTGCCCGGAGTCACGGTCGACGGCAGAATCCCGGCGAGCTGATTCACTCCGCCGGAGTTGTACAGGTACACAATGTATGCCTGAGTCATCGCGCCACCCGAGGCGGGGGTGAAGTTGATCGAGACGCCGTTGCTGGACTGCGGCAAAGGATAGCTGGTGCTGAACACTCCGTTGGAGCCGATCCCGGTGGGGCTCAGATTGCTCCCCTTGACCACGAAGACGCTTCCCGGCGCGAGGCTGCTGGAGTAACTGCCCGCATCGAGAACAGCCGTGATGCTCGGTGTGCTGCCACCGCCGGTTCCTCCTCCGCCTCCTCCGGATGTCGGGTTGAAAGTATCGAACTGGATCGTGATCGAAGTGCCGCTCACGGCCGTCACCAGAACCTTGGCGTAGGCGCCGCCGCCCGATTCCACGACGAACAGATTGCCCACCACCAGGGCGCTGGCAGGAATGGGGCTGGTGCTTGGGGTCACGGCCCCGAGTTCCGCTTGGATAACGGCCAGCGTGAGCGACGAATACTCCGCGCTCTCATTACCCGGAAAGTCGAAATTCTTGGCGCCGTTGAGCATGACCATTCCGGTTCCCGACATCCATTGGATATCGCCGCCGGAAGAGCCCACCGCGCCGGTGCTGAGGTTCAGTTCCTGGCCAGTGGCCAGCGTCGGCGTCCCGGTTGTATCCGCCAGCGCGGTGAATGGGCATACCAGCATCACAGCTAGGCCGCAAGTTCTATAGATTCTATGTGTCATGATGATTCCTCCTCCTGGAATCTTCTCGGAGTATACACTAGCGGTTCGTTGCCCACCGGACGGGCCTTAGGCGGAAAGACCTTAGGTCGGCCCGAAGGTGAGATGCGAGAATCGAGGGGTTACGCTTTCCATTCTTCATATCGACACCGGAAAAGGGTTTCGGGGCGGGCAACAGGCGCTGCTCACGCTGGCTCGCGGCCTACGCGAGCGCAACCACACGCAGATCATCGCCGCGCCCTCCGGAAGCGAGCTGGAGCAGAAGGCATGCGCGGAGGGATTTTCCACCATGCCTGCTTCTGCATCGGGGCTGCGCTCCCGAATGGAGGGAGTCCAGATCGCGCATGCACACACGGGCCGCGCGCAAACCCTG
>CAWISY010000017.1:0-5733 GCA_963838455.1 Bryobacterales bacterium
GCTCCTAGGGGCGGGGGCGCGGTAGCGTACACCGCTCCCTCGCGGTCGCGCCTCAGAAACGCATCTGCAGAGCCGCGCGCAACCTTACCTGGAGCTTATCAATCACCATGGAGCGGACACGCCGCTCCATATCAATTATCCGCGGGCTTATCCTCCATGTGATCGATCACGATCACCGGAACCGGCCGTCTGCGCTGCTCCAGTTTCAGGCCCAGCTGGTTTGAGACGGCTTCAAAAATGGAGATTGCGCCGTTGGGATCGGAGGCGGTCAGGGCTCCGTTGGTGGCTTGACCGGCCGCGCCGGTGTTCATCTGCCAGGTGGGGGTGTAGTTGAGGGTGAAATCGAAGGCGCCGGAGATGCCGGTCGAATCCTGGACTGGGGTTGCGAAATCGTAGGGCGAGAGCGCCTGAAGCTGACCGGCAAACTGCGCCATGCTGATGTTGCGGCAGATCAGCAGCTCCGAAAGCCTCGGATTTTTATCGCGCGGATCGTCGGCGACCACTTTAGCTTCTTTGCAGCTCGAACGATTGGACGGAGCGGCTTTTTTCAGCTTGGGCTTGGCCGCGACCAGCGTGTACGCGGGGATGGTTCGCTCTTCGTAGCGCACCTTCATCCGGAAGCGGTCGATCAACAGGGCGCGCAGCATCAGGCGCGTATCGTCATCGGGAACGAAGCCCGAGCCGGGCGGCCCATCGCTGGAGGGCGGAGTCTTGGCGACGATATCGAAGTTCCGCGAGTCGATCCATTTGGGCGCGCCGAAGATGACTTCGTCGACGTGATCCCAATCCACATCGAAAGCCATGGCGAGTAGGACCCTCATAGGATAGTTGCGGATTTCGAGCCGCCCGCCGGGAGACATTCGGTAGCCTCCGGCTTCGTCCGGAGCGCTGGGCTTGAGATCCGCGACGTCGAATTCGATGGGCCGCGGCGGCAACAGTTGCGCCACGTCCGGCGGGTTCGGGGTGGGGGTTTCGTTGGCCCGGTCGACAACGATCACGGGAGCGGGAAGCGTGGTCAGGTCCAGGGTGAGCCCGAGCTGTTGGTCGACGGCATTAAAGATCGTGGTACGGATTGCGCCGGCGGGCAGGACCTGCGATCTCCCGTTCCAGTGAAGATCGAAATCCCAGGAGCCTTTGAGCCCAGTTTGATCGGCCACGTGGTAGGGCAGATAGTCGCCGGCCATCCGCCGCAGAGCTTCCGCGAACGCCTCCATGCCAGCGCTGCGGCAGGACATGGCCGATGAAGCCCCTGCGTCCTGCTGCGGTACGTTCTTGCAGCCACTATCGCTGGAGTTGGAGGCTTCCTTTAATTTCGGATTCGCTTTACCACGTTTCAGAACGAATGCCGGCAGGGGACGCGTGTCTTTGTGCAGCACCAACTTGAACCGATCCGCGAGCAACGCCTGCAACATCAATTTGAGCGTCTCCGGAGAGGTGTTCTGCGGGGCTTTGGCGGATATGTCGAAGCGATTCAGTTCAAGCCAGCTCGGGCCGCCCAAAACTTCGTCGGCGTCCATGCCGTAGGCAATGCGGATCAGGTCCAGCAGCGTGGCCTTTCGGAGATCATAGCGGCCGGCGCGCACCGTTCCGCCGGAGACGAAGGTAAAAGGATTGGCGGCTCGCCCGCTGGGATGAACGTCGGCAACATCAAGGGAGGGCTGTCCGAAGACGGTGCGGCATAGGAGGGTGATGAAACTGAGGGCACAAGCAGTTCGCATCTTGGTCTCGGTTGCCGATTATATACCGGTGACCGGCGAACGGCACGCGCTTGACAGAAAGACGCGCTTAGTGGAAGTACACTGCCATGGCGTTGTTCTCCTCACGGAACTCCGCCAGCAGCGCCTGCAACTTTTCCGCGTCCAGCCCCAGCAGTTCCACCGCGGAGGCGTCCGCCGCATCGGTGTTGCGCAGCAGAATGGAGAGCCCGGTCGAGTTGGTGTACTGGTTGGCCGCGTCGACCACGTGGCTGAGCGGAATCAATCCGTTCACAGACGCGGTGGGCGAGCTGTGATGGTCCCGGACGGCCGTCTGGATCTGCTCCGGCAGCTTCCAGTACTTCAGCGCCTCGCCGGAGAGCTCGGCGTGGGTGAAGCCGAGCACTTCCCGCTCGCACTCGATCATGGTGAGGCCGCCGGTGGAATAGCGTTCTATAATCCGCACGTGCTCCTGCGGCAGAGCCATGGCGATCAGCAGCCTGCCGGAGTCGTGCAGCAACCCGGCGACGAACGCGCCTTCGGGGTATTCCACCTGGACGCGCTGCGCGAGCAGGTCGCTCAAGATCGCCACCGCGGCCGAGTGCATGTTGAAGCGCATCATGGACCAGTTGGCCGGCATCTTCACCCGGTTCCAGACCCGCGCAATGGACATGCCCAGCACCGCGTTGCGCAACTTGTTCACGCCCAGCAGCGAGATGGCGTGCCGCACCGAACTGATGGTGCCTCGCCGGGCATACAAAGCTGAATTCACCAGGTGCAGGACGTTCGCCGCCACCACCGTGTCTTTCTCGATCAAATCCCCCAGCGCCGCAAACGATACATCCTCGGCTGCCAGCGTCGCCAGAAGCCGCGAAAGAATCGGAGAAAACGGGGGCAGCGCGCTCAGGGAGCGGAGCGCTTTCTCCTTTAGATTTGCGGGCGCCGGAGTTGCCGGAACGGCGGACGGCTTAGTCTGGCTCGAAGGCAGCACAATCGCATTATCGTCCGGGGGTGGAGCAATCTTAGGTTAGGATTAGACCTATCACTAGCGCTATTGCGGCAGCACCGCTTAGGGATAATCCGAGTGAGAATCGGGACGATTCGAAGTGCAACGTCAGCTCATGCGAGCCCGCCGGCACAAACACGCCCACCAGAGCCTCATCGACCGGGACAAGATCAGCCGTTGAGCCATCCACCTCCGCGCTCCAACCGGGATAGTACGGAACCGCGATGCGTAGCAGGGAATCCGATCCCGCCGAGTACTTGACCCGGTAGGAATCGACGGTGTAGCCCGTGATCTGGACCGAATCGACCTTCTGTGTGACGCGGCGCTCCGGCCCCTCTGCGCCCTCCACGATAACAGACCGCGCCGGGTCGAGCATGGCTAGCGCCGCCGCCGCCGCGGACTGGCCGGCGACGAAATCGACCCGAGGGGGAACCGAGACGCGGCCCAGGGTGCCGGGATTGTCCGCGATCCGGTTGTGGCCGAAGTTGAGCTCGGACACGCCGAGGCCGTTCAACAGCTTCGGATTCTTTTCGACCGCCGCCATGTAAGTCTTGTACCGGTCCAACCCAGCGATTCCGTAGCCGTAGGTCACTTCTGTGCGCGTGATCAGCGAGGCGTCGGCCGGGGCGACCCCCAGAGGCGGATACGGCGCCCAGATTCTCTCAAACGGCCGCTTCGGTATTTCCCGCTGCGGCTGCCCGTAAAGATCGCTGAAGGACGCCCGCGCGAAGACCAGCGGGTTCTTGTAAAGATTCCAAAACCATACATCCAGGAGACTGAGGACGAGGAGCGCGGCCCACAGGTGCGGGCGCTCCATGCGCGTTTCGATCCAGATCACGCCGGAAGCCGCAGTCATCGCCAGACCCAAGGACGCCGGGAACCAGGCATCGCCCGGCGGCCGCAGCGCTGCGTCGAAAATGATTGTGGGCGCGATCATCGCTAGCAACAGTTGCCATTTTTCGCGGCGCGCAAATCCGGAGATGGCCAGAGGCAGCAGCAACAGGCCTTCGTAGAGATAGTGCTGGCGCGGGTCCTCCGGGCCGGAGTAGAGGCCGTTGATCAAGTTGTAGAAATCAGGCGCAATCATCGTCGCCAGAGCGCTGGGCTGGAATCGCGCCAAGCTTCCAGGCGGGTGCGACTGCGTGTGCAGAGATATCTCCGGCACGATCGCGACTCCTCCCAGCATCGCCGCCAGCACCGCGACCGTGATGGTCAGTACCGCCGCCCGGCCCCATCGCCGGTCACCCGAAGGCATCCCGAACGGGATCACGCAAACCAGTGTCAGCAAGGACTCGATGGTGGAGGGAAAGTCGCCCGTGAGCACGATCAATCCGCCGGCCAGAGCCGCCAATGTCGTCGAGCGCCGGCTCCCGGTCTCGAGCCCCTTCAGCGCGCCCCACAGCAGCCAGGGCAGCAGAGCCGCAGCCTCGAACGCAGGCAGGACCGTGCTATGCGCGGCGAAGAATCCTCCCAAGCCGTAGAGCGCGCCCGCCAGCATCGCGGCGCCCCGGGCCTGGAACAGGAGCAGCGCTAGCAAATACGCCCCCGCCATCGCGACCAGCGCGTGCAGAGCCAGTTCCCAGACCATTCCTCTCGGCGTCACGCCGAGCAGGAAAAACGGCCAGTGCAGCGGGTACCACGCGCCCGTGTGCGGATCCGCCAGGAACGGAATGCCGGAGTCGAGATACGGAGTCCAGTGCGGCAGTTTCCAGGCGCGCAGCGAATCGGCGAGGAACCTTTGCGCCGGGTAGGTGACGTCGGCCAGATCCCAGTGAATGGTGGCGTTGCGGCTGAACAGGGGGATCGAATAAAACAGGACCGAGATCAGCGCGAAGGATGGCCAGGGGAGCACGGAGGCGTGCCGCCGCAGGAATGCGAGCATACCTAGCTATCGTAACCGGCTCGGAGTGGCTCGACTACGGCGCTGGCTTTTCGGCCGATTCAATCACCAGGAACTCCTGCACGGTTCTGGACGATTCCAGCTTCAGCCCGAGCTGTTGCTCCAAAGCTTCGGATAGTACCGAGCTGTCCGGCGCGTGAGAGCGGTCGTCCTGTGCCCAATCCAGCGTGAACGAAAAATTGCCAGCCAGCCCGGTCTTATCCAGCACCGGCCGGTCGCGAGAAAACGACAACTTTTCCGCCAACTGCGCCATGGTCGCGCCCGTCGCTTCCACGTGGCCGCTGTACTGGTCCGCGGTGATTCCGATCGTCCCTTGCGCGGAACGTTGAACTTTGAGCCCGCTTCCGGCCGCCAGCAGATTATAGACGTCAACCTCCCGGTTTTCGCGCCGCACCTGGAGCTTAAATCGCTGGGCCAGCATGGCTCGCAGCAGCCGTCTGCCCTGCTCCACGCCGCTGGAGTTTTGGTCCCCGGCTTTGGGAGTGCTGACCCTAGCTTCGACATCGAAATGGTCGGCCGACACCCAAGCCTGACTACCGGAAATGTGGTCCGCGGCAATTTCGTAGGCCACCTCGATCATATCCACCAGCGTGACTCCGTCGCCCTGATAGGAATCGCCTTCTATCTTGTAGGTGGGAAGAATCGGATGCGGGACGATGGAGACAACGTCGAACTCCGTCTGCGCAAACAGCGCGCCGGCGGTACAGAGGGCAATCCACAACTTCACGCCCATGGTTAACTGTAGCGTGAAGCGACCGGTTGGGGTCAACGGGAGCGCAAACGGCAGAAAGCTTCGCAGCATTGTGCCGTCACTCCTGTGAATTCAGTCTCGTCCGAAGGCCAGGTATGCCGCGGCGGGGAGCAGTAGGACCACCGCGCCGAGGCCTACGGCGAGCATCAGGTGCTGCATCACCAGACCGGTCAGCGGCAGCGACTGCAGCCAACTGTGACCCCATCGCAGCGCGGATTGAAACCACGCCGAGGTCGCCCCGAAGCAGGCTCCGAAGCACGCGCCGAGCAAGCCGGTGGCGCAGGCGAACGCGGCCACCTGCATCAGCGTGATGGGACGGTCTGCGGCCCGCACCGCTTCACGCCGCGCGCGTAACTGCGCCAGCCACCACACCCGGCCGGCA
>CAWISY010000018.1:0-36249 GCA_963838455.1 Bryobacterales bacterium
CCCGTCCGAGTAAAGCCGGTTGGCGGCTGCCGAAAGTCGGTGCTGGGGGTGGAGGGAAGTTTTCGCGGAGCGGCCATCTTTGAGTTGGCGCGCCGATCTTGGTTCAGGACGGTTGCGATACGCGATTTTGGTCCAAAATCATTTCCCGATGGCGATCCTCAGTACTGCATCGCCGCGTGGAGCCGCAAAATGTTGTGCGTCAGGCACAGCAGCGCCCACTCGCCTTTCACCTTCTCTTTTCCGCGTAACAGAAATTGACGAAATCCGCGTGCCTGCTTGATCTGCCCGAATACCGGCTCCACCACGCACTTGCGCGCCGCGTAGACAGCTTTACCCGCCTTGGTCTGCAGTTTCCGCTTCATCCGCTCCACCCTGGTCGCGCCCTTCGGCAACGGACCGCGCTTGGCCGGGAGCCGATGCTGGCCGTGCTTCTCCTTCCCCGTCGCGATGAACCCTTCGATCTTATGTTCCGGCTTGCGGTTCGAGGCCAGGAACTCCAGGTTCTCCTCCGAACAATATCCGTTGTCGGCAAGGAGTGCTTTGGGCCGCTGTCCTGACTGCTGTTCGATGAGTTCCACCATCGGCTTCAACTGCCTTTTGTCATTGCTCGCCTCTGTCACCGTTTGGCCGACGATCAACAGCAACGTTGGCTCCACAGCGGCTTGCGCGTTATAGCCCTGCACAATCCCATCCGCGCCCGGCATGATGCGCGACTCCGGATCGGTGAAATTGTATTGATCCTTGTCTTGCGGCTTCGCCAGCTTGGCCTCCTCGGCGCTCTTGCCTTCGGCGAGCGCCTTGTCCCGCGCCCGTTGTTCCAGCACCTTCTTGGCTTCCTTGATCCTGGCCAGCCGGGTCTCGCGCCGCCGCAGTTCCTCCGGCAACTCGTCGCCCCGCTTGTCACCATACTCTCGATCTTCTGCCTCATCCGCGGCCTCGGCTTGTTCCAGCAACCGCTTCACTTCGTCCTTCAACTGCTGTTGCTTCTCGATCATCCGGCCGTAGCTCATGGCCTTGTGTTTGCTCGCGTTGGCTTTCAACTTCGTCCCGTCCAGCGACACCCGGCCCACTTTCACCGCGCCTACTTCCAGCGCCAGCGCCAAGACCTGTTCGAAGAGCTTCTGCAGCGTTTCGATGTGGATTTTCCGAAAGTCCGAGATGGTCCGGAAGTCCGGCTCGTTGCCCGCCGCCAACACTTTAAACGGGATGTCTTCCTGCATCCGTTTCTGAATCCGGCGTGAACTGAACACTCCCGTGCAGTAGCCGTACACCAATAGCTTCGTCATCAGCCGCGGATCGTACGGCGGTTGCCCCCGCCTCTCTTTCTCGTACACCGCGTGGATCGCTGACAGATCCAACTGGTCCACCACGTCGCTGACGAAGTACGCCAGGTGGTCTTCATCCAACCATTGGCGCAGACTCGGCGGCAACAGCAGCTCCTGCTCAGGAAGATAGGACCGGTAGCCCTTTGGCATAAAACATTATGTCCCAGTTTTGTTCGCACTGTTCCCTCGATCTTGCGGGTTTCTCGGACAGGCTCCTAGTGTTGCCTTCGGCGCGACCCTTTCGTGCCGCGTGTAAACGAACCGGTGCCCCCATCGCTGACCGCGCGGGAACCACTCGCGCAGCGCTCCCGGAGTATTCGCCGGCCGCTCCTCGAAAGTGACGATGGTCCGCTGCGGCGGCGGCTCGAATTGATACACCGGCAGCGTCGTCACAGTCGCCAGCAGTTTGCTCTTATCCGCAGTGTAGATCTCAATGGTCTCCTGGTTCGACCAGATATCGGCCAATTGGAACAGATACGTCCCGGCCGGCAACGCGTGACCCGGTATTTCCACCGGAGCGTTGAAAGTAATGTAGGTAAATTCGTCCCAGCTATCGGCAGCCGCGCTGAGCCGCGGAGTGCACGCCATTCCAACCGCCACAATCGGAACCACTAATCCGCCGAGCCTCGAAGCTCGCATACAGCCTCCTTTTCACCACTGAAGAGGACTGCACGCCGCCTGCCGGACAGCGAGAACGATTGCCCCGTCTATCAATTCCACGGCGCGGAGTTATTTTTCGGAAGCTCGCTGGTCCAATGTGATCGAAAGCACCTTGATGGTGTTCTTGTCCTTCTCGCCGGTCACGTTGACGACGTAATAACTCATCTTCCCCGTTTTCCGGACCAGATCCCCCGCCTGCATGTTCCCGTTCACGTCCAGCTTGAACTTGTAGCCATCCCGGTCAACGATCGTGAACGTTTTGGTTTTGGCGTTCGGTGAACAAAACAGGACTTCCTCGCCTCGGTCGCGGTCGACGTTGGTCAATGAATCCGTGGGGTTTACGTTGTTTTCTTCGTATTCATAACATTTGGCATTTACCAGCCAGCCCGTCCAGGTCTCCGCGCGGCTCAGCGCGCACGCAAACAAACCCACGACGACAATCCTCGACAGCACGATCATGCAACAGCCTCTAGTAATTTCGATGTTTCCCGCCGAAAGGCCGTTTCAATTAACGATTACACCAGCTTCGCCGTGCGATGCTAGCGCTTCAGCGCGTCTGGCCGACTGGCATGCTGAGCGACCCCGCAATTCCGCTAGCCGTGTCCTCAACAACCAGGCGCAGTTTAGCGGTCCCGCTGGGAGGGGTCACATCGAGATGGAACAAATATCCGTCGTTCATCGCCGCGTCGAGTTGCTGCTGGGTCAGGGTCACGCTGGTCATTACCGGTTCGGAGGCCCTTTGCGAGCCATCGGCGTTGTAATAGACGAAGCCCGAAGAGAGCGCACCGGTATAGGTGTTGCCTTCGTGCTGCAGCAGGAGATCGC
Source organism: Bryobacterales bacterium (assembly GCA_963838455.1). GTDB lineage: Bacteria > Acidobacteriota > Terriglobia > Bryobacterales > Bryobacteraceae > Palsa-187. The sequence goes on from CAWISY010000018.1 coordinate 2,811, forward strand.
GGGGATCGGCACGGATTTCGAAGCGCGCCGTCTTTCCGTCTGCCTTAAACCCGCCTGCCTCAAGCAATGCGCGGAGCCCGATATCCGGGGTATCGAAGGGGCGCGATGCAACCAGCGCCAGGTTGCTCTGGGCGATTTCCCCGGGCGCGGCGGCCGTGTAGCCCTCTTCTGCCAAGATGCGGACGCCTTTGCGCGTGGTGGAAACGCGAAGCTTGTGAAATTTGCCGTCCACGGTTTTGGCCGGCGCGAAATACGCGGCCTGATAGGTTGCGCGGGCATCCTCTTGAGCCTGAGTGACGGCCGGTCCAACCGCGTCATTCTCGAACCAGCGCCCGCCGGTGAGCGGAGGAAGGCCCTGCAGAGTCTCCTGACTGTCGACCCCCGAGGTGGAGCGATCGAGTTGATGCACGGTATAGAGCGCGATGCCCTCGCGGCTGAACTCCGCGCCAGTCTGTTTCAGCAGCGGATTAAAGTCCATATACACCGTCCCGTTAGGACCAACAATTGTGAGCGGTATGCCGTGCGTGATCCAAATCATTCGCTTTTGACCGGGCAGAGCGACGTATTGCCTTCCCAAAAGCGCGAGGGCGCGATAGGTGGGCTCCGCGGTGAGCCCCGGTGCAGCCGTCAAATCGGTCGGCTTGATTCTCTCGACCTCGCGCAACGACTGGTCCAGGAGTTTGTGAACCTCGCGGGTCCAAGGCTCCGCAGAAGACTCTTTGGGAGCGTCCGGCGGCGGCCAGGCGTGCACCGGATATAGGCTCGCGTCCGGAGCCAGGAGAAACAGGAAGACATCGTCGGCATGCTCCAGCCCTGCCAGCGATTGTGTGACCTCATTCCAGGTGGCGCCGCGCTCGGTGATGTTCGCATTGAGGAGGTCGATCAGAATGAGCGTGGATGCCGACAACGTGTCGGAGCCGCGGTTTGAGAATTCGCGTGGGCCGAGCCGGGGCTCTGAACCAAGCGATGCCAGCGGCGCGCTCCGCAGCAGGTGCGCGAACTCGAGCGGATAACGTTTACCGTCGTCGGAGACCTGGATCTCCTCCGGGCGCAGATCCGTAATGGGTTGGCCGCTATTTCCGGTCGCCACGAACCGGAAGCTGCGGACGATTTGTGCGGAATCGGTCTTGGGGCCCTGCGCGCCAACCTGGGGCAGTATTCCCCAGGCGCCTAGGATCAAAAGACAGCCGGCGATTTTGGAAGCCATGAGCTCGCCTCCCTTGTAGCGCTGCCTCAGTGTAAGTCTTGGAGCAGCCTAATGGCAACGCCCTGGTTTTACATGTCGTGGTTTTACAGTGCCGCTTCTAAGCCGGCGCCACTCGCCCTGCCTCGGCGAACAAGAGAAGGTTTCGGCCGCACCTTTCGGGCAGTAGAAGTCTCGCTCCTCGCCGATGAGGAGGGTGTCGGACGCGCGAGGGTTGAATCTAGCAACCCGCGACTCAGAACCGCGCCGAGCTCCACGGGCCGGCTGACAGTGGCACGAGACGTCCGCCAATCGAGGCGTATATGAGCTTTACCTCACGATTAAAGTCCGCGAGCAGTGCGTTCGGAATCGTCTGCGTGCTGTTTGCAGCGATCGCAAGCCAAGCTATGGCGCAACAAGTCACGGTGGCGTCCAGTTCCGGAAGCGCCGCGCCGGGCGGGAGCGTTACCTTGAGCCTTTCCCAGGCGAGTTCCGGAGGCGCACACCCTGCCGCTGTGCAGTGGAGCATGAGTTACCCTTCCGCCGTGGTTGCCGGCGTGACGATTATGCCGGGACCCAGCGCAACGGGAGCGGGGAAAAGCGTGACTTGCTCCAGCAGAATCGGCGTCATGACGTGCCTTGTGTACGGCATGAATGCGACCGTTATCAGCGACGGTGTCCTGGCTACCGCGACCTTCACGATCGCTACGGGCGCGGCCAGCTCGACAGCGCCAATTCAGGTCGCCGCCGTCGTCGTATCGAATCCGGCCGGCAGCGCGATTTCCGGCTCCGGCCAAGCGGGCGCGATCGTGGTGACCGCGCCGGCGCCGCAGCCTGCCGCGGTCTCGGTTTCGCCCAACAGCGGCACCGGTTCCAGCCAGACCTTCAGCTTCGTATTTTCCGATACGCAGAACTCGCAGAACATCACCGGGATGGCGATGTTGTTCAATACCACCTCCGTAAGCTTCGCCAACGCGTGCTACATCATTGTGGACCGCAATGCCGGAACCATTGCCCTGGCCTATGACAACGCATCGGGTGTCAGCAGCCTGCCCATCGGTTCGGCCGGAGTGCTTCAAAACAGCCGCTGCACGGTGTCGGCAAACGCAGTGACCGCTTCCGGGCTCTCTGTCACTGTCAGCGTGGCGATCACGTTCTCGGCTGCCTTTGACGGCGCAAAGAACATCTACATGTTCGGCTCGGAAAACGGCCTTTACACCACCGGGTGGGTGCAGATGGGAACCTATACCGTCGCCGCCGGCGGAGCGCCGGTGGCCACTTCAGCCTCGCCGTCGTTCGGCACCGGCTCCAGCCAGCTTTTCACCTTCACTGTTTCGGATCAAGGCGGATCGAGCTTCCTCACCGGAGTCAGCGCATTGATCTCGGCCTCGTCCAATTCGACCAATGCCTGCTATGTGCTGTATGACCGCACGGCGAACACCATCTCGCTGGCTTACGATACTCCTTCGAATGGTGCGTCGCCCGTGACGCCCGGCGGCACGCAGACGGTTTCCAACAGCCAGTGCACGCTCAAGGCGTATGATTCAACGCTAGTGGTCGGCGCAACCACGTTGGTACTGACCGTCGATCTTACCTTCAACCCGAGCTTCGCCGGCGGTAAGAGTATCTACCTGGATGCCATCGAGCGCAGCGTCACCTCCGGCTGGACCACCATGGGAACCTGGACCGTGACCGGGGATGCGCCGTCGGCCACCTCCGTCAGCCCAGCTTCTGGCACCGGTTTGTCGCCCAGCTTTACGTTCACAGCGTCGGATTCGCTGTCGGCCTCGAACATCACCAGCATGGCGATGCTGATTACTTCCGGCACACCCGCCAATCTCGCCGGCGCCTGCTATCTGGTGTACGCCCCCGGCGCCGCTACCATCAGCCTGTATGACGATACCGGGACAACGGCAAGCTCGAAGCCCGTGGGATCCTCGGCGACGCTGTCGAACAGCCAGTGCGCCGTGGGTTACACCGTCGGGTATCCATCCGGAAACTCGGTTGTGTTCGAAATCAATCTGGTCTTCACCGCTGCTTTCAGCGGGGCCAAGAGCGTCTATCTGGATGCCATCGAATCCGCATCCAGCTCCGGCTGGACTTCACTGGGAGCCTGGACCGTGAGCGGAAATGTGCCGGTGGCCACCTCCGTCATCCCAACTTCAGGCACGGGTTCGTCGCCCAGCTTTACCTTCACAGCGTCGGATTCGGTATCGGCCTCGAACATCACCAGCATGGCGATGCTGATTACTTCCGGCACACCCGCCAATCCCGCCGGCGCCTGCTATCTCGTGTACACCCCCGGCGCCGCCACCATCAGCCTGTATGACGACACCGGGACAACGGCAAGCTCGAAGCCCATCGGGTCCTCGGCGACGCTGTCGAACAGCCAGTGCGCCGTGGGTTACACCGTCGGATATCCATCCGGAAACTCGGTTGTGTTTGAAATCAATCTGGTCTTCACCACTGCTTTTGGGGGCGCCAAGAGCGTCTATCTGGACGCCATCGAATCCGCATCCAGCTCCGGCTGGACTTCACTGGGGGCATGGACCGTTCCATAAAAACTGGCCAACCAGAGCTTACTTCCCGGCGACATTGATCTCGACTTTGTCGATGACGGTCACTTCCTGGAATGCGGAGAGATTCAGCGCGGCCCGCCCTTTACCCTGCCCGTCCGCGCTCAGTTTCGATACGGATACCCGCCGCAGGTGAGCTTTGGAACCTGCCTGGGAGGAGATGGCGTAATACGCGCCGGGGTAGGAGATGGACCAGTTACTGTATTTCTCGCCCGAGCTGATGAAGGTGTCGATGGTTCCTTCCTCCGACAGGTCGGCGCAAGGCGCGCCGCCTTGAACGCTCGACAACAGGTAGACTCCGCTCAGTCCAATGTCTTCAAATACATTGTCCTGTTGGGAGACCCGCTCGATCACCGATTGGCAGTTCGCCTGAATGTAGATCGCCGCCGCGTCCCCGGCATAGGTGTTAGCGATCCGCGCGATGCGATTGTCCGCGATGGTCAGCTCCGGCAGTTGCATGTCGCAATAGGTGTAGGCGGCCAGCGCGAGCTTTGAATTGGTGATGACGTTGCCGGCAACCGACCAAGCTGTGTAATCGTTGTTCACCGCGGGACAAGCGGGCGAACGGAACCCCCCTGTCAACATCTTGATGGCCGAGTTCCCATGACCGGAAATGAGGTTGCCCCGGATCGCGATATTCCGGACGGCGATCGCATACAGAGCGTGGTCGTTGTTGGTATCGCCGGTCAGAGTACTATCTTCCACCACCAGCGACGCGGCGTTCGCCACGCTGACCGGCTGCGAAACCCCGTCAGCCACAGTGTTGACCGAGAGCTTGCAATCCCGCACCAGGATTGCGCCGGCGATGTCCGTGTCGCTGGCCCCGGAGATCAGGATTCCGAAGTTGAACCCGCTGCTGTTGAACCGGGTGAATGTGAAGTTCTGCCCGAGGGCGCGTCCGCGGCCGGGCCGTTCCACTGCGCTCATTCCGAAATCGGCTGTCAGCGGCAGCGTGTCGATGCTGAGGTCTTGAAGCGTAATTGGCCAGGTGGTGGTGATGCCGTTGTTCAGGGAACGATGAACGGTCTGAAAAATGACGGTGACATCCGGTCCTTCGCCCTGAAGGAACAAGGCGCAGCCGGCAACCAGAGGAGCGCTGATGTTGTACCTGCCCTTCGGCATGGAGAGTCTGCCGGCCCCGCGGCGAGCTGCATCGAAGGCCCTTTGAACCGCCGCCGTATCGTCCGCGACACCGTCCCCTTTAGCGCCAAAATCTCTCACCGCGATTGCCTGGCAATAGGCCATCGTGGCGGCGGCTGCAAACAGGAGTAGCTTCTGCATGCTTCTGGATCATAAGTGCGCGGTGCGCCGCCGTTCTCTCTTGAGCAGCCGGAAGAACGTTGCCAGAAAGCCGGGTTGAGCGAAACGCCGGGGAAAGCGCCTGCTTTTGGCCCAACCTCCTCGAACGCCGTATCTGGCCGACGAACGCGCTACTCGAAACGTTGGAGACCAGGGTCCTTCATCCTCCGGGTTCGCACCTTACTCAAAAGCCGCTGATACAGTTGTTTGTAAAGGAGCTGGCGTATGCAAAGATTGCTGTTGTCGATATTCGCTCTCCCGGCCTTGCCAGGGAGCGCGCTACTCGCCCAAAATATTCCGCAGCCGCCCCCGCCGCCTGTCATGATGTCCACGAGTGCGAAACCGGAATTTACGGTCGCCACCATCAAGCCCAGCAGCCCTGACGCGCCGCGCGGGGGGGTATGGCTTCCGGGGCCAGGATGTGACTACAACCAACGTGACAGTGAACTGGATGATCAAACTGGCCTACAACGTCCACGCCCGCCAGATCGAAGGAGGACCGGCGTGGCTTGATTCCGCGAAGTACGATACGGTTGGGCGGCCAGACACCCCCGGCCGGCCCAGCAGAGATCAGATGAAGCTCATGATTCAGAAATTGCTCGCCGATCGCTTTCAACTCAAGTTCCACACTGAAAAGAGAGAACTGCCGGTGTACGCTATGGTGGTGCTCAAGACCGGCGCGAAGATCACCGTGAGCGCGGGGGACCCCAATGCTTTTCCAGGAATCGGTTTCGCACAAGGGCCGGGGGTGCTTTCCCTCATTGGCGACAACACTACCCTCGACGGAATGGCGAACGCCCTGCGGAGCAATATCCTGGACAAGCCCGTTGTGAATCAAACCGGCCTCACCGGAAGGTACGACTTCAACCTGAGATGGACGCCCGACGCGGGCCAATGGGCCAATTTCGGCGTGCTCGCGCCCGCGGCCCCTCCTGCCGACTCCGATGCGCCCCCCGATATCTTCGCCGCATTCCAGCAACAGCTCGGATTGAAACTGGAATCAACCAAGGCGGCTGTCGATGTGATGGTGATTGAAAAAATAGAGCGACCTTCGGCGAATTAAACCTGTATGGGCCATCGAATAAAATTCGCCGGGTTGGCCCCAATGGTAAACGCCAGCGCACGTACAGTCTAGATCGCCTTTGTCCGCGAGTCGGATTGTGAGAAGTTACGCCCGCTTCCGTCCGGATTGTCGCAACTCGGACAAAAGATGACTCGCGTGTGTAAGTGTCTCTTTACCAGACGTGCGAGGCTAGGACGCTGAGAGAACCAGGGGAATTTCCATGAATGGTGTTGCGCAGCACCACCTGAAAATTCTTGTTCTCCCATCCGCGCGGGGCCGATTGGGCGAACAGATCGAACGAGCTGCTTCGCGAAAGAAACTCGACCGCCGCCTGCGTATTGCGAGCGTCCATTCCCGCCACAATCAGCACTCCATGTCCGGATTCAGATTGTAATAACCGGGTTACTAAAGAATAGCCCTCGGGCAGTTCCGCAGTTTGGCGCAAGGGAATGACCCAGTTTCGATCCGGCTTTTGTGCGTCCACCAGCATTAACTTGTCCCCGGCCATTTGGATGTGAAAGCGGAGGGGTCTGGTAAGTTCCTGGGTCCAGCGAGTGGTGCCGACCAAGACCGCGGGTGATTGCTTCAAATCGGCGAAGGACACATCATTTGCGAAACTCAGGGAGAACCGCTGGCCGCGCGAGGCAAGCTGTTCGGCGAAAAGCGCGGCTCCCAGCGCTCCGCCGGTTCCCACGTAATTTGCCGTCAGCACATCGATCTCGGATGCCGGAATCGTCTCGCCTGGGCGAAACGGCATCCACCTTTCATGGTTTGGGATGTACAGCAGATTCGTCGAGGTCGCCAATACAATGAGTACCGGGCGATCCGGGTTTAGGAAGGGGCGCCAAAGAAGGTCGATCGAGGTGGTGGGACGGGCCCATCGAAGCGCCAGCGGCGCGCAAGCCGCGATCACGGCGCAAGCTGCGATCGCAGCGATCGCCCAGCGCGGACGCCGCCGGATCTGGGCGATTACCGCGGGCGCCGGGGGTTCCTGAACCGGCGTCTCGACTGGTACAGGCTGGTCTCCCTCTAAAGGACGCAGATGGAACCCAGGCTGATAGCCGCCCAGCGGGAGTTCGATCCGGACATCGGTTCCCAAGCCGTTGTCGTATGCCTGCGCCAAACGTTTGCGAACCTCGGCCGCGGTCACCCGGACGATCGACGCAGTCTGCGCGTCGAAATCGTTGCTGCGCCCGAATACGTCAACGGCAATGTTGGTTTCTTTAATTGCCGCGCCGCGTCCCGCCAGGGCCTCCTGGACCACGTAACGCAAAAAATCTTGACGGCGGCGGCTTCCGGCAAACACCGGGCTTTCCAGCAAACTCTCCAGATGCGCGAGAATTCGCAAGCGTTCTTTTTCGCTGATGGGGACCACAGCGTACGGTGCTGACATCGACGGTGCAGTATATCACTTTGGAACGGTTAACGTGCGCTTAACATGCCAGCTTACGTCTTTCGTGACAGGCGGGCTAACGTCGCGGATGACGTGCCGTACGTAGACGGCATCACGCGACCGGCATTAGAATCCCTCGTATCGAAGTGGTTTGAGTCAACCGTCTGAACCCTCCCACGGGGCGAAGGTTTCATCACACGACATTCTTGTGCGGATCCTTTTGCCCCGCATTTTTTCCGGGATCGCGGGCGAAGGCTTTCTGGCTTCTTGTCTGACCAGACGCGGGCGAGGGAATCGCGGGGACACCATAAGCTTTTGTTTTGCAAAAGGGGCTAGTCAATGAAAATTAGTGTTGCTGCTGTTGTGATCAGTCTGTTGTTCGCCGGCATATCGGCGTTTGGCCAGGGTGCCACGGGGACGATTACGGGGATCGTAACCGACTCTACCGGCGCGGTGGTTCCCGGCGCGCCGATCGAGGTGAGGAACGCTGCCACAGGCCAAGTTTACACCGGCGCGTCCTCAGGCACCGGTAACTTCTCCATCGTCCAATTGCCTACGGGCGATTACACGCTCACCGTGAGGGGCCAGGGGTTCAAGACGTTCACTCACCCGAACCTCCACCTTGAGGCGGAGGCTACGCTGCGCCAGGATGCGACGCTCCAAGTCGGCGCCGCGAGCGACACCGTCACGGTTGCGGCGGAAGCGTCGCTTCTAACAACCGAGAGCGGAGAGATGGCGACAAACGTCAGCGTCGGCAGCCTGGACAACCTTCCGATTCTGGGCATCGGTCCGGTCAACTCCAGCCCGTACGGCCTTCGGAATCCGTGGAACATGATGGCTTTCGTTGGGGGCGTGGGCAGCTACGTCAACTCAGCCACCATGGTCATCAACGGCCTGGGCGGCTTGGACAATCTCACGGAAGAAATGCGCATAGAGGGCCAGGACTTTACCAATCACCTGGATAACTTCGGCACCCAGCAGAATGCGCCCAGCGTGGACGCCATCCAGGAAGTCGCCGTCCAGACCAGCAACTACGCTGCGGAGTACGGAACGGCCGGCGCGGCGGTATTGAACGTCACGATGAAATCGGGCACGAACGCGTTTCACGGCAGCGCCTACGATTACTTTGTGAATGAGGACCTGAACGCCGGCGATCCTTTTAGCATCAGCGGCGGGCCCAGCAGCAACCCCGGTGGAGATTTGGGCAAGTACCGGCCGCGCAATCGCCGCAACGATTACGGCGGCACGTTTGGCGGGCCGGTGTGGATTCCGAAGATCTACAACGGCCGCAACAAGACCTTCTTCTTCGTCAATTTCGAGCAATTCAGGGAGACCTACGGGTTGTCCTTCGGTCTGACCGTTCCGCAGCCCTATATGAACGCCGGCGATTTCTCCTCCATCTCTCCCAACGGGACTTGCAGCCTGTGCTCGACCTACAGCATTCCGACCGGCCCGCTGGGATCGCCGACGGCGGCGAAGGATCCGCTGGGCCGAACCCTGCTGGCGAATACGATCTACGATCCCATGACCCGCGGGGTGGTTACCTCCAGCGGACTGGGTTATGCCAACCCGTTCGTGAACAATCAGATTCCGGCTACGCGGTTCGATCCGGTGGCGCTGAAACTGATCTCCCTGTTCCCAACCCCGACCAACGCGAATCTCACCGACGATGCCACGGGCTCGGTCCCCAGTCAGCGCGTTTCCGAAATCCCGTCGTTCAAGATCGACCATTCCCTCTCGCCGAAAGACAAATTTTCGTTCTACTGGCAATGGACCCAGACGGCATCGCAGGTATCGTCTCCGAATGGTTTCGCCGACGGCCTTCCGCTGGAGATCGGTGAGTATATCGGCACCTTCACCCATGTCGAGATCTCCCGGCTCAGCTACGACAGGACCATCAGCCCCACCTTGCTGCTCCACATCGGCGTGGGAAACTACTTTCACATCATGAACCTGAATGCGCCGTTCCTGAGCTTCGACCCGTCGCAGTTCGACCTCAGCGGGTTCGAGATCCACCGCCAGTTCCCATCGTTTAGCGGAATGAGCGGGACCTACGGGGGCATGCAAGGTATCGGTACAGTTTTGCAGGACCAAACCAACAATCGCCAGGAGAAGCCGACCTTCACCGCGAACATCACCAAGGTGAAAGGCAGCCACACTTACAAGCTCGGCGGCGAGGCCTATACCCAGGGAACGCTGTACACAACCTACGCCGGCGTCACGTTTACGACCGGCACCGGCCCGACCATGCAACCCTACACCAATACCACCAGCCTCAACGGTTATGGTACGGGCTTTGGTTACGCCAGTTTCCTGTTGGGTGATTATACGTCCACCAGCCAGAGCCCCCAGGTGGATTATCGTCTGGGCAAGGCGCAATACGCGTTTTTCGCGCAGGATTCCTGGAAAGTTACCCGGAAACTGACTGTGGATTACGGGTTGCGGTACGACCTGGCCACAGCGGTGCGGGAGACCTACGGCCGTTTGGGCCAGTTCGATCCCAACGAAGTGAACACCCAAGCGGGCGGCCACCTGGGCGGCGTGCGGTACGCGTCCAACTGCGGCTGCGATTTTTATCCCGGCGCCTATCCTTACGCCTTCGGTCCGCGCTTGGGCATTGCCTATCAGCTCGACAAGAAGACGGTATTCCGCGGGGGATGGGGAGTGGTCTATCAGTTCGGGACGGACACGGCTCCCGGCGGAATCATCAGCACCGCGGGAACCAATACGGTCCCTGGGATTAACAGTTTCGTCAACACCCAATCGCCGGGCTTCCTGCTGCAGCCGACGTGGCCGGTCACCAATCCCAACATTTACCCCACCACCCTGGGCACCACCACCGGCACGCCGGTGATGGCGGATGCGAACATGTATCGGCCTCCGCGCCTGAACCAATGGAGCGTGGGCTTCCAGCGGGAAATCACCGGGAGCCTGCTAGGGGAAGTCTCGTACGTGGGTAACCGGCAGGTATGGCTGCCCGGGTCTCTGGGCCTTCTCAACCAGATTTCGCCATCGACCTACGCCGAATACGGCCTTTATCCGTACCCCGGAACGGGCCCCTGCACAACCGGAGGCGGTGTCTGCGCCAACTCGAGCTACAACAACTACAGCGACTTTCTGCTGCTGAGCCAACAGGTCAGCGCCACGGCCGTGGAGCAAAAGATGAAGGCTGCCGGGGTCGGAAACGGCGGCCTGCTGCTGCCCTACGCCACTGCCTCCCCCACAACCTCGCTGACCAATGCCCTCCGCGCCTACCCGCAGTTCCCGACTCTGGGACCGACGGGATCGGCTACCGGCAACGAACGGTACGACTCCTTGCAGGCCAAGGTGACCAAGCGCTTCTCCCATGGGCTCCAGGCCGACGGAAACTTCACCTGGGAAAAAAGCTTCACCCGCGCCGCACGCCAGGACTTCTGGAATCCCGAAAGCTCGCAGTGGGCGCTGCAAAACCTGCCGCCCAGGATCCTGAACATCACCTTCGTCTACACCACGCCCAAGGCCGCGTTCTTCGACAATCACGCGAAGTTCGTCAACCTGATCGTCAAGGACTGGCAGATCAGCGGATCCGCACGGTACCAGAGCGGCGCGTTCCTGGCGCCTCCCACCAGTACCACCTCGAATTTCCTGAGCAGCGAAGACGTCATGGTGCCGGGACAGCCGCTGTACTTGAAGAACGTCAACTGCAAGTGCATCAATCCGTACTATGATCAGGTGCTGAACCCGGCCGCCTGGCAACAACTGGGCACCAACCAGGTGGGACCGTCGACGAATGTTCTGTATGAGAACTTTCGCGGTCCGCGGCACCCTTCGGAGGACGGCAGCTTCGGCCGCAACTTCCGGGTCAAGGAGAAGATGAACCTCCAGTTCCGCGGCGAGTTCGTAAACATCTTCAATCGCACGGAGCTGCCAAGCCCAGGCGCCGCCAATCCGCAAAATGCGATCGTGCATAATTCGCAGGGGATTCTTACCTCCGGATTCGGAGTTATGGACGCGTACCAGACTCCGAACACTTCGAACATTTTTTCGGGCCGGACCGGGACGCTGGTGATGAGGTTCTCGTTCTAACAGAATGCTAAAAAAGGGCAAGAACCGCTTGCTGGCGCGCGCGGCTCGGAAATTCACCCGCGTATCTGCAACAGCTTACAGAGCCGCGACCGCCAGGGAGCGGAAACAAGGAGTCCCGGTGTGAGCGATTCGTCCGGATCTACCCGCCGTGAGGCGCTTGCAACTACCGTTGCGGCGCCGCTCGCTCTGCTGGCTGGCTCGAACAGCGCGCTGGCGGCGGACAGTAAGCCCAACATCCTTTTCATCCTCGCCGACGATTTCGGTTATGCCGACCTTTCCTGTTACGGCCGGCCCGATTACACCACGCCCAATCTCGATCGTCTCGCCGCGGAGGGCATGAAGTTCCTGCAGGCTTACGCCAACTCCGCGGTCTGCACGGCCAGCCGTGTGGCGCTCATCACGGGCCGTTATCAGTACAGGTTGCCGATCGGCCTGGAGGAGCCGCTGGGCAACCGCAATGTCGGCGTTCCGCCGGAGCACACCACGCTTCCCTCGCTTCTCAGGAAAGCCGGGTACGGCACGGTCCTTCTCGGTAAGTGGCATCTGGGCCCGCTTCCGGAATACGGCCCGCTCCAGAGCGGTTACGATCATTTCTGGGGATTCCGCGGAGGCGGCGTCGACTACTTCACCCATAAGCCGGGCGGCGCCCAGTCCAAGACCGAAGATCTCTGGGACGACGACGTCAAAATTCATCAGAACGGTTATCTCACCGATCTGCTGGCGGAGCAGGCCGTCAAGTCCATCCACGGCTATGCCAAAGAACGAAGGCCCTTCTTCATCAGCCTGCATTTCAATGCGCCGCACTGGCCGTGGGAAGGCCCGGACGATGAGCCGCTGTCGCGGACGCTGACCAGTCTCGGCGCTTTCGATGCCGGCACTCTCAAGACCTACGCGCGCATGGTCGGAGAAATGGATCTGCAGGTAGGCCGCATCCTGAAAGCGATGGACGCAGCCGGTATCGCCCGCAACACCATCGTGGTTTTCACCAGCGACAACGGAGGCGAGCGTTTTTCCGACACCTGGCCCTTCACCGGTAAGAAGACGGAATTGCTGGAAGGTGGGCTACGGATACCGGCAATCGTTCGCTGGCCGGGGCGCATCAAGCCCAAGAGCACGACGGAGCAGGTGGCGATGACCATGGACTGGCTGCCCACTCTGACGGCGGCGGCGGGCACGCATCCCGATCCTGCTTATCCTTCGGACGGCATCAGCCTGCTGCCGATGCTTACGGGAACTGCGCCGCCGGTGGCGCGCCGCGTCTACCGGCGCTACCGGTCGAATGCACAGCAGGCGGTGCGCTCGGGCGACATGAAATATCTGAAGATTAACGAGAACACTTTTCTCTTTAACGTCGTGGAGGATCCGCTGGAGCGCGCCAATCTGAAAAACAAGCAGCCCGATGTCTTCCAGCGCCTGGTGGATGACTACAACGAATGGGAGACCACCATGCTGCCGCTCGATCCGGCCGCGGCAGCCGCCGGCTTCCACCCCAACCAACTGGCGGATCATTATAGTCCGCAGGCACAAGCGCTTGCCTCAGGAGCGGGTCGAGGACGCGGCGGCGGCCGTGGCCCGGGCCCCGCCACCAAGGCTCCGGAGCCGTAGAAACAGGAAGGAACACCGCGATGAGACGTTGGATGGCCGTCCCTGGGCTGATGCTGTTGGCTTGTTCCGCTTGGCCGCATCACAATATGTCGGCCAGTTTCGACATGAACCATCTGGCAACCCTGAACGGCACGCTGAGCAAATTTGACTGGAGGAATCCGCATATAGAGCTGGTCGTTGAGATCAAAGGCGCCGTTGAGATCAAAGGCCACCAGGACCAATTGGAAACCTGGTCGGTGGAAGGGCCTGCGCCAGTATTCTTCCGTGACCGCGACATCAACAAGAGCGATATCGAATCGGCTCTGGGCAGGGCCGTTATTGTCGTGGTGAGCCCGGCACGCGATGGTTCCAAATGGGGGCTTCTGCGGACCCTCACCCTGCCGGGCGGGAAGGTCATATCGGCATGTCCCCAAAATTGTTGAAGGGCTTTTGCCGAATCGCCGTTGTTGTGTCGCTGGTGTGCGCCGCCCACGCGCAAACCGGGGAAACGGGCCAAACCACCGCTGCCGCCCGTGCCCAGAACAACGCACAGATCCTCGAAGCCAACGCCCGGACGCTGACTGTCTTCGACCGGCAAGGCAAGGTGGTGACCACGGTAGGGCCGCCTGCGCTCTACAATCAGCCGGTGTTCTCGCCCGATGGCAAAAGGCTGGTGGTGAGCAAAACGGATCTAGATAAAGAAAACATCGACCTTTGGGTGCTGGACATAGCTTCAGGCAAGAGCACGCAGGTCACCTCTGGCCAGTCGCGTGAGGCTTCGCAATCGCCGGCGTGGTCTCCCGATGGCAGCCGTCTCGCCTACGTGGCTCTGCGCGGAGGAAGTTACGGCTTGTATCAGAAAGCCGCCAATGGGCAAGGTTCCGAGGAGCTCATGCAAAAGCTTCCCGGCCCGGCAAGCATTACCGACTGGTCCATGGACGGCCAGCACATCCTGCTCGACGGGCGCCTGTCTCCGGACGACCGCTTCGTGGCCTATGCCTCCAATGCGTCCGGAAAACTTGAGATCTATGTGCGCCCGTTCGATTCCGCAGCACCGGCTGGGCAGCAGTGGCAGGTCTCGGATCAGGGTGGGCGAGGCATGGCATTTTGGCGGCGTGACGGCAAAGAGCTCTACTATCTGGCGCCAGATGGTGGAATCATGGCCGTTCCCGTCAATACCTCACCTACCTTTGAAGCCGGAAAGCCCAAGTTGCTTTTCCGTCCCGCGGAAGAGGCGGGCGTCTCCGTTGACGCCGCGAATGTCAGCCGCGATGGGGAGCTATTCGTAATTGCCGTTCCGCCGTCGCGGCTTCGCCAGATCACCATCCTGGACCGCCGCGGCGCGGTTGTGAAGACTGTGGGGGGACCGGGTGTCTACAGCGAACCCGGGTTTTCCCCGGATGGGACCCGGATCTCCGTCACCAGAACCGACCCCAAGACCGGCAACCTGGATATCTGGACGTTCGATGTCGCCACGGGAAAAGGACACGCAGTCACCAATGATCTTTGGCCGGACTCCTCACCTATCTGGTCCGCGGATGGGAACCACATCGCCTATGTGTCCAAGCGGGAGCAGTACTCGGCCATCTATCGCAAAGCCTGGGACGGAACGGGCGCTGAGGAACTGCTGTTCCGCTACACGCCCGGCGCCAGTATTGGGTTCAGCGACTGGTCGCCGGATGGCAAGTTCCTCACCTTCGCCACTGGCGTGTTGCTGATCGTGCCGCTGCGTGAGAATGAGAAGCCTAGCGACCGCAAGGCAATCGAGTGGATGCGAGAAGAGTATGACGCGGACGGAGGCCGGTTTTCGCCCGACATGCGCTTTCTGGCGTACGCCTCTGACGAACGGAACAGCCAGTCCCAGGAAGTCTACGTGCGCCCGTTCGACGCCAGTAAGCCGGAGGCCCCCCCGGCCGGGCCCATCGTGCAGGTATCCAAGAACGGCGCACTGGAGTTTATGTGGCGGAAGCAGGATGGCAAGGAGATGTATCTTTTGACTCGCGATTGGGAGATGCTGGCTGTGGACGTCGCCACCACACCTGCGTTTCGCGTATTGGCCGCTCCCAAGGTTCTATTCAAGCTGCCGGGTCCGCTGGTCGAAAGTTCGCCGGAGGGAGTCAGCCGCGACGGCCAGCGCTTCGTGTTCGCCATGCCGGTGAAAGCAACTCAGCCCCCGCGTTAACCCCGGACGTACGCCTCATATCCTTCACAATCGCGGCGTAGCGCATTTAAACTGAGCCCCGCGCGCCAGCAAGCGGCGTTTACTTCTTCAAACTCGCGTACGCCGCTTCCACGAACATGTCCGTGGTCCACGCGCCGGAGGTGGTCCCATACAGCGGATCGTAATCCCGAGTCGGCTGGGCCGCCTTCACCTGCTCCAGCGTCATCCCTTTTTTCACCATGTCCGCGATCCGGTCGCGAATAATCGTCACCATGTCGCGATACTCCACCACGTCGGCTTCGTCGCACAGCCGTCCGTGCCCCGGAATCACATAGGTCCCGCCCTCTTGCTTATCCGCCGGAACCGTCAGCTCCAGAATGCGGTTCAGCGCCGCGACCTCGCCGTTGATGCTTCCGCCGTTTTTCACGTCAATCATCGGATAGTATCCCGGAGTAAAAATATCGCCGGTGCTCAACACGTCGCTACGCCGGAAGAACACCAGGCTGTCGCCGTCGCTATGCGCGGCGTGCTGGTGGAACAACTGCACCGCTTCGTTGTTGAAGTACAGATCCTTTTGATCGCCGAAGTACATGTCCCGAGGCCAGCCATCCGATCCGATCGCCTTGGTCTCGCTCAGCTTACTCCCGACATTCTCGTGCGATACGACATCGGCCGCCCATCCCGCGTTCGCCCCCGCCACATTGCCGCCGGTGATGGTCGAGCCCGCCTTCGACAGCGCCTCGTTGCCTCCCACGCGATCCGCATCCGCCGCCGTGTCCACCACGTAGTGAATCGGCTTGTCGGTCAGCGACCGCACCGCCTTCAAAACTTCACTACTCAATCCAACTCGGCCCGCATCCACCAGCAGCACCCCATCCTTGCCGATCTGCACCGTAATGTTCGCGCCCGCGCCCACCAGCATGTAGATGCTGCCCTGCGCATTGCCCGGCACCGGCAGAATGTGCACGCCGCCCGAGTCCTGATCGGGCAGGCTTTGATCCGGTAAAGCCCGATTTACCGTCACCGGATTCGACGTCACCTTCATGTCCAACCTATATTCCGGATACATCGTGGCCGCCCCGCCGCGCGCCGCCGCCTCCGGAACATGATTGCGCGTGGCGAACTCGTTCAGGTATGGATTCTCGCCCGGCAGATGGTGCGGCACCTCACCCTCCTTGCGCGCGACCTCTTCCACCGATTCGCACGGATACGGCGCAATCACCTGGTGCAGGTCCAGCACGAAATCCGTGCTCCTCACAAACGGCTCCGTCAAATACACCGGATCGTTCACCACCGTGACGATGGTGAAATGATCGCCGTGGCGGATCCAATGCTCGGTCACCGTCGCCCGGTCGCTGCGCGGAATCCCGTTGCGGCGAATCCATCCGATCTTCAGATGCGTCGTCGTAATCGTGAGAATGTCGCCGTCCCACTGGCCGGTCGAGAATCCCTGCCAGGTGTGCGGAGCATACTCCGGCGGATGCGGCCGCCCGTCCATATAAATGGTCCGCTCCGGAGCCTGCCACGAAATATGCGTGTGCCACGCAATGATCTGCTGCGTCGCCGTGTCCACTTCCTTCCAGATGCGCAGATTCGCCGGCCCGCGCACGCCGTAATCGGAAGGATGCGGCTTGCACTGGTGCTCCGGCAGCGTCAGCAGATCCGCGTCCCAGATGTCGCCGCGCATCCGGGCTGCATCATTAATCGGCAGCCCCAGATAATCGCCGATCTCCGGGCCCGGAATGCGCTCCGGCTGATCCTCGTCAAACAGCGGATTCCATTCGCCGGATAAATCGATCTGCCCGAACGCCGGAGGCGTCAGTGCCCCGGCCAGCAACAGCAGCAAAACGGCCCCGCCATGAACTCGGTGCATACTCCAACTCCTGGGCGACTATTTTATGCCCTTCGCGTCGCCAATCGAAAACAGCGAGGCTTCCTGCTCGCCCCACTCCGTCTGCTTTTGCGCCCGCATCCGCTGATACCTTCCTGCGTAGAACAACAGCGGCTGCCCCTCCCGCCATTCCAGATGCTTCACCTGGCCGATGTACAGCGTGTGATCTCCGGCCGGATGCGCCTGCGTCACATCGACAATAAAATGCGCGATCGCCCCGTCCAGCAGCGGAATCCCGTCGCGCACGGTGAACCCGGCCGTCAACGCCGGATCGCGTTTCCCGGCGAAGTGATTGCTCAATGCTTCCTGATCCTCGGCCAGCACGCTTACGCCGTATCGCAGCGCGTGTGGCTGCCGGCCTGAAAGGACGCGATGCATGCTGGACCGATTGTCCAGCGAGACCAGCACCAGCGGCGGCTCCAGCGACACCGAAACGAAGGCGCTCGCGGTCATTCCGTGGATCTGCCCTTCGTGATGCGCCGTCACCACCGTGACCCCGCTGGCGAAGCGCCCCAGCGCGTGACGGAAATCGCGCGAGCTGAACGCCGCCGGGTTAGTGCCCAAAGCGCTCCGCCCAATCCCGCTCGAACCGGAAAACTTCCTTGGCCGGAGGCAGCGGAGCCTGCGTCTCGATCCACCGCACCGGCTCCTGGCCCACGTTCGCGAAGCTGTGCACGCATCCCACTCCGGTCCAGATCACGTCGCCCGGCCCCAGGTCATACGTCGCTCCGTCCGCGGTCGCCTGCACTCGTCCCTTCACGATCAGGTACGACTCCTCGAAGGTATGATCATGCGCGTCGATCTTCGCGCCCGGCATGTACTGAATCAGAAACAGCGATTGATGAATCGCGCCGAAGCTGCGGTCGACGAACATCTTGATCGCCACTCCGGTGGTCGGGTTGAACCCCTCCATCTGCGAGGCCCCGCCCGGCTGCGGCAGTTGCGATTCGTCGAAGTGCCCGATCATGGGCGCTTCTCCGCCCGAAACATCCCCGGAGAAAAATGTATCCGCTCCCGCCGCCGCATCCATTGATCCATCCGTCAAGCGAGGCTGCGGAGCCTGCATCTCCAACCACCGCACCGCTACGTCTCCCGTATTGCTCCATCCGTGCGGAGTCCCAGTGCGAATCAGCCCGAAGTCTCCCGGGCCCACTTCGCGCTCGACCCCGCCCGCCTCAATCAGCGCGCTTCCCTCCAGAACATAGAAGCTCTCTTCGAAGGAGTGCCGGTGCAGCGTGATGCGCCCGCCCGGTTCGAGCGTACACACTCCCACGCCCATATGCACCGAACCCATCCCGCGATCCACATACCCGGCGCGCGTGAAGCCCCTGCAGTGGGCTCGATACAGCTCCGGCGTCCTGGCTCTGGCGTAATCTATTTTCGATACCGAATGCATCGGCTTTCTCGCGTGAGCCTCGGCTCACGCCAGGTAATCGAGAAGTTTATCATTTGTTCGCGACCTTTTCGCCAAACTAGATCGAAGGAATTTCGACCTCTGCGTAGCTCCAGGCCGCACCTCGGAGATCGCCTCTACGATACGAGCCAAACCCGCTTTGACGTAATCCCAATTGTTCGTGCTCAGCACTAGCAAAGCCATCCTCCGGCCGGAAAGATTCTGCTGAATAGCGGATCCCCTGATCGGCCGAATAAACAACTCAAAGCCGGCTGCCTCCGCCGCGGTGAGCAACGCCCCGTTCTTGAGCCCCGACCATCCTTGAAAAGCCACGGTCACAACGAAGTGGTCTTGGATCAGCAGACGCAGCTTTTGCGGTACGCTCTCGTCGAGGATGATTTTCATCTGGCCCGAAGTTCTTCCAAGGGAGCCTGACTACTCTTGGCGGCAAAATCAAGAACCGTTTGAACCTGCTCTCGTGTGGCGTGGAAGTTTTCCAACACCTCCTCCATCGTCGAGGTCTTCAAATTCTCGAAGATCGCCGACACCGGCGCCCGCGTGCCGCGAAACACCCATGCACCGCTGACCTTGCCGGGGATTCTCTCCACCACTGGGCATTGGGACCAATCGAGGGCTGCCATGCTCCGCGCTCCTTCCATCAGCATACCCCGCCCGAGTTTGCGGCCGGTCCCGCGCCAATGCGGGAAGTTATCATTTGTTCGTGACCCTCCCCGAGTCAATCGACGCTCTCAACACCGTCGCGGCCGAGCGCGAGCGCAACTCCCGGCGCTTCACCACCACCGAAGAGCTCCGCGACCTCTTCCGCGACCCGTCGCGCTTCGCCACCCCGCGCCCTGACTCACTGATCGATGCCCTGAACCGCGTCATCGATGTTTTCCCGCCGCTCTCGCCCGAAGACCGCCGCAGCGCCACCTCCCGCCTCAATCGCGCTGCCAAGAATCAGATGCTGATTCATGCCAACTCCTTGTGCTCCCTGGCCCGTCAGCAAAGTTCTCCCGAGCTCATACGCAAAGCCCTGGCCGCGCTGGTCATCGAAGGCGGCAACACCGATATCCGCGACTCCATCCTGGCCCTTCGCGCGCTCCATCAGGCCGCGATCCAACTCGGCATGGACGCGTGCCAAACCTTCCGCGAAGCCGCATCCATCGCCGACCCCGCGGGTACTATTCAACCCAATACCACGCTCCTCCACCAGATCAGCCTCCTGGCCTAGCAACCACGCCCGGCCATGGTTATTCTTGCGCCAACTTGTCCCGCGTGGTTGCGACAATCTGTCGTAGTAACGTCCCCTCCTTAGTCCTCTATCGCGCGCTAACTCCTTGCTGGCCCATTCCGCCACCGGTTCCAGTCCCACGGAACATCGCGTGCATCACCACCCAGTATCCGGCTACGGTATGCCTGCCAAGACGAAGATCTTCGTGTCTCTCCTCGCCATTCTCGGCCTGGCCGATCTGGCGTTCTCGGCCGTCAACTGGCATCTCTATGAGCCGCGCCTGTTCCTGAGCTACCTGACCATGGCCGTGCTCTCCAGCGTGGTCCAAGTTCGCCAAAGCAGCGCGCCGGTCTCCTTCTATCTCAACGTCCCGTTCATCCTCATTAGCATGGCGCAATTGACCGCCCCGGAAGCCGTGGTGGTCGGATGCAGCGCCGTCCTCACGCAGTCGCTCCTGGATCGCCAGATTCGGCGCAGCCCTCTGCGCGTCTTCCTCGCCGTCACCGTCGCCGCGACCATCATTGCCAGCGCCGATTTCGTAACTGCCGCGCTCCTCCCCCGATCCCTCCAAAGCGTCACCGTGCGCCTGTTCGTCGGAGCCGGAGCGTTTTTCGTCGCCAACACCCTCCCCGGCGCCATCGCCCTCCGCTTCGCACGCCCGCAGCGGCTCGGCACCGTCTGGAGGAAAGCGCACTTCTGGTCCTTCCCCTACTACCTGGTCTCCGCTTGCATCACCGCTGTCGCCCTGGGCATGCGCCAGGGCGTCTCGCTCGACTCCGCTTTGCTGGCCCTCCCGGCTGTTTATCTGGCCTTCCGCTACTACCGCACCCAGAAAGCCCAATGCGCCGAGAAGGAGCGCCACGCCCGCGAGATGGCCGCGTTGCACCTCCGCGCTATCGAAGGCTTGGCCTGCGCGGTAGAAGCCAAGGATCTCCTCAACACCAAGGGCCACCTGCGCCGCGTCCAGCTCTACTGCCTCGAAATCGGCAAGGAGTTCGGTCTTTCCGGCGAGAATCTCGAAGCCCTCCGCGCCGGCGCCCTCCTGCACGACGTCGGCAAGCTCGCCGTCCCCGAACACATCCTGGCCAAGCCCGGCCGCCTCACTCCGGAAGAGTTCGCCAAGATGAAGATTCATCCGGTGGTCGGCGCCGAGATCGTCGAGCAGGTCAAGTTCCCCTATCCTGTCGCGCCCATCGTCCGTGCCCATCACGAAAAATGGGACGGCACCGGCTATCCGCTGGGACTCAGAGGCGGAGCCATTCCCTTGGGCGCCCGTATTCTCAGCGCCGTCGATTGCCTGGACGCTCTGACCTCCGACCGCGAATACCACAAGGCCCTTTCCTTCGACGAGGCCATGCATCAGATTCGCTCCGAATCCGGCACCAGTTTCGATCCCGGCGTGGTGGAAGCAGTCGGCCGCCGCTACCAGGATCTGGAACGCCTCGCGAAGACGCTGCCTGAGACCGCGCCGGCTTCCCCCCTCCTCGATACCTCCACTTCCACCGCTCCCGGCGCCGGCTTCGATCTGGCCGGCAGCGCCGCGGGCGACCACCCCCTGGACTTCCTGAGCATGATCTCGGCGGCCCGCAACGAAGACCGCTTCCTGCTGGAGATCACCGAAAATCTGGGTGCGTCGCTCGACCTCGAACAAACCTTCACCCGCGTGCGCAAGAGCCTGCAGGGCGTCATCCCGCACCACGCCTTAGTGGTCTTCATTCGTGAAGCCAACACGCTGCTGGCGCAGTTCGCCTCCGGCTCGAACGCCGGCACGCTTGCGTACCTCGAAGTTCCCATGGGCAGCGGCCTCTCCGGCTGGGTCGCCGAAAACGCCTCCGCCGTGGTCAACGGCAATCCCTCGGTCGACCCCGATTTCATCTGCGCGCCGGACCAGCCGCTGCGCTCCGCCCTCGCCATTCCTCTCGAAGGCCGCTGCGGCGTTTTGGGTGTCTTGGCGCTCTATCACCGCGATCGCGACGGTTTCACCCGTGATCATCTGCGCATGCTCCAGAGCGTCAACTCCCGCATCACCCAGGCCGTCGAGAACGCGCTCAAGTACCGCGAAGCCGATACTCGCGCCAACACCGATCCGCTCACCGGCCTGCCCAACGCCAGCCTTCTCGCGCTGGCTCTCAAGGCCGAATTGACCCGCGCCCGCCGCTTGAGCCATCCCTTCGCGGTGGTCTCCTGCGAGCTGTCCGGCTTGCGCGGCGTCTATCGCACCCACGGCCCCGCCGCCGGCGACTACGTGGTGCAGCGGGTGGCCAGCGCGCTCAAGAACGATTGCCGCGCCTACGACCATCTCGGCCGCCTCGGCCGCGAACAGTTCGCCTTCGTGCTCCCCGGCATGAAGCCCGAAGTCCTCGCTACCAAGCTCTCGCGCTTGAACGCCATCGCTAATAGCCTGGCTCTGCCTTCGGCGCTCGCCCCCGGCGGCGCCGGTTCCCCCATCTCGTTCCGCTTCGGCCAGGCCTTCTATCCCGACGACGGAGATCGCGAAGGCGTCCTCCTCGAAGTCGCCAGATATCGTGCCGCCGGGTCTCAGTCCGCCTCCACGCTTGCCGCTCTCGGCACCGCGCTCGCACAGGAGCAGGCGCAGCGTCCCCAAGCTTGCGCCCCAGCGCCGGAAGATCTCGCCCCAGCGCCCGAACCTGCTCCGGTGAAGGGAGACAGGCGTTCATGAGCCTGCTGCCCGACGATCTGGCAACGCGGATCGGCGCTCCGTTCTTGCGCGGGAAAAATGGAGCCTTCGCGCTCCTGTATACTCTCGCCGGCGGCTTCGCCTGCGTCTACAATCTGCTCCACCCCGGCTACCAGGATCTGGGCCGGTTTCTGCTGTACCTGGTCTGCGCCAACGTCGCCGCTCTGTGCCTGCGCCTTACCGTCGGGCGCGCCTTCCTCTCGGCCGGATTCCTGATCCTGCTGCTGGGAATCGAGGATCTCACTCTGCCGGAGCTGCTCTTCATCGCCTCCAGCGTAGCCATCCTTACCGAACTGCAGAAGGAGCGCGGCAAGATCCGCCCCGCTACCCTCCTGTTTGCCATCGCCAACACCAACATCGGCCTGGCCTCCGCCCAACTGGTCTACCGCCAGGTCGCCTTGCTGCACTTCGCGCCGCTGTTTCCCGCGCCGATCCTCGCCGGGTCCTTCGTGCTCCTGTTCAATTACGCCGTGGCCCGCACGCTGCTGGCGGGCGGCACAGGCGGAGGCAACACAGGCAGAGAAGCATCCGCACCCGCTTCGGCCTCCTCAGCCAATCGAGCTGGCCGCGCCAACCGCCCCCGCCTGTACCGCGAGGTCTGCCGCCCGCTGCTGCCCTGGTTCATCGCGCTGGCGTATCTCGCCTATCTGCTCCGCTGCACCAGCTTCCACACCGGAGTCAACGCGGCGCTGCTGGCCCTCCCGGTTCTGTTCGCCCTCGACCGCGGCTATCGCGCCTGGTCCGATACCCGCGAGGAGCACGCCGCCGAGCTCGCCCTGCTGCACCGCCGCACTCTCGAGACCCTTTCGGTGGTCATCAACGCCAGAGACCATTCCGCGCATCAGCACCTCCGCCGCGTGCAGTTCTATGCCAGAGCCGTCGGCCAGGAACTGGGACTCGGCGAAACCGAGCTCGAGGATCTGAGCGTCGCCACGGCGGTCTACAACATCGGCCAACTCGGCGTGCCCGACCACATTCTGCTCAAGCCCGGCAGCCTCACCCAGGAAGAATGGGAGAAGGTGAAGACCCATCCCGTCACCGGTTCGGAGATGCTGGCGCGGATGAACTTTCCTCTCGGCGTCAGCGCCATCGTTCAGACCCATCACGAAAAATGGAACGGCACCGGCTACCCGGCCGGCCTCAAAGGGGATGAAATCCCCGTCGGAGCCCGCATCCTCGCGGCCGTCGATTGCCTGGACGCCCTCGCCTCCGACCGCCCCTTCCGCGACGCTATGCCCATCTTCGACGCCATGGAGAAGGTCAGATCCGAATCCGGCAAAAGCTTCGATCCGCAGGTGGTCTCCATCCTGGAGCGCCGTCACAAAGAGCTCGAGCGCATGGCGTGGGAAGAGGCCAAGCGCAGCCCCGGCTCGGCCATCGATCCTGCCGCCGCGCCGCGCGATCTGGGCAAGCTCGCCGCGCGCCTGCTGGTTGAGCCTGCCTACGAGAAAAACTCCATCGTCGACCCGATTGTCGCCGCGCGCCAGGAGACCCAGCTTCTCCGCGTCCTCGCCAGCGATCTCGCCCAATCCTTGCGCTGCGAAGAAATCGCGGCCGCCGCGCACAAGTGCCTGTCCCAGATCGTCAACCATGACACCCTGGTTCTCTACGTCGCCCACGGCGAGCACATTCAGCCGTCCGGCATCCTGGGCCGCAGCGGGCACCGCTTCCTGCGCGAAGCCGTTCCCGCCAATGCCGGCATCTCCGGCCGCGCTCTTCGCGACGCCGTCCCGATCGTCAACGGCAACCCCGCCCATGAACGGAGCTGCATCCAGGACCCCTATGCGCGCCATCCGCTGCAATCCGTGCTGGCCATGCCGGTGGAAGGCAAGACCATGCAGGGCGGCAACAAGGCCATCGCCGTTCTCAGCCTGTACCAGACCGCTCGCGACGCCTTCACCCGCGACCACCTGCGCTTCCTCAAGGCCGTGGCCGGCTACGTCGCGCCCGCGGTGGAAAGCGCGCTCAAGTATCAGGATGCCGAGAATCTCGCCGGTACCGACCATCTCACCGGCATCGCCAACGCCCGTTCGCTTTCGCTGCATCTGGACCGCGAGCTCTCGCGCGCCAGCCGCGATAATTCCAACATCGGCGTCCTGTTATGCGACCTCAACGGCTTCAAACAGATCAATGACCGCTTCGGCCACTTTAAGGGTAACCAGGTGCTGCAGGAAGTGGCGCGCGGTTTGCAGGAGGCCTGCCGCAGCTCCGATTACTTCGCGCGCCTGGGCGGCGATGAATTCGTCGTGGTCGTCCCCGGCCTCAAGGACGATATGTGCCAGTCGTATTTGAGCCGCCTCGACACGGTCGCCGTTGAGGCCGGATGGCGCATGTGCGGAGAAAACTGCCTCTCCGCCAGCGTCGGAGTCGCCATCTATCCGCGCGACGGCCGGGATTCGGAAGAGCTCCTCCGCCGCGCCGATGAACGCATGTACAAAGCCAAGGAAAAACACCGGGCCGCGACCTCCCAAACGCCGTCTCAAGCGATGGCTGCCGCGCCTGTCCCTCCGCTTCCCGAGGATCCGGCCGCCGAAGCAACGCTACAATAGCGCGCTGCTGAACCGCGCACAACGCTTCGCTCTGCGCTCCGGCTGAGCCGCGACTACAAGGAGCGGTCTTTGACACAATGGTCCCAGCCCGTGCCAATCGACGAAGACCTTGCCATCCTGATTCAGGAGATTGACGCCAACCTGAGTCATCTCGAAACCATCACCGCCCGCCTTAGCTCCGAACAATTCAACTGGCGCTCCGCGACTAATGCGTGGTCCATCGGCCAATGCGTCGCGCATCTGAACATCGTCAACTCCGCGGACCTCGCTCCGTTGCAGCGCGCCATTGAGCACGGCCGAGCCCGAGGCCAATCAGGCGTTGGTCCCTTTCACTACGGCTTCTTCAGCCGCAAGATCATCGCGAGCCTGGATGTCCCCAGCATTGACGCTCCCAGCATGGATCTCCCGCTCAAGCGCAAATTCAAAGCGCCCAAGCTCTACCTCCCTCCTGCCGAGTCCGACCCCGCGCAATCCACCGCCGAATACCGCCGCATCAGCGCCGAGCTTCGCCGTCTCGCCCTCAACGCCAACGGCCTCGACCTCGCCCGCGTCAAAACTGTCATTCCCGCCTTCCCGCCCCCTCTGCGCTGGTTCATCCGCATGCCGCTGGGCGCGCGCCTCGCGCTCATCACCACCCACGACCGCCGCCATCTCTGGCAAGCCGAGCAGGTCCGCACTCACAAAGAATTCCCCGCATAGTACGCTTGTTGTTAATGCCGCCCCGTACCTGCGCCCTGCTGCTGTTCGGCTCGCTCGCAGCACTTTCGCAGAGCAACCCGGCCCCGCCGCCGCAAACTTTTCGAGTCCAATCAAAAGTCGTTCAAGTCCCCGTCGTCGTCACCGACAAACAGGGCCGCGACATAGACGGCCTCCATGCCGCGGACTTCACCGTCCTCGACAACAACATCCCGCAGCAGATCACTCTCGACGATTTCTCCGGCGGCCTCCCGCCCGTCAACCTCGTGGTCGCCGTTCAATGCTCGCAAACTTCTGAGCTGGCCCTCGCCGACGTCCGCCGCATCGGAGCCATGATTCAACCCCTCATCTCCGGGCAGCGCGGCGAAGTCGCGGTGGTCTCCTTCGATAAGGAGATCAACTGGATTCAGGACTTCACCCGCAGCGACAACAACATCGTCGACGCCATCAAGAGCCTTCACCCCGGCTCCCGCACCGGAGCCCGCATCTTCGACACCATCGCCGAAGCCGCCGGCCGCTTCCATCCGCGCCCGGGCCGCAAGATTCTTCTGCTCATCTCCCAGAGCAACGACTCCGGCAGCCATTCCAAGCTGGACGACGCCATCCAGGCCGTCGAGCGCGAAGGCATCGAGGTCTTCGCCGCGCATTATTCCTCCTACGCCATGGCCTGGATCGCCCAGCCCTCCGACTTCCCCGAAAAATCACTTTACGATCAAATGTTTTATTCCGAGCTCGCCCGCCTCGGCAAGACCAATCATGTCCGAGCCCTCGCCATGGCCACCGGCGGCTCTGATTATTCCTTCTTCCGCCAGCAGGGCATCGACAAAGCCATTGGCGAGTTCGGCGCCGAGGTCCACAGCCAGTACCTCCTCAGCTTCCCTCTGCATGACGAGACACCCGGCCTGCACCAGATTGACGTGCTGATTCCCGCTCGACCCGATCTCCGCATCCGCTCGCGCCATGGCTACTGGGTGAGTCAAGCACAATGAAAACCACCGTGAAACTGCGCGAGGACACCCACGTCACCAGCTTCGGCTTTAGAAAATTTAATGCCGAGGCCATCGAGAAACCCCGCTAGCCCGCAAAGGCGCGGGAACGGTGCGCTGAGCGAAGCTCAGCCGAACCGGAACCTGGTTTGGCCGTTTTGCGGGCCGCTTCTCCGAAAGCCCCTCTAAAATCCCAGGAAACGGTGTTTTCCGCCTACACGTCTCTGATGATGACTACGCCGTCCTGAGGTAGAATCGGCTAGCAACTTGCTCTCCTGAACCGGAGGAACCACAAAAATGAAAAACAACTGGATCCCTTGCGCGGCCGCCCTCGCCGCTCTCACCTGCCAGCCCTTGCTCTGGGCGCAGGAGAAGAGAGAAGAGGAGCCTAAAAAGCCGTCCAAGAGCCAACCCAAAGGGAAAGCCCCCTCGAATTCGCGATCCGGTTCTCCGCAGCAGCCGCAGCAATACCAGGGCTCGCGTGGACTAGCCAGCCCCGCTCCTAACAATGCCCCCAACTATGGCCGTGGACCCGCCGGCGCTCCTGCGTCCCAAGCAGGCCGCGGCCAAACCGGGCAGGGATTCTCGAACCGTCCGGTTCCGCAAGGATCCCGCGTGGTGCAGGCCCGCAGCGGAGCAGCCGTCACCATGCGATCCGATGGCCGCCCCGCCTATGTCCACACCGCCGCCGGCGTCGATATTCACCACACCATGACCGGCCGCACCATGGTGGTGCATGAAACCGCGGATCACGGCGCCATCGTCGCGGTGCGTCCCGGCTTCGGCTACGTCCAGCATCCCTACACCTTCGGCGGCCATCCCTATCTGGCCCGCACCGTCGTGGTCGGCGGCCGGCCGTATGAATCCTTTTACCGCGGCTATCCGTACCACGGCGTCTATCTCTCCGTCTACGCTCCCGTCCGCTTCTATCCGTTCGGATTCTACGCCTACGCCGGCACGCCTTGGATCACGCCCGTCCCCTACACCTGGGGATGGGTCGGCACGCCCTGGTTCCGTTTCTATGGCGGCTACTTCGCTCCCTATCCGGTCTACGCCGGCCCCGGGCTCTGGCTCACCGACTATCTGATCGCCGAATCGCTCAACGCCGCCTATCAAGCCCAAATCGCTCAAGCCCAAATGACCCAGCAAGCCGCCGGCGCCTATCCCTATATGCCGCCTCCGCCGCCCGCCGGCGGACCGGTCGCCCTGACCCCCGACGTCAAGCAGGCCATCGCCGATGAAGTCAGCCGCCAGCTCGCGCAGGAGCGTGCCGAAGCCGGCCTCAACGCCCAGGGCATGGAGCCCGACCCCAACTCCAGCTCCATCGCGCGCATGCTCTCCGACGGCCAGCCGCACGTCTTCGTCGTCGGCGACGGCCTGGATCTGATCGGCGGCAACGGCCAGGAATGCGCCGTCACTGAAGGCGATGTGCTGCAGCTCGCCGGTCCCACTCCGCCCACCGCCACTTCCGCCACGCTGATCGTCATGGCCGGCAAGGGCGGTCTCGAGTGCCGCAAGGGCAGTTCCGTCAACGTCCAGCTCGCCGACCTGCAGGATATGCAGAACCACATGCGGCAGACGCTCGATGCCGGACTGACTGAGCTGCAGTCGCACCAGGGCGGCCTTCCCACTCCGCCGCCGCAGGCGCTCGCGCAAGCCACGCCCGCTTCCTTTACGATGGGCGCGCCTCCGCCCGATCCCAATGCCACCGCGCAAATCAATTCGGAGCTGCAGCAGAGCACCCAGCTTGAGCAGCAAACCTTGAACGAAGCCGGCTCCGCCCCGCCTCCGCCCGCTCCAACCGGATTTGCTCCCCTCGGAGCTGCTCCAGCCGGACCTGCGTCACCCGGACCCGCGCCAGCAGCACAACCGACCACCATCGCCCTGGGTCAGAGCATCGATCAGGTGGTCGGCATCCTCGGCCAGCCCACCAATATCGTCGACCTCGGCGCCAAGAAGATTTACGTTTACCCGAGCCTTAAGATAACATTTAATAACGGTCAGGTAGCTGACGTCGAATAATGAATGTCGCTTCTTAGCTGGCCCCCGGCTCCTGCCTGGCAAGCCGCCGGTTGGCAAGTAGCTGCCCTCTTCGCATGTGTGGCCGCCGTTGCCGCCGCCGCGTATTGGCTCGGGTTCCAGCACGGCTCAGCCTCCAAGAAAATCCAGCCCTCCGTGCCCCCCGAGTCCAGGCTGGCTCCGGCGGTCAAAATTACGCGCGAGGCCTTTGCTCCCTCGCCGCACATCCCTCCCTATCGCGTGAACGAACTCACCGTTCTGATGGAGCTGGGCGTTCTCACCCAGGAAGAGTTCGAACACGAAAAAGGCAAGCTCCACGCCGGCCGCTGAAGAGAGCTGCCCTTCCAACTGATCTGTGACTAGACAGGGCCGCGACCAGAGGGAGCGGGTTCCTGCGACGAACGACCGAACCTCCGCTCGGCCCAGCGGGCGCCCCGGTCGCGGCTCCGAAAGAAAAACGCCGAGCGACGTCACAGGTTGTCCCATCCGGTCCCACCGGAGGCAAAGCTGAGCCGCGACCGGGGTGCCCCCTGGGCCGAGCGGTTAGTCAGGTAACCTTTCTTTAAGGCACCAGTATTCCGTTCCTAAGGAGACCAAATGCTCCCTCGCATAACCCGTCTGATCCCGCTCGCGGTGTTCCCCATCGCCGGCTTGTTTGCGCAGGACCTCACTGGCACCTGGCAAGGCTCCGTCACCAACCCCGACACCAAAGACGTTCTGCGGACCGTCCTGAAGATCGCCTCCTCTGACAGCGATCTGATAAAGGGCAATTTCTACAGCATTGACCAAACCTACCTGGTCTTCCCCGCCACGCTCACCCGGCAAGGCTCGGTCATCAAGATGAGCATCCCCGGCATCGCCGCAACCTGGGAGGGCAAGCTCAGCGCCGACGGCGCCGCGATGAACGGAATCGTCAAAGGTTTCTCCCGCCCCGTGGCCTGGAACATGAAGCGCGTGACGTCCGAAGAAGCCTGGACCCTCCCCAAGCCGCCCGCCCAAGCCAAGCTCAACTCCGCCGACCCGGCCTTCGAAGTCGCCACCATCAAGCCCAGCGATCCGGATAAGCCGGGAGGAGGTTCGCGTCTGAATGGCCCCAATTTCTCCGCGCACAACGTCACGCTGATGGACCTGCTGACTTTCGTCTATGACCTCCATCCTCACCAGGTCATCGGAGCGCCGGGATGGGTGACCTCCGACAAGTACGACGTCACCGCCAAAGCCGACGGCCAAGGCCAGCCCAACACGGAGCAGATGAAGGTCATGATCGGCAAGCTTCTCACCAAGCGCTTCCAGTTGGTTTCCCACAAGGACCAGCGGGAACTCCCCGTCTTCACCCTCAACGTGGCCAAAGGCGGAGCGAAAATTTCCAAGAACGACGGCAAGAACGACGACACCAACCACATGATCTTCCGTGGCCAGGGAAGCGTCCTGTTTAACAACGTGGCCATGGACGATTTTTGCAAGATGCTGCAGCAGGTCGCCCTCGACCGCCCCGTGGTCAATCAAACCGGCCTCTCCGGTACCTACACCTTTTCGCTGGTCTGGACGCCGGAAACGGCTCTGAATGCCGCTCCCAACTCCAACGCCCTGGCCGCGCCGGACCAGGCCGCGCCCCCGCCCGACGTCTACACTGCGGCGCAACAGCAGCTCGGATTGAAGATCGACCCCACCCGCCTGCGCATCGACGTGCTGGTGCTGGACCAGGTCGAGAAGCCCTCGGCCAACTAACTCGAAGGCCGCCGCCCTCGCAAATATTCGGCAATCTCTTTTTTCCCCAGGTGCTCCGCCCAGCCCAGCGGCGTGCCCTGCCATATCGTGTCCTTGATATCGAGCCGCGCCCCGAGCTCCACCAGCAACCGCACCGTTTCCAAATGCCCGCCCGCCACCGCCTGGTGCAGCGGCGTCGAATGCCCGTGCATGCCCACCGGATTGTAGCGGCTCAAATCCTCGCCGGCTTCCGCCAGTATCCGCACCGCCAGCATCCGTACAATCTCCGTCCGTCCAAACTGCGCGGCCATCGCCAGCGCCTTATGCCTGTCCCTCGCGTTACTCCCGTCCAGCAGCCGGCGCACCTCTTCGACGCGTCCCAGTCCCGCCGCCACCACCACATCGACCTTCGCCCCATGCCGCAGCAGCGCATGCACCGCCTCGAACTCGCCATGCGGCAGCGCCGCTCCCATGGCGCTGTCCGGATCCGCTCCGTACTCCCACAACACATCGATCAGCGGAATCTGCACGCCGCACTCCCTCGGGACTCTTCCGGAGCAAACCAGCCCGAGCGTCGCATCTATCGCTGCGCGGTCTTCCTTCGCGCCCGCCTCCAGAATCACCCTCGCAACCTCGACGATATTGGCCGGCAGCTTCCCCCTCCGGATCGGATTCTCCGCGATAAATTCGAGCAGCGCCGGATTCTGAAAATAATTCCCCCCTTCCAGCATCACCCTCTGCTTGACCACGCCGGGATGCCGCTTCAAATGCTCCCGCAGCTCCTCCGCTTCTCCCGCATCGAGAAGCTCCACGGCTATCCGGAACACTGGATCCTCGATCCGTTCCTGCTGCGCCAGGCTCAAATCGTCGCTCGGCTTCGGCCGTTCTACGCGCCGCTTAAGCCGAGCCCAGCTCGCGAACCCCCGCTCCCGCGCAATTGCCAATTGCCCATCGCTCAGCTTCAGCTTCGCGTCAAAAATCTCCTGGTCCACGGCCTCGTGAAACTGTGGATGAAACTCGCGGATCCTTTGAGCCGCCTGCGCATCCCGAGCCTTGTGCTCGCGCAGCAGATCTTTGGCTTGATCCTTCAAATGCTCCAGATTTGGATTCGAGGGAAGAGGCTTTACCGGCATACGAACTCCCTGCGCCAAGTCAATATATCATCGCCCGGCCCGGCATCTGAGCGATAGCGTCCGCCTCTATCGCTCATAATCTCGTCTATGGTGAGCGATAGAAACCTCCGCTTTTGCAACGGCCCCACAAGCAGTGCTAAGGTGGGTGTAGCGTATAAGCTACGGAACCCATCCCGCTCTGTCCGATGGAGGCCTTTTCGCGTGAAGTCGAGTACTATCGCACCGCCGACGCGAAGTGTCCTTACCAGGAGTGGTTTGAGCGCCTCAAGGACGACCGGGCAAAATACAAAATTGATGCCCGCATCGCTCGCCTGCGTGGTGGGAATTTCGGAGACTCGAAACCGATCGGCGACGGCGTATCGGAGAGCAAAATCGACTACGGCCCCGGCTATCGCATCTACTACGGGATCGACGGTAGAAATTTGGTGGTTCTCCTCACCGGAGGCGATAAGGCCACACAACACCCGGATATCAAGCTTGCTCGTAAATACTGGTCAGACTATAAGAATCGAAAAAACGAGGTCAGGAAGAAGGCGAAAGAATGAGCTACAAATCGGATCTACTCGAAAGGCTAAAAGACCCGGCCTATTGCGCCGGATACCTGTCCGCAGCCATGGAGGATTCCAGTGAAGCGTTCCTTATCGCGCTTCGTGATGTCGCGGAGGTTCACGCCGGCCTCACCCACCTTGCCGCGGCCGCTGACGTGAACCGGGAGAACCTCTATCGAATGCTCTCCCAGCACGGAAACCCGCGCCTCAGCAGTCTCAACGCCGTCATGGCCGCCCTCGGCTTCCGCATCCGCATCGAACCGATACCGAAACCCGTTCGGCGGAAGCGCCCCCGCCCGCAACCCTCCCGAGCGCTATCCTGAATTGATACGGAGCGGCGCGTCCGCTCTGTTCTGGTTAACGTGTTCCGAGGCCATCGCCGCAAAGCCCGAGTATTATTTTCCGCCACCGATATTCTTCTTCTGGCGCTCGCGTTCGCGCTAGCCTACTGGCTTCGCACCCGCCTCGGGCTGCAGCACAATTTCTACTTGGAGCCCACGCGCGTCGCCCTCCTGCTGGGCTGGTCCATGCTGGTCTGGGTCGCCCTGGGCTATTGGTGGGAAATCTATGACCGCATCGACGCCGCCCTCCCGCGCGTCATCCTGCGCGATGCCTTCCGCCAGTGCCTGCTCGGCTCCGCCCTGGTGGTCCTCTTCCAATATCTCTTCCGCCTCACCGCGGCCGAAACTGCCGCCGACCTCTCGCGCTCCTTTCTCGGCCTCTTCGCCGGCTTCACCTGGGTCCTGCTGTGCCTGTTTCGCCTCAATGCCGGGCGCCTGCTGGGAGCTTTCCGCGGACGCTTCGGCGTCGCCCACTACGTCATGGTCGTCGGCTTGGCCGAGCCTGCCCGCCGCATCGGCCGCGAGCTCGAAGACGCCGCCTCCTACGGCATCCGCCTCAGCGGCTTTATCGCCGATACGCCCGGCCCGCCCGCCTCCGCCGAAATCGAGCTCACCTCAATCTATCCCGTGCATCCCCTCGACCAACTCCCCGAACTGCTCCGCCGCCATGTCATCGACGAAATCATCTTCGCCGTCGACTCCCGCCGCCTGGAGGATCTCGAAGACGTCATGCTCGCCTGCGACGAAGAGGGCGTCCGCACCCGCGTCGCCGTCGACTTCTTCCCGCACGTCAACAGCCAGGTCTATCTGGATCGCCTCGGCTCCTCGCCTCTTCTCACCTTCTCCGCCACGCCGCATGATGAGATTCGTCTGCTGGTCAAACGCGTCACCGATATCGTTCTGGCCGCCGCCTAGCGATA
>CAWISY010000019.1:0-16221 GCA_963838455.1 Bryobacterales bacterium
TAGAGGGAAGCTCGGTTGCACAATGGCTCCCAGTTTGACCGAGGCCACCTCGAACGACATCTTGCCCCCGGCCGCGTTCTGCCACGCAGGTGCATCGTATGCCGCGGTTTGGGGTTTGAGCGGCGCAGTCACGAAGCCAGCTACGCCGGCAACCGCTGCCAATATTCGCCGGATATGGCGATTGCTCATGCTCGCTCGTCCCTCGTCCATTGATGACGCTGCGAAGCCGCAAAAAGTCTATTCCATCGCGGTAGGTGGAAGCGGACGTGCTTCAATGAGGCATGCTCATTCGAGCGTTCCTTTGTTTGGTCCTACTGAGCATGGCCGCGACCTTCGCAATCGCGGGCCAGTTCACCACCGTGCTCGGCGGCGAGTATCCGCCCACCGTCTCTGCCATCGCCACAGATTCCGCGGGCAACACCTATGTAGCGGGCAGCACCCAACTCCCCGGCACCCCGAGCTTCGTCAATTCCGCCATCAGTGCGCAAGCTCACGTCTTCGTCACCAAGCTGGACCCCAACGGCAAGGTTTTATTCACCGACACCTTCGCCGGCCAGGGCGTCGACACGGGAAGCGCCATCGCGCTCGACCCATCGGGAAATATCTACATCGCGGGGACCACAAGTTCGCCCGATTTTCCTTTGAGCAACCCGCTGCAGACGCAGATTTTTCCAGTGGGCACCGTACACGGACTGCCGGCGGGAAGCGGGTTCATCATCAAGCTGAGCAACGACGGCACAACCGTGCTCTACTCCACGTTTTTCGGAGGCGCGCTGGGTCAGAGCGCTATCACCTCACTGGCCACGGACGCCAACGGCGTTCTGTATTTGACCGGCTACACGCAGGCGTCCGACTTTCCGCACACCGCGGGAATGCCGTTCGGCACGATTACTCAGAGCCCTGCATCTCCGGGAGCAATCATCGCGTCGATCTCCGCGTCCGGCGACAAGATCCTGTATTCGGGCGTACTGGCTATGCCGACCCCTTGCCCCGTGGACGACCCCTCCTGCATCGCTAACGGGCCCGAATGGGAGGGCGTTGGGATTGCCGTCGACGCGGCGGGAAACGCTTATGTCGCCGGTAACGACGCCAGCTTCACCAACCTTCCCACCACGCCGGGTGTGCTCACGCCACAAGGCATCGGCGCTTTTGTCGCCAAGGTCAATGCCGGGGGCACCGGGCTGGGCTATCTCACCTATCTCGGCTCGGGAGACGCCGGAGGCCCGCCATTCGGCTCCGCCGAGAATATTATTTACGCGATCGCGGTAGACGCGGCTGGGAACGCTTACCTGTCTGGGCAGACCGACGATCCGAACTTTCCCGCAACCTCGGGCTCCTATCAGCCCGCTGCTCCGGTTCCCAGCCAGTCAAATTTTGCCGCCAAGCTCAACCCAACCGGTAGCGCGCTGGTGTGGGCGACGTATTTGGCAGCGGCGGA
The DNA here is from genome assembly GCA_963838455.1 of Bryobacterales bacterium. Lineage (GTDB taxonomy): Bacteria > Acidobacteriota > Terriglobia > Bryobacterales > Bryobacteraceae > Palsa-187. The sequence continues at coordinate 1,439 of CAWISY010000019.1, forward strand.
TCCGCAGTCGCCGCCCGCCATTGCCCTGGATGCCTCCGGAGATGTTTGGATCACCGGCACCGACGTATCCTCGACGTCCCTCACCACCGGGCTCCCTAGCGTCCCGTTCCCTAACACCAATGGATGGACGTTGGGACCCGAATATCTCGCCGAGTTGGATCCCGCAGGCTCTCAACTGGCCTACTCAGCGCTGTATCCCAGCGGCACCATTGCGCAGGCGATCGCAGTAGATCCCTCCGGGATGATTCACACGGCGGGATCGGCGGGATTCATTTCCGCCATGGCGCCAACCGGGACGCCCGCCGTGAAAATTTTCGCTCTTGAAAACGTCATCGGCTACACCTTTACAGCGCGCATCTCGCCGGCGGAGGTGATCGCCATTTATGGCCCCGGAATCGGCCCCGCGAGGCCGGTATCGGCCACCCCCTCCAATGGCTTCTATCCAACCACGCTCGGCGGCGTCCAAGTCAGCGTCAACGGCGTCAACATTCCTCTGCTCTACGTGTCCGCGAACCAGATCAACGCGGTGGTGCCGATGGAGCTCTCGATCAATACGTCCGCCGCCTTCCAGGTCACCAACGGGACAGCCGTCAGTCCCGAGTATCCGGCATGGATCGTCGCCACTTCGACTGAGACGTTCGCAACGGTGATCAATCAGGACGGCACGCTGAACTCGCAATCGAATCCTGCACCGGGCGGCTCCATTGTTTCGCTCTTCGCGACCGCCTGGCAATCGAATTTCGCTCCTCTCGCCGATGGCCAGGTCGCAACCGCGCTGCGGGACGCCTGCCTGGGGGCTTGCACGGCGTCCGCTTCGATGGGCTCCATCGGGCCGCCGCCGGGCTGTTGCGGATTCCCGTTTGTGAGCGAGGGAGTGACCAGTCTCCCCGCGACGGCATTGTACGGAGGCGCGGCTCCAGGATTCGTCGCCGGCGTGACCCAATTCAACGTCCAACTCGGCACGGTCACGACGCCTCCGACGACCGCCACGGCTGCCTACACCGTGTCGGCCGGAGTTCCCGACAATTACGTTAGTTCTACCGTCTGGATTGCGCCCTGATTGACCGCCGGCAGTGATACGCTCTTGTGGAGGAGTTCCCATGAAGATGAACCTTCGCTGCTGTGCCGTTGCGGTATTTTGCGCTGGGGCATTCGCCGGCGCATCGCTGTTTTCGCAAACCCCCGCGACGCAGCTTCCCTGGGCGTATCCGTTCGACCCGAACGCGCCGAAGCAGACGCCTCCGCCCGACGACAAGGAACTCCGCCACGTTCCCAACAGCAGCAAGGCCCTGACGCAGAAACAGATTCTGGACGGCTTCAATCCTCCGGATTGGCACAACGACTTCACTGCCTCGACGCCCCAGATCGTCGCCCACGGCCGCCAGCAGGACGTGCGCGCCTGCGGCTACTGCCACCTGCCCAATGGCCAAGGTCGCCCCGAAAACGCGAGCCTCGCCGGTCTCACCGCGACTTACATCGAGCAGCAGGTTTCGGATATGCACGACGGCCTGCGCAAGAGCTCCGAGCCTAACATGGGACCGCCCGCCGCCATGCTCAAGCTGGCGCAGGCTTCCAATGAGGCGGAGGTAAAGATCGCGGCGGAGTATTTCTCCAAGCTCAAATACAAGCCGTGGATCAAAGTGGTCGAGTCCAAGACCGCTCCCAAGACCCGCGTCGCCACTGGCATGCTGGTCGCCGTCGAAGGCACTTCTGAACCCCTGGGCGAACGGATCGTCGAGACCGCTCAGAACCTGGAAGCCACCGAGAATCGCGACGACGCTTCGCCCTTCGTCGCCTACGTCCCCGCCGGCAGCATCAAGAAGGGTGAGTCTCTAGTGACCATCGGAGGCAATGGCAAAACCCTGCGCTGTTCGATCTGCCATGGGATGGATCTGAAGGGACTCGCCAACGTGCCGTTTCTGGCAGGCCGGTCACCCAGCTACATCGTCCGCCAGCTCAACGACATCAAGAGCGGCAATCGCCACGGGGCGTGGAGTCCGCTGATGAAGGAAGCCGTCGCGAATCTGACCGTGGAAGACATGATCAACATCGCGGCGTATGTCTCGTCGCGGATGCCGTAATTAGAACGAAGCGGAAGAGGCGTATATGTTCCGGCGCTCCTTTATGTTCAAGCCGGCCTTTTTTCGAATTGCCGCGGCTGCTCTCGGCGTATCTGCCGCGGTGCCGTTAATGGCCCAGCCCGGGGCGCCCTCAGGCTCCGGCAACGACGGCGCCGAGCCATGCCGCAACTCGCCCATGTGCGGCTGGGGCCGCGGCCGCAATACCATCACGCATGAGCAGCACGCTCCCGATCTCAGCTTCACCTTTGCCTATCCGTTCGCCTTGCCGCAGGGACTCGGCGGCGGCGTCTCCGCCGTCGCGCTGAACTCGAAGGAGCATCTGTATGCGTTCCAGCGCAATCGCGCAGGACAACCCCAACTCTTCGAATTCGACGAAAATCACAAATTGATCCGCACCATCGGCGAGGACGTGATCGGCCATCAGAACAAGGCCCACGGCATGGCCATCGACGCGCAGGACAACATCTGGATCTGCGATGAGAACGGCGATACCGTGATGAAGCTGAGTCCGGAGGGCAAGCTTCTGATGACCATCGGCGTGCGCGGCCAGAGGGGCGATTGGGATGAGGCCAAGGGCCAGCGCCTATTGTGGCAGCCGCTCGATCTCGCTTTCGCTCCCAACGACGACATCTATATCGGCATGGGCCACGCCAATGAGAGCCCCAACGATGCCGACAGATCGCCAACCAACCGCAGCGGAGCCGCGCGCATCCTGCATCTGGATAAAGACGGCAAGTTCGTTGGGCAGTGGTTCGGCAACAACGCTGGGCAAGGGCATTTCAGCATGGTCCACGGCATCGCCATCCATCCCGATAACGGCAACGTCTATATCGGCGACCGCGAAGAATATCGCATCGTGGTCTATGACGCGGGCGGCAAATTCATCAGGACCATCCAGATGCGGAATCTGGTGTGCGCCCTGTACGTCGATCCGCACAAACAGCTTTGGATGGCCACCGGCCAGGACGGCCAGATCTTCAAGCTCGACTGGGACGGCAATGTGCTCGGCGCGATCGGCAACGGGCCCGGGCGCGGCGTAGGCCAGTTCATCGAATCCAGCTACATGGCCATGGACTCGCACGGCAACCTGTATACCGGCGACACCAGCGTCGCGCGCATCACTGAAATGGTTGCGCCTAGGAGGTAGGCCCGGAACGGCCTGACCGTTCGATCTCCCGCCGCAGAATCTCTTCCACTCCGCCCAGATCCTCCACCGCGACCTTCATCTTGCGCCGCCAGTTCGGATACTGCCACGTGCTCGCCGGAAGGTTCTGCTGATCCGTCTCGCCGGTCAAATCCTCCTGATTGATCACCGCCAGAGTGCACGGCGTCGCCAGCACGAACCCGACCGCATCGGCGTGGAAACCGGCCGCATCCAGAGCCTGCTCCATCCGCTCGATTTCGCCCCGGCGCGACTCCCACTGCGCCTCATACGCCGCTTGATCGATCAACCCGGCCGCCCGCCGAGCCTCGATATCGCGCCCCGTAAAAAACCCCGCCAGCGTCGGCAGATCGTGCGTGGTGGTGGAAACCGCCGCCTGCTCGGCATACTCCTGCGGAGCGCGAAAACTTCCGTCGTTGTTGCGCTCGAACCATAACAGGCGATAACCCAGGATGCCCGCTTCGGCCAGGCGGTGACGCACCTCGCCGCTGACCGTGCCGAGGTCTTCGCCCACCACCAGGAAGCCGTTGCGATGGCTCTCCAGCGCGAGCACGCCCAATAGGTTCTCCGCATAGTCGCGTACATAGGCGCCCTCGGCCGCGGTCTTGCCGTCCGGCATCCAGTACAGACGGAAGAAGCGCATCACGTGATCGATGCGCAGAGCCCCGCCGTGCCGCGCGCTGTTGCGAATCGACTGCGCAAACAGCCGGTAGCCGTCAGCGCGATGCGCCTCGCGATTGGGCGGGGGAAAGCCCCAATCCTGCCCATTGGGCGCGAAGTCGTCCGGAGGCGCGCCCACCCGGCATCCCGATACGAAAAACTTGCGGTGCGCCCACAGGTCCGCGCCGAACCGGTCCACCGCCAGAGCCAGGTCGTGATACAGGCCGATCTTCATGCCTTGCGCTTGTGCATGCGCATGAGCTTGCGCAATCTGCCGGTCCAGAAGCCATTGCAGAAACTTGAAAAAAAGCACCCGCGCCCGATTCTCCTGCGCGAACTCCTCCACCGCATTCGAGTGCGGATCGCGATACTCTTCCGGCCATTGCGTCCACAACCATACGTTCGCGTCGCGCTGGTGCATGGCTTCATCCAGCGCGCAATATACGGCAAAGTCGTGGAGCGAACGGTCCTGGCTGGCGACGTACGCGTCGAATTCCGCCGAACCCCCATGCTCCAGGAACCGGTCAAAAGCCTGGCCCAGCACCGTCAGCTTCAGCTTGGCCACGCGCTCATACTCCACCAGTTCCGTCGCGCGCAGCTCCGCCGCTTCGCGCGCCATCCATTCCGCCGGGAGATAGCCGGGCGCTTTTTCCACGTCGATGTAAATGAAATTGCGGAACAGCGAGCTCTGCGGCAAATACGGGCTGGTGTTGTAAGGCTCGCGATTGGCGATCGCGTGCAGCGGATTCAGCGCGACGAAATGCGCTCCGGCGCGCGAACACATGTCGATGACAGTAAGGAGATCGGTGAGGTCGCCGCAGCCCCAGTTGCGTGCCGAGCGCAATCCATACAGGCTGATCGCTACGCCGGCCAATCGTCCCGGCGGCGGAATTGCGCGCCGGGGGCACACGATGAAATGCGCGTCGCCCAGAACCTCCAGCTCCGGCTGCCTCACCCAGTAAATCTGCAACTTGTGGTAGCCCTGCCGCAGCGGCTTCGGCAGCGGAATCAGCCGCTCGCCCGCTTCGTTGCACTTGAGCGCCGGCAGCCAGTACCAGTGATGCTCCAACGCGGGTTGTTCAGGCGTCCCATCTTCCCATTGGATTTCCAATTTCACCGAAAAACCCGCGCGCTCTGCCTGGACGCGCAGCGGAATCGACTCGGCATCCTCATAAACGACGTACACCGGATCCAGCGCCGGCGCCTCCGCGGTCTCGGCCTGCAGCGCCGCCAGAATCAGAGCCCGCGTATCCTCCGACGGAACGTGCTTGCGGCCCCAGGTGTCGGTATACTCGGGCTCGATTCCGAAGTCTCGGTCCATTCTTGAGTGTAGTCTGCCACAGCGTCTACCCGCGGCGGGCATGCGATAATATGGACGTGGACGACGCCACTTTTCATCTCAGCCAGCCGCCTGAACTATTTGCCCGCGTTGATGAAGAACCCGAGCCGGACGACGGTTTCGGTGAGACGCTACTCATCACCAGCCTGGACAAACTGATCAATTGGGCCCGCAAGAATGCCATCTGGCCGATGAGCTTCGGCCTGGCCTGCTGCGCCATTGAGATGATGTCGATGATCGGCTCGCGTTTCGACATTTCGCGTTTTGGCGCGGAAGTCATGCGCGGTTCGCCGCGGCAGAGCGACATGATGATCATCGCCGGCCGCGTCTCCAACAAAATGGCGCCGGTCATCCGCCGCCTGTATGAGCAGATGCCGGAGCCCAAGTGGGTCATCTCCATGGGCGCCTGCGCCACCTCCACCGGCGTCTTTTCCAACTACGCCCTGGTGCCGGTGAACCAGGTCATCCCGGTGGACGTTTACGTCCCCGGCTGCCCGCCGCGTCCGGAACAGCTCATCTACGCCATCACCCTGCTGCAGAAGAAGATCGAGCAGGAAAAGCACACCGTCGCCAAGGTTTTGAACCTGGCTTAACAGCCCGTGGCAAAAACCGCTCCCGGCCCAGGGGGCACCCCGTCGCGGGTCCGTAACGCATTGCATCGACTGAGCCGCGCGCGCAGCAAGCGGTGTTTTCGGGCTTCTGCCACAGGCTGTTAAGGCTCCGAGTCACACCCGTCGAATTCCAGCGGAACCCGAAGGTGAGCGGGGAGTTCTTGCCTAAGTTCGACCGGTTGTCTCGTTCGGAATATATTCCTTGACAATATAGCCATAGTGGCTACAATGAGGGCATGGAAGATGCGACCTCCTTGCTGCCGCTGCCGCCTGTAACGTTCCACATCCTGCTCGCCCTGGCCGAGGAGGATCGGCACGGGTACGCGATCATTCAAGACGTGGCCGTGCGTACGGCTGGCGAGGTAAGACTCAGCGCGGGTACTCTGTACCGGTCGATCCAGCGGATGCTGGAGCAGGGGTTGGTGGTGGAGACTCGCGAAAGGCCGGCGCCGGAGGAGGACGACGAACGGCGGCGATACTACCGCATTACCAAGTTCGGCGTCGAGGTGGCGAAAGCCGAAGCCCGGCGGCTGTCGCAGTTGGTCAAGTTCGCGCGCGAAAGCGGGTTTGCCCCGGGGAGGGCGTGATGGACGCGTACGGGCTGTTGTTGCGAATTCTGCCGGCGTCGTTCCGGAGCGAATACGAGGCGGAGATGCGGGCGGTGTTCGAGAGGCAGCGCCGTAAAGAGAACGCACTGTCGTCTTGGGGACGTGCGATCGCCGATGTTGTTGCGACATCGATCCGCGTTCACGCGGACCTGTTGCGGCAGGATTTGAAGTGGACCGTTCGTGCGCTGCGGCAATCGCCGGGGTTCGCGCTAACCGCGGTGACCGTGGCGGCGCTGGGGATGGGAGCCAACACCGCGGCGTTTACGCTGCTGGACCACGTCCTGCTGCGGCCGCTTCCCTACCTTCATCCGGAGCGGTTGGCGATGGTGTACTTGACCGAGCCCGGCAGCGGATATACCCGGCTGGAGCTATCACCGCCCAACTATCTGGACTTGCGAGCGATGACCAGCGGCTTCGAGGCGATCTCTGCGTATGCCGGGCTTTCGGTTTCGCTTACCGGTCAAGGCGAGCCGCAGCGTCTGGAAGGGGCGACCGTGGGGGTGGATCTGTTCCCTATCCTCGGCGTCCAGCCGGCGATAGGACGAGGCTTTCTGCCCGAAGACGAGCGGAACGGCTTGCCAGGGACAGTGCTCCTGAGCGACGGCTTATGGAGGACGCAGTTTGGAGCGGACCCGGGCGTAATCGGCCGCAAGCTGCTGCTGGACGATCAGCCGTATACCGTGACCGGCGTGATGCCGGAGGGCTTTGCGTTTCCGTCGCGAAACGCGCGCTTGTGGATTCCGTTGCGGTTTCCGCCGTTCGGGCCCGGGGAGCGCACGAATTACTACTTGTACGGTGTGGCTCGGCTGCGGCAGGGCGTGACCCTGGAGCAGGCTCGGGTGGACTTGAGCGTTGCCGCGGCGAAATTGCAAAAGGCGTACCCGAAGGCCAACGCGGGGATCGGAGCGACGGCGTACGACATGCGTGACATGGTGTCGCCGCAATCGCGCATGCTGATTCTGGCAGTTTTCGGAGCGGCCTTTTGCGTGTTGCTGGTGGCGTGCAGCAATCTGGCGAACTTACTGCTGGCTCGGGCGATGACGCGCAGGAGGGAGATCGCCGTGCGGATGGCGATCGGCGCGGGGCGGGAGCGGCTGGTGCGGCAGTTGCTCACCGAAAACCTGGTTCTCGCCATGCTCGGCGGAGCGTACGGTTTGGCGCTGGCAGCGGTCGCGGTGCCGTGGGTCGCCCGGTTGGTTCCGAACGCGTTGCCGGTGAGCGGGGTTCCGTCGATCGATCTGCGAGTGTACGCATTCGCGGCGGTTTTGACGCTGCTGAGCTGCCTCGGGTTTGGAGTTGTTCCAGCGCTGCGGGCATGCGGGGCGGGGGATATGGAGGCGCTGCGCGGACGCTCGGGGGCGGGCCGCACGGAACGGCTCCGCCAGACGTTGGTACTGGCGGAGATCGCAGGGACAGTGGTTCTGACGATCGCAGCAGGAATGCTGCTCAAGGCTCTGTGGAGGGTTGAAGAGGTCAATCCGGGATTCCGCAGCGAGGGAGTTCTGGCCTTACGCACCGTGCTGCTGATGCCGAAGTACAACGCGACGGCCAAGCGAACGCAATTCTATGACAACGTTCTTTCCCGGACGCGAACTTTGCCGGGCGTGAGATCGGCGGCGTATATCAGTTTTCTGCCGATGGGCGATATGCGCGCGGGCATCTTTCCGGTGCGGACGCCGGGGATGTCCGATGAAGAAGCCTTGCGGGCGAAGGCGATTCTGCGGTTCGTGACCGCCGATTACTTCAGGACGCTGAGCATTCCGCTGCGGGAAGGCCGGGACGTGAATGAACAGGATTCGCAGGATTCGACGCCGGTCGCGGTGGTGAGTGAGTCCTTTGCCAGGCGCTACTGGCCGGGGCGAGATCCGCTTGGCCGGCAGTTCAATTTCGCATTCGGCGATCGGACGGTAGTGGGCGTTGCGGCCGATGTCGCGGTGCGCGGATTGGAGCGGTCGAGCGAGCCGCAGGTTTATTTACCCGCGCAGCAGATGCGGGATGGGGCATTGCCATGGTACGCGCCCAAGGATTTATTGATCCGGACGGACGGGAATGCGATGGGGCTGGCGCCGGCGCTGCGGCGGATCATCCGTGAGGTGGACTCGGATCAGGCGATCTCGGACGTGCAGCCTCTTGGAAATGTTGTGGCGGCGGACACGGCGTCGCGGCGGGCGCAGGTGGACGCCCTGGCAGCGTTCGCCGGTATCGCGGTTTTGCTGGCGGCCGTGGGGATTTATGGATTGCTATCGTTTGCGGTGTCATCCCGCACTCAGGAGGTGGGGGTGCGGCTGGCGCTGGGCGCCGGACGGGGGACCATCCTCGGCATGTTTCTGCGACAAGGGCTGACGCTCGGGTTGGCGGGCGTGGCGTTCGCAATTCCAGTAGCGTATGTGGCGGCGCGAAGCATGACATCGGTGCTGTTTGGCGTCCAGCCGGACGATGCGGCAGTTTACAGTGCTGCAGCGGGGCTCGCGATTGTAATGACCCTGTGTGGAAGCCTGCGGCCGGCGCTACGCGCGGCGGGCGTGGATCCGGCCATCACGATTCGCTCCGAATAGGCACGACTGGAGCCCGTCCTCAAAGGCTCGCCCGCCACGCCCAAGGTTCAGGAGTGGAATCGCGAGCGCAACATGAACCGCACGGAGGCGAAGCGGCACCTGGACGCTCACAACTGGAGCCAAGCGGAGCGGCATTTCCGCGCCGTCCTCGCTGAGCCCAAACGCTCCTCCGCCGACCGCCTGGAACTTCTGATCGGCCTGACCGAAGCGCAGCGCTGCCTACGCTCGAGCGCAGAGGCGGCTCTGTCTATGCCCAGGCGCTCGAAACGCTGGCCTGCACCGAGGACCGTTCCGGCCACGACGACCTGGCCCGCCTGTCATGGCAAGTAAGCCCGGCTCATCCGTTCCTCTCCAAAATCCCAGTTCATACACCCGCACCCCTTACCGATAAGGAGCTTGGGCGAAGCCGATTTTGCGGCCCTGCCCGTTTCGAGGGTATATGAATATTACGTCTGTCACGAACATGACGGGCGTCAGCCCGGCTGATCTTTCGTCAGCTCGCACTATCACCGAGGACCAGCGCACGCTGATTCGAGCGGTGTCGGCCGTAAACGCCAGTCAAGCCTTCGGCGAAGATCATGAGCTCACCTACACAGTCGACCGCGCCGCGCGGATGCTGGTGATCAAGCTGGTCAACAAAACCACGGGAAACGTGATCGATCAGATTCCGGCTGAATATATCGTCAAGCTGGCCGAAAAGCTGAGCGGAGGCTAAGTCACCACGAACCGCATGGCACAAACTGTCTACGATCGATATCTGGAAGCCGAGGTCCTCAGCGCGGACCCGCTCAAGCTGGTGTGGCTGCTGTATCGCGGGGCCATCGATGCCGTGCGCGCCGCGCGATCGTCCCTGGCGCAGGGCGACATCCGCGGACGCGTGCGCCAGATCAACCGCGCCTGGGCCATCCTGCAGGAACTGGCCGGCTGTCTGAATCATGCCGATGGCGGTGACATAAGCCGGCGGCTGGCCGGCCTCTACGTCTACATGCAGACCCGTCTGATCGAAGCCAACGCCCAGCAGTCAGCAGCCCCGCTCCAGGACGTGGAAACCCTCCTGCTGACCCTGGTCGACGCCTGGTCGCCCGCCGTTTCTCACGCTTCCGCGTGGGAACCCGATCCCCAGCAGGCATATGACTCTGACCGGGGGTCCGGGCACGTAGCTCTGGCCGTCGGCTAATCCCGCATAATCGTCCGATTTTCCCCTTAGGCTGCGTGGCGATTCATCCGATAGGATAGTAGCAGCGCATGGTCGAAGCTCCGCCGGTCATCGAAATCTACAACCTCCGGAAAGTTTACGGAAACAAGGCGGCCGTGGACGGCTTGACGCTCACCGTTCCCGGTGGATGTTTCTTCGGCTTCCTGGGACCCAACGGCGCGGGCAAAACCACCACCATCAAGATGCTGATGGGCCTGGCTCCGCCTACCGAAGGCTCCATCGCCCTGCTCGGCCTTCCCATGCCCGAGCGCGCCATCGATATCAAGCAGCAGATCGGCCTGGTTCCCGACGAATCCCTTCTGTTCGACCATCTCACCGGCGGCGAGTTCATCGAGTTCGTCGGCCGCATCTATGGCCTGGACCGCGGCGTCGCGCGGGAGCGCTCCCGCGAGCTGCTGGGCCTGTTCGAGCTCGATTCGGCCCGCAACAAACTGATCTCCGAATACTCTAAGGGGATGCGCAAGCGCGTCGCCATGGCCGCTGCGCTGATCCATCGCCCCAAACTGTTTCTCATGGACGAGCCGTTTGAAGGCGTCGATGCCGTCGGCGCGCGCCTGATGAAGGATATTCTGCTCGAGCAGGTCCGCCACGGCGCCACCATCTTCCTGACCTCCCATGTGCTCGAAGTCGTCGAACGGCTCTGCGACCGAGTTGCCATCATTCGCGACGGCCGCCTGGTGCTGAACGGCTCTATGAAGGAGCTGCGTGGAGACGCCTCCACGCTCGAAGACGCCTTCGTGCGCGCAGTCGGCTTTGAGCGCCCCGTCGAGACGCTCGACTGGTTATGAACGCGAGCAGGCTATGAACCACGCGCGAGCCATCCTGTGGGCCCAGTGGCGCACCATGCGCAACTTCTATCCGCGCGCCGGAGTCGCCTGGGCCTCCATTATCGCGGCCGTCTGGTACGGAGGCTGGCTGGTGGCCGCCCTCGCCGCCGCGCGCATTCTTTCCGACCCCGGCAATCTCGATCTGATTCATTCCGCCCTGCCCGGCGGCCTGTTACTCGTGTTCCTGTACTGGCAAGTGGTTCCCCTGATGATGGCCGCCACCGGCTCCGCGTTGGAGATGCGCAAGCTCAAGGCCTATCCGATTCCGATGCGTCAACTGTTCGCCATCGAAGTGCTCCTGCGCGTCACCGCGGCCATCGAAATGTTCCTGGTGCTGCTGGGGGTCGTCGCCGGCGTTCTGCTCAATCCGCGGCTCCCCGCCACCGGCGCCATCGCCATCATCCTCTACATGGTGTTCAATCTGCTGGTCGCGGTGGGCTTGCGTGACCTGGTGGTGCGCCTTCTCGCCCACAAGCGTTTTCGCGAAATCGGATTCTTGGCCCTGGTGCTGGGCGCGGCGGCGCTGCAATTTGTGCTGGCCCGCGGCGCGTTCGGAGGCGGCCTGCGAGTGCTCGCCAGCGCCGACATGCTCAAGGTCTGGCCCTGGACCGCAGCGGCCAATCTGGCGCAGGGCAGGGAAGCGGCCCTCTCGCTCACCTATCTGTTCGCCTGGTGCGTGATCGGATCGGCCTTCGGTCTGTGGCAATTCTCCCTCACTCTTTCCTTCGACTCCGCCGAAGCTGGCGCGAGCCGCGCTCCCGCCTCCCACTCCGGCCTGCGGCCTATCGAGCGTTTCTACCGTTTGCCTTCGTCTCTGTTCGCGGATCCTCTCGGCGCGCTGGTCGAAAAAGAACTGCGTTCGCTCGCCCGCTCCCCGCGTTTTCGTCTGGTCTTCCTGATGGGGTTCACCTTCGGTCTGGTCATCTGGCTGCCCGTCGCGCTGGGCCGTTCCGGCTCCACTCAATCCTTTCTCAGCTCCAACTATCTCACCGTGGTTAGCGTCTACTCGCTGTTGCTGCTGAGCGAGGTCTGCTTTTGGAACTCCTTCGGCTTTGACCGCTCCGCCGCGCAGATCTATTTCCTGGCTCCCGTGCCGTTCTCCCGGGTTCTGATCGGCAAGAATCTAGGCTCGATTCTGTTCATCGTTCTGGAAATTCTCGCCGTCATCTGCGTCTGCGCCGTGCTGGGGATGCCGCTCGATCCGCTCAAGCTGGCCGAAGCTTTCTCAGTCGCCGGCGTCGTCAGCATTTTTCTGTTGGGCGCGGGAAATCTCATCTCCGTCCGCCAGGCCCGCGGAGTCAACCCTGACTCTTCCTTCCGCTCCGGCTCGGCCGGACGCGTGCAAGCGATTCTGCTGGTCGTCTACCCGGTAGCGTTCCTGCCCGCCGGGCTGGCGTACCTGGCTCGCTGGGCCTTCGACTCGGAAGCCGCGTTCTTCGCCGTGCTCGCTTTCGACGCCTTCGTCGGAGCCATCGTGTACCGTATCGCACTCGAATCGGCAGTCGAATCGGCTGAGAGCATGCGCGAAACCATCGTCAACGCTCTGGCCGCCGGCGACGGCCCGATTTCAGGATGACCTTCAAGCTCGGAATGCTGACCGTGCTGCTGGCGTTCGGGGCGCGCGGCCAGCATTTCGACGCCGCCAGCGTGCCAATCGCACCTCCGCCTGTCCGCGCCATGGTGACTGGCAACGCGAGTGTAGTATCCTTCCGCTAAGACGGAGGTTGTCTGGATGCGTACCTCTCCTGTAAGAACTCTGCTCCTGCTGGTGCCGATGACCGGCGTGCTCGCGCAGACCCCGGCTCTGCAAATGAATGTGATCTACGTCTGCACAGATGGCCAAAGCTTCAAGATCTTTTCGTGCAACGACGCCACCGGCGCTTGCGACTATCAGAACTACAAGAACGGGCAGGCGTTCCAGAGGGGCGAGGCGCTCAAGGTGCAATTGGCCGCCTTACTTCCGGCCAAGTGCCACGCGCAAACTCCGGCCGAAGCGCAGAAGGATCCTCACCGGGGCGAGATTCCGCCGGCGCCCTCGCCGTTCGCGGGGCGCGCGCCTGTGCCGCGCGGCGCCACTGCTTCCGCAGCTCAAGCCCCAGCGGCCAATCCTAAGAACGCCGCCAATGCTCAGAACACCGGTGCGATCGGAGGAGGCGGATTCAAAGCCGGCGACCGCGTTCGCGTCCTGGCCTCCGGTTGGCAAGACGCCACCGTCCTCCAGGTCAGGGGCAGTTCATACCTGGTCCGCCTGGACAATGGAATTGAGGTTTCCAAAAGCTGGCCCATCGAAGTGCGGCGCCAGGGGAAACTAACCGCAGCCGACCACGCGGCCGGGCAGTGGGATCTCCACGAGCATGTGCAAGTGCTGGTGAACGGCCGCTGGATGGAAGGCGAGATCGTGGGCCAAAGCTACAACCGTTATACGGTCCAGTTGCCGGGAGAAAGAACCGTGGCGATTGATGGGGACCGGACCGTTGAAACCGGTGCGGAGAACCTGCGCGCCTCGACTGCTCCGCCCCCTCCCGCGGCTCGGCCCGCCGGACAAGCTCCCAAGGCTGGACTCGCCAGTTGTGCGGGCAAGTATGAAGGCCGGTGGGAACACGTCTCGGGCATGGGCGGCATGACGGTTGTGTTCCGGTCCGGCAAGGTGACCGTGACCGGAGGACTGGGCGCTCCCGAGGAGTTCGAATGCTGGATTTCCGGCGGGCACATTGCTCTGTACCAGGCCGGCTCGTCTACGCCCTTCTCCCTCGGCTTCGACGTCAACAACGACGGAACCATCCAGACGCCGCTGGGAGCCATCAAGAAGATGGGCAACTAAAGGAGACTCATTGACAACCGCAGGCGAAGACGAAAAACTAAAGATGTGACCACCGAGGAAAGATTCGCGCAAATTGAGCACCGCCTGACCATTCTGGTCGACGTGCATGAGCGCAATCAGGAAACACTCGGCCAACTGATGCGGCTCGTTGACACCCAAATCACCTCATCTGCGGCGCGCATGACTCGCCTCCAAGACGCCATCGAGCAAACGAATGAAACTGTCCAGCGCTTCGCCGACTCCTCCGACGCCCGCATGCGCCGCATCGAAGACAATCTCGACGCTCTCATCCGCGCCATCACCGCCGACCACACCAACGGCAAGACTCACGAGCCGCGCTCCTAAGTAAAAGCCCGCAAAACGGAGCCTGGTCGCGGTCGACAAAGGCTGTTACTTGCTCGCATCGAGGGCCGCGACCGGCCCTTTGCGGGCTAAACATAGCGTCATAAGTATTTGCGCATAGAGCCGGAACGTGGTCTCCTGGGGTCATGAGACCACTCATGATATCCGATGCCACTTCGGTGCTGGGCTTACAGCAGGAAATTCAGCGGTCCGAGGAGTCGCGGTATGACCACCGGCTGCACAGTGTCCTATTGGTAGCGCAGGGCATGACCTGCCCGGAGGTGGCTCGCCTTCTGGGCGACGCCCCTCGTTCTGTGGAGAACTGGGTTCACCGCTTCGACCAACGGGGATTGGCTGGTCTGACGGAAGGAGAGCGATCCGGTCCGTCCCACCCGGCTAGACGAAAAGCAGGTGAAAGAGATCAATCGCGTATTACGGGCCAAGCCGAGTGACGCGGGAATGCGGGTGAATCTATGGGATGGCAAGACGCTGTCGGCCTGGATCGACAAAACCTATGGCGTCCGACTGGGCGTCCGCCAATGCCAGCGGTTGTTCCGGCAG
>CAWISY010000020.1:0-30934 GCA_963838455.1 Bryobacterales bacterium
AGTAGGAAGCTTCTTTATGACGCCGTTCAGAAACGTAGGGCTCCCGAATGGGTGTTGGTCCTGAACGGAAGTTTCTCGGAGTTTAATCGGGCCAAGATTGAGGCGATCACGGACCAGCTCCGCCAATTGCTGGGAGATCCACTCTTGACGGTGAAGCGCGTAGATCCTGGCTCGATCCGGCTATTGATTCGCAGTTCGCCGAACGGTTTAGAGAAGGCCCGTGCGCTATTCCAGCGAAGATCCAAAATGATGATCCTTGGACATCGCGTGGAGCGTATCGAGTGGTCGAGCGATATTCAAAGTACCGCAACTTCCGACACGATCGAGGTCGATCGCCCCAAGAAGAGTGGGAAGGTCATCGTTGTGATGCCCGGGAAAGGCGGATGCGGGGCGTCGACCATAGCGGTTAACCTAGCTTTTGCATGGAAGCGAAACAGCAATATACGCGTCTTGCTCCTCGATTTGGCGATGTGGACAGGAGAAGTCTCTTTCATGCTGAGAGTCAACTCAAAGTTCAGCTTTCTTGACGCTCTCCGCGAGGTCGGCGCACTGGACCAAGATCTCTGGGGCTCCATGATTACCCCAGTGAACGCGGTAGACGTACTCGTCGCGCCTCGCTCGACACCTGATAGCCGTCACGACCTGCACGACCCCACCCCTATCCTCGATTATGTTCGCCAAATCTATGACGTGATCGTGGTTGATGCGGGCGGAGTGTATGGGGAGTGGAATCTCAGTCTCGCGAAAGAGGCCAACGAACTGCTCCTTGTCACGACTGAGGACCTGTCTGCGTTGTGGCGAACGCGTGAGGCGGCCGCATACCTCAACGCAAATCTCGTGCTGTCAAATATTCGGGTGATCGTGAATCAACACTCCCCAAAGGCCAGCATGAGTAGGGAACACATTGGTGAGCTCCTCCAGTCCGAGATACTTGGGACGGTGCCTTACGACAATAAATCTGTGGGCGATGCCCTTGCGGCCGGGAGACCTGTCTCACCCCATACCGCTTTCGGAAAAAGCATCGCGCAACTTGTGAAGCACTTGGGCCGACATCCTGAAGCGCTGAAGCAGAGAATTTCATTGTCAGGGTTGATTCCAACTCCCTCGGAGTCGTAGTATCCTGCATAATCGCAGTCTGGCGACCCAGTCAGAAATTCTCGTTACGCCGGACGTGACGACTCCTCCGAAGGTAGCCAAACGCGCTGAACCTGAAACGGCGTTGTGGGACATTACTCCCGTGATGTCTCCGTCACGTCCTTTTGGTGTGAGGCCGGACGCGTGCAGTGGAACGCCCGACCCAGGGGTGAACTGATGCCTACGGAACGTGGACGGCGCCGTGATGGCTCCGCCGAAGGATCAGGCTAACTGAACGGTTGCGTCCGCCGGACCACGACCACGGTAATATCGTCGGCCGCGGGAGCACCTTCGGTGAACGCGGTGACGGCGCTGTTGATCTCCTCAACGATTTCCGCCGCCGGGCGTTCGCGCAAGGACGCCACCAATTCCACCAGGCGAGCCTCGCCGAAATCTTCGTCCCGCGGATTGACGGCTTCGGTGACGCCGTCGCTGAACAGCACCAGGACATCGCCTGGTTCCAGCTTCGCGTGGGCGTCCTCATACACGGCTCTCGACACCGCGCCCAGGAACAGGCCGCCCGAGGCCAGCGCTTCAAACCCTCCGGAAGCCCGCACCAGCAGTGGAGGATTGTGGCCGGCGTTGGTGTAAACCAGCTCCCCCGTTTCCGGATCGGCCACGGTCATGAAGAACGTGATGAAGCGATTGTCCGGGCAGTTCTGGCAGGTGGCTTTGTTGAGGCGCGTGATCTTCTGCGCCAGGTTGTCGCCGTCTTCAAACAGCACGTGGACACGGGCATGCAGGCTGGACATCAGCAGGCTGGCCGGGACGCCTTTGCCCGCCACGTCGCCCACCAGCAGCGCCACTCGGCCGTCCGCGAAGGGCAGGAAATCGAAGTAATCGCCGCCGACGGTGCGGCAGGCAGTGGTCTTGCCGGCGATATCGAGACCGGCGATCGAAGGAGCCTTGGACGGTAGCAGGCTGTTCTGAATCAGCGCGGCCTGCTGCATGTCCTTGGCCAGGGCGCGCTCGGCTTCCTCGACCTCGTTCAAGCGAACGTGCTCGATGCGGATGGCCGCGACGTTGGCCATGACTGTGAGCAGATTCAAATCCTCGCGCGTGAATTCGCGGATCAGGTTGGGCGAATCCACGTAAATGAGTCCGATGACCTTGTCGTTGGTTTGCAAAGGCACGGCGAGCATGCTGCGCACCTTACCCTCGACGATGCTCATCTGGCCCTTGAGGCTCTGGTCCAGTTGGGCGTCCCGCACCAGCAGCGATTCCTTGTTGTTGAGCACGCGGTCGCGGACGGTCTTGGAGATTTTAAATCCCTCGCCGCGCGCGGACCGGACCTTGAGCGCGTCGCCTGATGCGCTGCCGCCTTCGAGCGTCATCAGCACTCCCCGGCCGGCAGTAACGGCTTCGACGGAAAGATCCATGATGACTTCGAACAGCTCGCCTAAAGGGCGGTGCTCGGAAAGCTCGCGGCCGGCGCGGATCAAGGCTCGCATTTGTGGCGTGCCCTGCATGACGGTGGTCTGGCTGAGGTCGGCCGGCTTGGGCGCAAGCACCGCGTCCAGCTTGGCGACCACTGTGGTCGCCGTCGTCGAGAAGCTCTCCTCATTGGGCACGAAGACCACGGTCTCCGGAACATGAGCGAAGTCGGCGAACTCGATGGTGAGATGGCCGGCGGAGACGCGATCGCCGGGACGAAAAGGAGTGGGCCCTTCCAGACGCTGGCCGTTGAGCAGAGTGCCGTTCTTGCTGCCCAGGTCCTGCGCGTGCCAGCCGTCGGCGGTGCGCGTGAACGCCATATGCTGGCGCGAGAGGCCGGAGTCGTCCGGATAACACAATTCGCACGTGCTGGAGCGGCCAAGCGTGATGCGGTCGCGGTCGAGAGAGATCAGGACCGTCTTTCCTTCGGAGTCGCGGACGGCCAGTTCACGGACGCGATCCTGGAGGGTGGGAGCCAAGCTCCCAGCTTAACATGCGGTCTCCGCGCGCTAGTGACCAAAGCGGCGCGCTAGTGACCAAAGCGAACAGTCGCGTCCCCGCTCAGAGTGGTCCACTGTTTCGGGCCGGGTCCGAAATTATACAGCCGCCGGTCGGTACCTCCTAACCAGAGATGCCGGTTGTGGTCGACTGCAAACCGGAAGCCTGCCCATCCTTGCGTCAGCCATGCGTCGCCGTCGGTGGAGGTAAACGGCTTATGTCCCTGCGGTTCGAAAACTCCTTCGGCTTTCCAGGCTTCAATTCCACCGAAACCGGCAAACAGTTCCAAGTGATCGCCTATCAGCTTAACCGTTACTGTTGCGCCAAATGGCGGCAGAGTGGGTCTGGAAAGGTTCCGGGGACCCAGTATGC
Source organism: Bryobacterales bacterium (assembly GCA_963838455.1). Taxonomy (GTDB): domain Bacteria; phylum Acidobacteriota; class Terriglobia; order Bryobacterales; family Bryobacteraceae; genus Palsa-187. The sequence goes on from CAWISY010000020.1 coordinate 3,439, forward strand.
AATCGGGACATTCCAAGCCCTGCAAATCGTAAAAAGACGCAAGGTAGGCAGATGAGAGCATGTAACCCGGCGCCACGTTAGTTAGAGGAATTCACGCCGAATGATTCGAGCGTGAAGTGACTGAAGAATGGCGACGTCGATCGCTGCGGAGCGGCGCAGAGCCATGCTTCGTTAACGGAGCCTGAATGCGTTAGTGGGGGCGTTGCGGACGCTCCATCGGGCTCGGCTTGGGCCACGGCCGCATCGCTCAAACAAACGACCAGCAGCGGAACAAGGACCTGCCACATGCGTGTGAGACGCTACTAGCCCGGCTTGAGTTGCAGCGGTTAGTCTGGCGCGGAGGCGCCAGGATAGGCGGTGACCGCCTGACGCCCCAGCATCAAGTCGATGTGGTGCTGCATGTGGAGGATGTAATCCTCGATCAAAAAGGCGAGGGAAACGGGTGCATTGCCGCCCACGAAGCACTGCGTTTCCAGGCGCTCCTCCGGGAGGTTACCGACCAAAGCGGCCAGAAGCTGGTTGTAGCGGAACCAGAATTCGACCAGGCTCTCCCAGGGCATCTCGCGATAGCCGTGCAGGCGAACCCATTCGTCCTGGTCGTAGCGCGGGCCATGCATCTCGGGATAAATCGCGGCGCGAACGAAGCGGAAGTGATTGTTCGAGGCCGAATCGATCAAGTGCCCTAATTCTTCCTTGGGGCACCACTTGCCCGGCCCTCGGGGGAGAGACGCCCGGTCCTCTGTGAGCGCGCGAAGGTGGGGCTGCTCACGCTCGATGGTTTGCGACAGAAAATTTGAAAGATCGCGAGCCATACGACCATTTTCGCATTCCTTCTGGCTGGCGCTCTTCACGGGAGGGATGAGGCTAGGGATGGGTGGAGTCGCCGGACACCGCGGCCTGCGCTGCTCGCACATGTAGATCGAGGACGTCAGCGGGTGCCTGCATGCCGGATGTCCGGGAGTATCCTTCCGCGAATTCCGATGCACCCTTTAATGCTGTCAGCATCATTCCCAGGAGGGTCACGCTGGACCCTCGTGGCAGCACTGTATCCCGCATCTTTAGGTTTCGGACAAATCGGATGATCTTGCCCTGGTTGGCCTCGAGGCCGGCTCTTAAATCTGAGATCGTTCGAAGTCCCGCCTGGGTCACCCAGGAAAGGCACCACTTGATAAAGGATTCCCTCGCGACTACTTCGAGTCCTCCGAGTTCGGCGGCGAGCCTTTCGTCGATCAGCCGTACGAGTGGCTCCTGGTCGATAAACGCACTCATGGAGACTTCGTCTAACGGGGTCTCCGGCACCTCTGCCTCGACGCGGACCCCCACCGACCGCTGATATTCGGCGCGTGCCTTACGTAAATCTCGGAATTAGGACTCCGCAATATCCAGGAGCGCAGCCATCCGGTAGAACCTGCGTTTTATCTCGTCTGGGAAGGCCTCGCCGAGGTCGTACCATTCGTGCTCGATCTCCGCCCATGCGTGACTCAGGATCGAGGTGACCTGGATTTCGCACGTTACGCCGGAGAACTTCTTGTACTCGAGTATTCCGAGGCGTCTCGGTGAATAGCGGCATATGTAATGGACTGCATGGTAGCCGAACTTGTCTGGCGCTTTGCTACGTTTGTCCACGCTCTTGTGCTGATCGACTTCGAATTCGCGCCGGATGACCTCGGCTGCGGCGTCGACTTCGTCGTCGTAGTAGGTGATGACTCTGAGAGCGGCAAGATCGGTGATGTCGTCCAGACAGCGATATGCCTTCTGTGGGTTTTGGTACTTGACTCGAAGCTTGTCACGCCTTTTCACTCGTGCCTGAACCGAGTGGTACCGAACCTGAGCATCTTCGAGCCAATCCTCTATCAGTTCCTTGGTTTTCCCGCAGAAGCCCTCAAGTGTGCCTTTTCGGCTATCGAACTCGGCTAGGATAGTCTCGACGCTCTGTGGGGCCGGAGGCTCGGCTTCGCTCATCGGATTCGGCTTCAGTTGCGCTTGGTCAGCCTGACGCCAAGCTGCATATCAGGCATACCCTTTGGCGAGCCGTGCGCCTTTGCGTGTATACCGTCCCCAAGGGTTCCGACGAGCTCTACCGTGAGATTACGGCCAAGGTTATCGAAGACGTTCGCGACTCCGGGAACAAAGGGCTTGACATCGATGGTTGCTCGAAAGTCGTTGCCTTGCTGGGTGTACGTGCCGACGTAATAGTTAGCGTTGTCGCCACCCATCAGCTTGCCGTCATGGATGACGAGCACGCCACCGCCGAACCGCCCGATCGAGCTTCCGAATTCCACGGTCCACAGGCCTTCCATGCAGCTTCCTCGCTTCCAGGATAGTTCAATCGACCCGCCTGTGTTCACGGCAGGACGGCTGGAGGGCCGTACCGCGGAGCCAGTCAGGCGGAAATGTTGTCGATCAGGCGCACCGCCCCGAGCTGCGCGGCAACGGCGACGCGCACGGGTCCCTCAATGGAGCTGACGGGTTCAACCCACAGCGGATCGACGATTTCTAGATACTCGACGCGAATCAGCGGGTGCGCCAGTTCGGCCAGCGCCATGCGCTTGATCTCCGCGGGATCGCGTACGCCCTGAGAGATTTTCGCGGCGGCGAGCTGCAAGGCGCGGTAGAGAGCCGGTGCGGCGGCGCGGTGATCCGGCGTAAGAAGACGATTGCGCGAGCTAAGGGCTAGGCCATCGGGTTCCCGAACGGTGGGGACTCCGATGATTTCGACCGGCACATTCAAATCCACCACCATGCGGCGGATCATGGCCAACTGTTGATAGTCCTTCTCGCCGAAGTAGGCGCGCGTGGGTTCAAGGATCTGGAATAGCTTCATCACCACCGTGGCGACGCCACGGAAATGGCCCGGGCGAAAAGCGCCCTCCAGGTGCTGGGTGACGCGCGATACCTCGACAAAAGCCGATTGCGGTTGCGGGTACATCTCCTCCACCGGCGGCGCGAAGACAAAGTCGACGCCGAGAGAAGCACAAAGATCGAGGTCGGCCTCCAGCGTTCGCGGGTAGTTCGCCAGATCCGCGGGATTGTTGAATTGCGACGGATTCACGAAAATGCTGACAGCGGTGGCGGGGTTGTCGCGGACCGAGGTCTCGACCAAGCGTGCGTGGCCGACGTGCAGTGCGCCCATCGTCGGGACCATTCCACGACCCCGCAGGTTGCCGTGCGGCAGCACTTCGCGCAGCTCTTTAATTGTCGAAACGACTATCAAGACGCCGCGCGCTTGTGAACGGGAAAGCCGCCTTCCTTGACTTCCGCGGCGTAGTTTTTGGCGGACGCGACGATTTCGGCCCCGAGCTGCGCGTAGCGCTTGGCAAAGGACGGCGCACCCTCGCCCGTCATCCCCAAGGCGTCGTAGCAAACCAGCACTTGGCCGTCGCAATCCGGACCGGCTCCGATGCCGATGGTGGGAATGCGAAGCTCGGCGGTGACGTCGCGGGCGAGTTCCTCCGGAATGGATTCGAGCACAATGGCAAAAGCCCCGGCTTGTTCCAGAGCGTGGGCATCCTCAATCAGCCGGCGGGCGTCTTCTTTCGACTTGGCCTGCTGGCGGAACCCTCCGGTTTGATTCACCGATTGCGGATTCAAGCCGAGGTGCCCCATCACCGGGATGCCGGTTTCGACCAGGCGCGCGACCGCTTCAGCCACGTTGCGCCCGCCTTCCAGCTTGACGGAGTTGGCTCCGCCCTCCTGCATCAGCCGGCCGGCGTTGCGGATGGTCTCCGGGATCGAAACCTGGAAAGTAAGGAAGGGCATGTCGGCGACCACCAGAGCCCGGCGCGTTCCACGCACCACGGCTTTGGTGTGATGCACCATGTCTTCGAGAGTGACCGGCAGCGTGGTCGAGTAGCCGAGTAGCACCATGCCCAGCGAATCGCCCACCAGGATGGCGTCGATTCCGGCTTGATCGAACATGCGGGCCATCAGCGCGTCGTAGGCGGTCAGCATGGCGATCTTTTCGCCGCGCTGCTTCATTTCCTTCAAATGATACGGCCAGATTTTCTTGGGCTCGGTATTCTTGATCTCGTTGACGCGAGTGTCGTTCATGGTTGTTCTTCTCCTCGCAGGAGTTCTTCGATGGCGCGGCGATCCGTTCCAGGGTTCTTTCGCCGGGCGAGGGCGGCTACGTGCAAACCGGCGTAGCGGTACAGTTCCCTTACCGATTCTGGCACGGACTCGGAGTTGTTGCAGAGGGCCTGCAAGTGCGAAGCGACGGTTTGCGCGTCGCCGCGTTCGATGGGTCCGGTGAGAGCTTGCTCGGGGCCGGAGGCGAGCGTGTTGGCGACGCTTGAACAAATCATGGGCGCAAGAGCGCGCAGCGCGTCTTCCCTACCTACGCTGCATTGTTCGAATAGAATCACCGCGGCGTCGATCATCGCCATGATGTAGTTGCTGGCCATGACGGCGGCGGCGTGATAGAGTGGACGGCGCTCGGCCGGAATCATCAGCGGGTGTCCTTGAAGCAGGCGGCAGATCTCGAGCGCCCAGTCGAGCGCTTCACCCGCGGCCGTGATTCCGAAATAAGACCCAGGCAGATCCGCGGCGCCCTGCTCCGGAGTCGCGATGGTCTGGAGCGGATGGAGAGTCCCACAAGATACCCCGCGATCCTGTAAAGGCGCGAGCGCCTCCGGCCCGCGCGCGCCGCTTGTATGCAGCGCCACCACACCGGACCCCGGGGTCTCTGGAAGACCCTGGGCCAACTTGCCGGCGACCGAGGGCAGGGCGTCGTCGGGCACGGTAATAAGGATGTGGGAGCATAGGGTAGGAATTTCGGAGATCTGGACTGCTCGCACATTCGATCCGATGAATCGTGCAGCGGCGGAGGTTCTGGAAAGATCGCCGACCGGCTTTTCCGGGACGTCCCGTCCCGCGACCGCGGTAACGGGCTGGCCGAGCCCATAAAGAAGATGCCCGAGAGCCTGTCCGAGGCGGCCGGGACCGACTATGCCGATTCGAAGCTTGACTGAATCAGGTGCCATGCCGCACAATGTTACTTTCAGTCTAGCTGTACAAATCTCAAGCGGAAAGAGAAACCTTGCTTCCAACTATCCGAGATTTCATCCGCTTACTGGTAGTTGCCGGAGCGGTGTGTGCCTTGGCGCAGGCGGCAACGCTGACCAAGAAGAAGGTTGCGCGGAGAACGGCCAGTTCACTGCGAGCCAAGAACACGGCTCTGGGAGTCGCCGTCAAGGCCGCGCCGGGTGAGCCGACGGCAGCGCCCGCAACGCCTGCCAAACCTGCAGTAAGAACTACAGCTAGACCCCTAGTCAAGACCCGCGCCAAGAAAGCGGTCACGACCGGACCGTGGCGGGCTCCCAATTATGCCGATTCCAGTGCCGGCGACGTGGTGGTCGCCGAGGATCCCATCGCGCGCCAAGCCGCCATTCAGGGTCTGGGGAAATTGAACGGGGCGGTGGTAGTTTCCGACGCCAGCACGGGCCGGATTCTGGCCATGGTGAACCAGAAGCTGGCGCTGAAGAGCGGCTTCCAGCCGTGCTCGACCATCAAAGTGCCGGTCGCTCTGGCGGCACTGAGCGAATCGGTGGTGAATCGCGATACCCAGATCCGGCTGTACGGCCGCACCAGCATGAACATGACCGAGGCTCTGGCCAGGTCCAGCAATCAATACTTCGCCAGCCTGGGCGAGAAGCTGGGATTCGAGCGCGTGAGCTACTACGCCAAGTTGTTCGGGTTGGGCGAAAAAGCCGGCCTCGGTATCGATGACGAGCAGCCCGGCATTTTGCCGCCGGCGACCCCCAAGAGCGGCATGGGTATGATGACCAGCTTCGGCGACGGCATCACTCTGACGCCGCTGGAATTCGCGGGGCTGCTGGGAGCGGTGGCCAACGGCGGCACTCTTTACTATCTCCAATATCCCAAGTCTCAAGAGGAAGCTGAGACCATGCTGCCGCAGGTGAAGCGGCATCTGGAGATCAGCGACCTGATTCCCGAAATCAAGCCCGGCATGGCTGGCGCAGTCGAGTATGGAACGGCGCGCCGCATCGGCGCCGAGCCGCATGAGCCGATCTACGGCAAGACTGGCACCTGCACGGATACGCGCACGCCCACTCACTTGGGGTGGTTCGGCTCCTTCACCGAGACCGCCGGACAGAAGGTTGTTGTGGTGGTGCTGCTGACCGGCGGAAGCATCGTGAGCGGTCCGGCAGCGGCCGGTGTCGCGGGTGCTGTATACAAGAATCTGGAGTCGGCAAGCTTCTTTACGCAAGGGTCTTTAGCGCAGCGTCATGTCCCCGAAACAAACCCCGAAACGACTTTGGGATTCGTGAATTTTGGGCTAGGCAACACTCAAAAGCCGTGATATCATTTACCCCATGCGAACACTCGTCCCCCTGTTTTTTGCCGCAGCGGTAACGCTCGGAACATTCGCGCTCGTCGCACAAGGCCCTCCCGGTGGTAAGGGCGGCAAAGGAGCTCCTCACAAAAATCTCAAGGTCCTGCCGGACGACGCCACTCTGATTCCTAACATGCGCTCGTTTGAGACGGCCCTGGGCGTGATGGATTGCAACTTCTGTCATGATGCCAATGCCGGCAAGGATAGCGATGCGAATCCTGTGAAGCTGAAGGCTCGTATGATGATCACCATGGCGATGGACATCAACAAGCAGTTCGGCGATGGCAAGACGCACGTGACGTGCTACACCTGCCACCGCGGCTCCCAGATGCCCTTGACCGCTCCACAGTAAGGGAGTCTGGCGCCTGATGGCGCAGCTCAGTAGAATGGCCTTCGACGGGCTACGTATCCTTTCGCTCGAGAGCCGCCGCGCGGTGGAGATCGACAAGTTGATACGGAGCCAGAGAGGAGTGCCATCTGTTGCGCCCTCCATGCGGGAAGTTCCGCTGGAGGAAAATCCTCAAGCTTTCGATTTCGCCGCCCGGTTGATGAAGCCGGGCGGCGATTTCGATATGGTGATCTTTTTGACCGGCGTAGGCGCGCGCCTGCTGGACCAGATCCTCCTCACGCGCTACCCACCAGGAACATTTCAAGAGGCGCTGCGGCGCGTAAGCATCGTCGTACGCGGCCCCAAACCGGCCGCCGTGATGCGCGAATGGAGCGTGCCGATTACCGTGACCGTTCCGGAGCCCAACACCTGGCGCGAAGTGTTGAAAGTCCTGGAGGGACGGCCGGAGCGGCGCATCGCCGTGCAGGAGTTCGGGCGCACCAGCCAGGAGTTGTGCGACGCGCTGCGAGACCGCGGCGCGCAGGTGACTCTGGTGCCGGTGTACCAGTGGGATCTCCCGCTCGACACCGCGCCCTTGCGCGAGGCGGCGCACAAACTGGCGGCGGGCGCCTTCGACGTGATCCTGCTCACCAGTTCGGTGCAGATCGAGAACCTGCTGAGGATCGCGCAGCAGGAGGGCGTCGAGCCGGAGCTTCGTAAGGCGCTGCGGCGCATGATGGTAGCCTCGATCGGCCCTACCACCAGCGAAACGTTACGCGAGTTGGGAATCCAGCCGGATTTCGAACCGTCGCACCCCAAGATGGGTTTCCTGGTCAACGAGGCGGGCGCGAAAGCTCGTGAGCTTTTAGACGCGAAGGTCCGCGAGATTCTAGGATCGAACGAGTGAGAGACGATTTCCTGCGCCTGATGGCCCGCTATGTGCCCCTGCTCGGGCTGGTTCCGGGGAGCATTCTGGCCGGCTACTTCATCGGCTACGGCCTCGATGCCGCGTTCGGTACGATGAAGCTGCGCTACGTGTTCGCGGGGTTGGGCATCGTGGCGGGGCTGGTGCAGACCTTCCGAATTTTGAGCCGGGACACTTAAGGTGAGTGCCAGTGATCGCGCCTTGCGGCGCCTGCGGATTTTGACTCTCGCCGTGGGAGGCGTCGGCGCTGCGGTGGTCCTGATCTGGCAGGGGGGCCGGCCGGCGGCGGGTTTTCTTGTCGGAGCGGTGCTATCGATCCTGAATCTGGAGGGTCTCAGCAAGTTGACCTTTGCGATTGAAGGGTCGCAGCGGCCCGGGCCCGCGGCGGCGGCGCTGATCGCGCTGCGCTATCTGCTGATCGGCCTAGCGCTCTATGTTATAGTAAAAATTCTTGGGTTTGCGCCGGTGGCGGTCCTTTCCGGCTTGCTCACGGCGTTTGGAGCCGTAGTGCTCGAAGTGCTGTACGAGCTGGCCCGGCGGGGCAATTTGTAAGACGCTCGGCAATCGTTCAAGCTCTTTAAGAATCAACAATGGAAGAAAACTGGCTTACTGCGATTTTCAACGACCATCTGGCCGGATTCGCCAATGCAGTTCTGGGCGCGTTTAACTTGAAGGCGCAGGATCCCGCGCATCCGTGGGAGACCTGGCTGGTGATGGAAATTCTGGTGGTGCTGATCCTGGTTGCGCTCACCCTGGTGGTGCGCTCCAGCCTGTCAGTCGAGCGTCCCGGCAAACTGCAGCACATTTTCGAGAGCTTTCTGAATTTTGTCGACACGCAAGCCGCCGACGTAGGCATTCATCATCCCAAGAAGTACGCCAACTTCTTTGGGACGCTGTTCCTGTTCATCCTGACGATGAACCTGATCGGCATCATCCCGGCCTTCGAATCGCCTACGGCGAGCTACTACGTGCCGGTGTCGCTGGCCATCTGCGCCTGGATCTACTATCACGTGGCCGGTTTCCGCGAGCTGGGCCCGGTCAAGTACCTGGCGCATTTCGGCGGAGCGATTTTGTGGATGGCTCCGGTGATGTTCGTCATCGAGATCATCGGCCACGTAGCGCGCCTGCTTTCGCTCACTGTCCGTCTTTACGCCAACATGTTTGCGGGCGAGCAGGTCACCAACGTTTTCATCAAGCTGACTTACGTGGGCCTGCCCGTGATCTTCATGGGCTTGCACGTGTTTGTCGCTTTCCTGCAAGCTTATATTTTTATGCTGCTGGCGATGATCTACGTCAGCATGGGAACCGCAACCGAGCATTAAATGGAGCAGCGTGTCTGCTCCATGGTGGATTTAATACGGCATGATCGTGGCTAGTGTGAGCCGCCAGTCCCCCAGGATTGGATTGGAACCACCTCCTAGCCGCAACTTTAATACGAGAGGGAAATACCAAATGCAAAAGAAGACGAAGCTGTTTCTGTTAGCCCTGTTCCTCCTGGCAGCCTGCCCGATGTTCGCGCAGACTCCGGGCGGTTCCGGGATGGGCCCGGGAGAAGTGAAGTTCCTGGGCGGAATGCTGGGCCTGGGCATCGCCGGCGGCCTGTGCGGTATCGGACAGGGTAAGGCCGTGGCCGGCGCAGCCGAGGCGATGGCGCGCAACCCCGGAGCCTCGGGCAATATCCGGTTCGCTCTGCTGCTGGGTCTGGTGTTCATTGAAACCCTGACCATTTACGCACTGTTCATTGTCCTGAAGGGTTAGTTTTCTGGGCGGGAGAGCATGAAAGCCGCTCTCCCGTCTCAAACACGTTGCAGGTAGTAATGAAACTCCACGGAATTTTCCCGCCCATCGCCACTCCTTTCGATTACAAAGGCGACCTCTACAAGGTCAAAGTCCAGTTCAATATTGAAAAGTGGAACAAGACCGCGCTGGCCGGCTACGCGGTGTGCGGCTCGACCGGCGAGAGCGTGCACCTGACTCCGGAAGAAAAAGTCCAGATGTGGGAGTGGGTGGCGGAGTACGCCGATTCTTCCAAGCTCCTGATCGCCGGCACGGGCGTCGAAAGCGTGCGGGAAACGGTGTGCCTGACCAATCGCGCGGCGAGCATCGGGTATAAGGTCGCGATGGTGCGGACGCCGCACTATTACAAGAATCTGATCAACCGCCCCGAAGCGCAGGTGCTGTATTTTCGGGCCGTGGCGGATCAATCCAAGCTGCCGGTGTTGATTTACAACTGGCCCCAGGCGACCGGCGTCGACATCATGCCGGAAGCAGTGGCGGCATTATCGGAACATGCCAACATAATCGCGATTAAAGAAAGCTCCGGCAGCCTGGAAAAAGTGATGCAGATGCTGCGCGAATGCCGGGCCGGATTCCAGGTGCTCACCGGCAGCGCTCCCACACTGGCGCCGCACCTTGCAGTAGGTTGCGTGGGCGCGGTGCTGGCGTTCGCCAACGCGGCCCCTTTCGCGACCATCAGCATCTGGGAGGCGCACCGCATGCGCGAGCCTGCGGCGGCGATGGACTGGCAGAATCGAGTCGCGCGCGCGGCGCAACTGGTCACCACCAAGTACGGGATCCCGGGCTTGAAGTACGCCATGGATCTGAATGGCTACTACGGCGGCCCTCCGCGGCTACCGCTGACCACGCTCAAGCCGGAACAGCAACGCGAAATCGAGCAGGCCTTCGACGGAATCAAAGGTTGACCGCTTCCTTCGGGCGCGGCTCAGTTTGAACAATCACAGAGCCGCGCCCAAAGGAAGCGGGTTAAGAAGCCAGTAGCAGCGCTGGGTCTAGCAGGCGGCGCGCCTTGCGTCCGCGGTACAACTTCCCGAAGGAAAAATCGCGGTCGCGCGCGTAGACAATCTGCGAGACGTGGTCGGCCAGAAATCCGGCCAGACGAGGGCCCTCGGGCGAGATGCCCTCCAGCACCACGATGCAGGGATGGCGGCCGTAGAGAGCCGGCGGCAGATTCAGCCGGCCACGCAAGTCGATCACCGGGATCTCCTGCCCGCGCAGAGTGGCGAATCCGCAGATCCATTGGCCAAAGAAACGGTACAGATTCGGGGACGGAACGGCGGGCTGCAGCTCGTGCGCCGGCAGGATTCCGCGCACCAGCGCGGCGTCGACGGCGAAGTCGTGCCGGGCCACACGGAAGGTGAGATATTGACCGACTTGTATTTCCACAGTAGGCTTATCGGCGAGGGGGAAAGCCGTGTGAGCCAGCGTGAAAATGGAGCTCCAACTAACTATAATTAAGGCACTAATTTGCTTGACGCACACGCTATGATATGCTCTAGGGCATGCCAGAAGAGCATACTGGTCCGTACCTTCAATCGGCCCTGCTCGCCGAAAGCGTGTTGCGTGAGGTAGACGGTCGACTCAGCTTGATTCGCATTACCGACCAACTGCAAGTGACTGGGTCCGCAAAGGAGATGCAGCCGCAACCGGTACTACTTCAAATGCTAGTGCTGTTTAAGGCGGGCTTCGCCCACGGTAAGTTCACAATCAAGGTGGTCGGAGCTACGCCCTCGGAGAAGAAAGAGTTCGTGTCGGCGCAACAGCAGGTGTACTTCGAAGGAGAGGACCGAGGAGTCGCAGCGCACTTCATCCTCAATATGATTCTACCGGAGGAGGGCGTATTTTGGTTTAGCGTCTTCCTTGAGGAGATGTTTGTGACTCAAGTTCCACTGCGGATAATGTATCAGCAGATCGCCTCCCCACCTGGGTCTCCATCAGCGCGTTGACAGCGTCTCCAGCGAAAACCCTGACCTTATCGCCGACCGGAACTTCGATGGTTAATATTCGAACTTGGGGATTCAGCACGTCCCAAATGGACTCCCTGAGTTCGCCCTCAGTTCGGTCACCATTGGAAAATTCGGCGAGCAGCAGTTGCAAGCGATACGCAAAACGCTTAACCTGTTCTGATTCAGCATCAATTTCCCAACTTGCGGGAATAAACCAATCGTGGAATTCCGACACGCCGATCTGATGCATGAGGAATTTGACGACCTGCGCGGACATTTCTTTAGCGAAGGGTGATTCCATGAAACGCCTACCTATACGCCGCGTACCAGCGACGGAGATTCGAGACTTGTTTAACGACCGCCAATATTACCACGGAATCGCCAGCGGGGACATCTTCGAGGACGTGCTGGAAAGCGTGCACGCCACTCCCGCGCGCTCTGGCCAGCCATTTTGCACTCATAGTCAACTCATCGCCTATCGCGAGCGAAACACCAATAAGAAGCTTGCCTTAGTTCACCAGTACCTTCGACCTGACGGACGGATCGGGGCTTCCGGCAGACCCGACCCGAAGTGGCTTCTTGGAGACGATGAAATCCTTTGCCCCGACCCTCTCTCGAGTGCGTAGATGCCCGAGATGCATCCAAGGTTTCCTACAGTTTGTGCACACAGCGCTTACCTAAAGGTTTCCCAAAGCGCTATCTTGCTGATATGAGAGCAATTGTCCGTCAACCACCTTTGTGTGTCAAGTAAATTGTTGCCATAGCTAAGCGGTACGGGCGGCGGAGTAGCCGCACGCAACCGCGGCCAGAAACATCGCCAGCACTTCGCTATCGCCGAGGTTCACTTCGAAGTAGCCGCCCACCATCACGGCTATGATTACGGCGATCGCGCCGTGCAAGACCCAGCGGGAATCAGCAGCAGCGGGAGCGCGATGAAGCGCTCTCGCGAACTCAAGCAAAGACCCGATCAGGAACCAGAGCAGAGCGGCGAGGGCGGGAAGGCCTCGCTCCGCCGCATAGTGGAAGTAGATGTTGTGCAGGTGGCCGTAGTAGCCGGTGGGCAGCGGGCGAGGGACGCTGGACGGGATGTAACGCTGATATTGTTTGCCCACCTGCTCGGCTCCGACGCCGAACAGAGGATGGGCGCGGATCATCTCCGCGCCGATGACGCGCAGCACCGCGCGATGCTCATTGGAGTCGAGATCGCCGTGGGGATGCTCGATGGAGATGATGCGCTCTCGAACGCCGAAGGGGTTGGTCAGATAGAGCAGCGCCGCGATTACCGGGATCGCCAGGATCATCCAGCGGCGTCCGCTGAACCAGATGAGGTAGACGGCTCCCGCGACTGCCCCGCCCCACATGCTGCGCGTCTCGGCCAGAAAAAGCCCCGCGGCGATCGGGACTGCGGCAGCGGCAACCGGGATTTTCCACTTGCGCTCGCGTGAGAACAGCAGCAGCGCTCCGGCCAGCATCAGCGCCATCATCATCTGGCCGCTGAAGGTCATCCAGTGGCCCATGAAGCCGGTGATCCGGTCGGCCACGTAGGCGGTGTAGAAATCGCGATGGGCGGCGCGGGCGGCGCGATATTTATGCGCGAATTGCACGAAGCCCCATAGGGACGAGGCCAGCGCGGCCGCGGTCCAGGCCAGGACGGTCCAGCGGATGTCGCGCAGTTGGCGCAAACCGTAATAGACCACGGCCAGCATCGCGAACCAGATGAACTTCTTGATCTGCGGAAGGCCTTCCCGAAAGTGGCCGGACACCGCGAGTGAAACGACGGTCCAGAACATCCAGAAGGCGATGGGCCATACCAATGTGGCTGGAAGCTTAGACCAGTTTCCGGCGAATATGAGGGCCAGAAGCGCTAGCCCCAGAAAAATTTCACTGGCGACGATGGAGAGGACGGCTGAGACCGCGGCGGCGCCGGCGAAAAAGACCGCGGCGCGGTGGTAGCGTTGGGGCACTAAGCGTTAGTATGCCAGTACTGGTTGAAGCCGGGCGAACCTCAGAACTTCTTCAGCTCGACATCAAAACTTTTTTAATTCCTCGATCAGCCCTTCGATTCTCTTCTTCTTGTAGATCGAAGACAGGCGTTGCTCTTCGGGCGACGGCGCGGCCAGTCCGCGCAGCTCCGGATCCTCTAGTTCCTTGCGGCTGGGGATCCAATAGCTGCCGTCGGCGAATTCCGCGCTGGCGATGAACCCCTTCATGCTCTGAATCGAGCCCTGGCCGTGCAGGCGCAGCGACGCATCCTCCAGCACCTGGCCGGATTGGCCCGGCGCCAGATTCAAATCGGCAGGCAGCGAAGCGGCCAGAAACTCATGGCCGGCTTGATCCTTCAAAATCCATCCAATCTCCAGATGCCGCACCGGGCGCTTGGAAACATTGTGGACCGAGAATCTGGGGCTGTCGGCCACGTTGGCGGAGACGTGCGCCTGGCCGGAGGAAAGCTCCAGCGGGGAATCCGGAACGCGCAGGAAGGCGAACTGCATGTCCGCACCGGCCTCGACGTTCGTGGAGCGGCCGCGAGCCATCTGCACATTGGGGATCTCGCCCTGTCGCGCCACGATGTCGAGCATGGCGTTCTGCAGCGCCTGGGGGCCGGAGACCTCCAGCAGATTCTTGTAAAACTTGCGGTCCTGGCGGGCTTCCAGCTCCCACACCGTCATGTTGTAATGCAGATGCAGCTTGTCCGGACCGTAGAAGCTCAGATCCTCAAACAGAACCCCGTCCAGATGCACTTCGACGGAAGGGTTGCTGCCGAGCAGGGTCTGATTGATGCGCAAAGGGAAGGCATCGCCGGGGGCGATGTCGAGACTGGGAACGGTGACGGAGGCTTTCCCGCCCGGCGAATTTTCCTGGCCCTGCGTCGAACCTTGGACTAGCAGCGTTACGCTCCGAATCCGTTTGGAGCCGGAATTGCGGAGCGACAAGGTGGGATGAAAATCCACCAGGTACGCTGCGCCGCGCGGCGTGGCTTTGGAATCGCCGGGATCGTAGGTGACCAGAGTGACCGGCGAATCCTTGCCCCCCAGATCGATCTTGGGATTGGGACCCTGGCCCGAGGCCAGCCCCGCCGCGGCGAGGACTGCGAAACCGAGATGAACGCGATGAGTCATACTACTGCTTACTGCGGGAACACTCCCGCGATGGTCATTTGACCGGTGTCGTCATCCACGTACAGCGCGCTGGCCGATTCGGCGCTAACCGTGATCGCCACCGGATGCGTGCCCGCTTGCGGCGTGGAGACGGCGATACCGTTCTTTCGGAGCTCGACTCCGTCGGCGGAAGCTTCCACTACCGGGCCACGCTCGTCCATGCTCGAAGAATTTGCCGATCCGTTAGACGCCGAGCGTCCGGGGCCGGAACGCCCGTTGCCTTGAAACAGCGCGTGCATGGAGCGCGAAAGCGAATCGCCGTCGGAGGTGCCCAGGTTCAGCACCCACGCGGCGCTCAACACCGCGACCACGCCGGCGAATACGGCACTCCAGGCCGCGACGGCCTTCCATCCGGCGAGGTTCTTCCATCCTGTGTTCTTCCATCCAGCGCCTTTCCATCCCGACGCGGGCCACGAACCGGCGACCAGTCCCGCAGGCTTCCAGGAACGGCTCAGATCCAGCTTGCGGCGCGGCGCGACGCATTCGCCCGCGGCCAGTCCCACGCGAATGTTGGCGGTCATCTCCGCAGCCAGGCGATCCCAATCGGCGCCTTCGGGCAACTCCGCCGCGGCGTCCTTCAGCCGCTGGCGGCTGGCGCGGTACACGTCGATGCGCTGGCGGCAGGTCTCGCAGCGGGCGATGTGCACGTTCAAGCGGACGTAGGTCCACATGCTGACGTCGCCGGAGATGAACAGCGCCAGATCGGCTTCCGGGATATGTTCGATTCGCACGCTCACGCTTGCCTCGTCATGCTTGTCTCTTCTTGCGCTCGAAGTGCCGCCGCAGCTTCACGCGCGCGTTGGCGATGTGGGAGCGCACGGTGGCCTTGGAGCAGTTCAAGTGAGCAGCGACCTCTTCGGCCGGCAGATCTTCCACGTCGCGCAGCAGCAAAGCGGTTCGCTCCCGGCTGGTCAGCACATCGAGACCGGCCTCCAGCGTTTCGCGCCGCTCATTGCGGAGCAGGCGCTGCTCCGCGCTTTCCTCCCGGGAACTGACCAGCGGCTCCGGCAGATCCTCCAAATCGGAAAAGCTGACTCGCCCGGAGCGGCGCAGAAAATCGATGGCCGTATTGCTGGCGATGCGCGAGAGCCAGTGCGCGGCTTTTTCCAGATCCTTCAACTGATCGTGCCGCTGCAGCGCCTTGATGAAGGCTTCCTGGGTCAGATCCTGCGCGTCGGCCACGTTGCCCACAATGCGGTAAATCAGCAGGAACACGCGGCGCATGTTCTCGGCCACGAAGCGGCTTTCCTGCTCCGAAGAAAGGGGCGCATCGTCAAATCGGGTCGACCGCGGAGCTTCGCTCATCTTCTGTTCCAGTGCCGCCAGCACGATCTTACACGCCTCCTAGCATCCCTGACGAACAGGCGTGGCGAAACGTGCAGTCTTTCTGTCTTTCTTTCTATCGGCGGCGCTATTCTAAATTATATGGGAGCAGCAGCCGGGATTATATGAGAGCCGTGGCGGTGGCCGGTGTAGGCAAGACGGCGTTCGGGGCGTTGGCGGATCGCGACCTGCGGTCCCTGGCCGTCGAAGCGGGCCAGAAGGCGCTGGCCGATGCGCACGTAACTCCTTCACAAGTCGAGGCTTTCTATCTCGGCAACTTCGCTGCGCCGGCGTTTGTCGGGCAGAATCACGTGGCGCCGTACATCGCCTCCGGACTAGGACTGGGTGCCGTCCCCTGCACCCGGTTTGAAGCTGCCTGCGCCTCCAGCGGCTCGGCATTCTTTCATGCGGTGTCGGCTGTGGCGGCCGGAATGTACGACCTGGTGCTGGTTTGCGGCGTGGAAAAGATGACCTCGCAATCGACCGCCAAGACCGCCGAGATCCTGGCTGGGGCGGGCGACGCCGCGGGCGAGGTTCGCGCCGGCGCGACTTTCCCGGCGCTGTTCGCCATGATCGCGCGACGGCACATGTATCAGTACGGCACCACGCGGGAGATGATGGCCGCGGTCGCGGTGAAGAATCACGCGAACGGAGCCAAGAATCCGCTGGCGCACATGCGCAAAGTGATCACCATGGAGCAGGCTCTGGCCGGCAAACCGGTTTGTGACCCGCTCACGGTGTTCGATTGCTCCCTGATCAGCGACGGCGCGGCGGCGGTACTCATTGCCCCGCTCGAACGGGCGCGGGAGTTTACCGAGAAGCCGGTGAAGATTTTGGGGATTGCGCAGACCTCGGATCAAGTGGCCCTGGACGCCAAGGAGGATATCACGACCTTCCGCGCTGTGCGTATGGCGGGCGAACGCGCCTACAAGATGGCCGACGTGACGCCGGGCGACATCCAGTTCGCGGAGCTGCACGATTGCTTCACCATCGCCGAAATTATCGCGACCGAGGACTTGGGGTTTGTCGCCAAGGGCCAGGGCGGGCCGTATGTTCTCGAAGGCCGGACGTGCCTGAAGGGCGAACGGCCGATTAATCCGAGCGGAGGGCTGAAGGCGAAGGGTCATCCGGTGGGCGCGACCGGAGCCGGACAGATCTGCGATCTCGTCAGCCAGATTCGCGGTGAGGCGGGCGAACTGCAAGTCGCACGGCATTCCCTCGGCCTGGCGGAGAATTTGGGCGGGTCGGGAGCCACGGCGGTAGTAACTATCTTGGGTGCCGCATGAGCGCGACTGTTTACACGGAAACGGTAGTCCACATGGCGCCCGAGCAGTTCGCGGCCGAAGCGCCGTATCAGCTCGCCATCGTGACTCTGGAGAATGGCCGCCGTCGGACGGTGCGGGTCCTCGCAGGAGAGGGCGGCGAGCGCGTGCAGATCGGCGATCGGGTGGAGTTGGTCGAGGAGCGCAACGGCATCCCGTTTTACCGCAAAGCGTCGTCTTAACAAAGTCTTTGAAAATCTTCCTGTACTACGTGGGCAAGCCGCGCGACGCGCACGCCAACGCCATGGCCGAAGAGTACATGAAGCGCTCCGGCCGCTTTGCCACCTGCGAGATGCGGGAGATCCAACCACGGCGTTTCGACCCGTGGCAGAAGCATCCCAACGTGTTCAAGATCGCGCTGGACCCGGCCGGGCGAACCATGAATTCGCAGAAATTGGCGGAGTGGTTCGATCGCGATCTGCTGTTTCTGATCGGCGGTGCGGAGGGCCTGCCCGAGGAATGGCGCGCAAGAGCCGATCTGCTGCTGAGCCTGACGCCGATGACCATGCCGCATGAGCTGGCTCGAGTGGTGCTGGCGGAGCAGATTTACCGCGCGCTGACCACGCTGCGGGGGCACCCCTATCCGCGGTGACGATTGCCGGGCTGCCTCCACCAGAACGGGCGGATCACGAACGCGCCCGCAGCCGCCATCGCCAGACCAATCGCGAGATAGCGCCAATCCGGATGGGCCGGCATTCTATATTTCGCATACCGTGAGAGGCCACCTTGAATCAACAGCGGTATGGCGGCCAGCATCAGCGCGAAGCCAGCCAGGATGCGGAGCGCGGTCACAAACAGGGCAGCAGTGCGGCTGTGCATGCCTCAATGGTAGCTGCTCAAGCTCGTACAATCGAGCGCGCGGACGACGCTGCGGGGGCACCCGCATCCGAGGCAACCCTGGAGTACTGGCAGGCTCAGCGTACTGGGATGAATTCCATTACGGCAAACTAAAGGTACAGAGACCCATAGGGGAATTTTCCGATCGGGTGGCGTCGGTAATGCCGATCGAATTGTTTTCGCAAAGCGGCGAGAATCAAATTGAACAAGGAGCTGTCATGTACGGAATACCCGTTTACGGACTCACGAAAAAAAACCGGCGCCGCCATCGTCGTGACCCGCTCTCTGCATCGATCACGGCGCTGTGGGGCAGTTCGGGCGAGCATGAGGAACTGACTCAGGCGAAGCTGATCGATATTTCCCCGCAAGGCGGGCGGTTCCGCGTAGGAGTCCGCATGCCGGCGGGCGCGTGGTTCATGTTCAACCATCAGAAAGAGGGCATTCACGGCCGGGGCACGGTGCGCTACTGCAGGCTGGTGAAGGGAATGTTCGAGGTCGGCGTTGATTTTCCCAATGGAAGCGGGTGGAGGACGAAAGAACAGGTGGCGCCCGAGCCTACAATCGCCGAGTCTACAATCGAGATGTGTCCCAATATGACGCTCTGCTGATCGTCTCCTTCGGCGGTCCGGAAAAACACGAAGACGTGATTCCGTTTTTAGAGAACGTCCTGCGTGGAAGGAATGTCCCCCGCGAAAGAATGCTCGAAGTGGCTGAGCATTATTACCATTTCGACGGGCGCAGTCCCATCAACGATCAGAATCGCGCCTTGGTCGCCGCGCTGGAGCGCCGCCTGGACGTGCCGGTCTACTGGGGTAACCGCAACTGGCATCCGCTGCTCAAGGACGCGATCGAACAGATGCGCGCGGACCGCATCTGGCGCGCGCTGGCGTTCGTCACCTCCGCTTTCGGCTCCTATTCCGGCTGCCGGCAGTACATCGAAGATATCGAGCGGGCTCGGGCCGCGGTGGAGGACGCGCCTCCGATCGATAAAATCCGGCCGTTTTCGACGAATCCAAAATTCTTAGAAGCGATGATCGACCGGACGCAGGCCGCGTTTCAGGATCTGCCCCACGGCCGGCTGGTGTTCACGGCGCACTCGATCCCGGTGTCGATGGCGCAAAGCAGCCCGTACGCGGAGGAACTGCGCCAGGCTTCGGCCGCGGTCGCCAAGGCTGTGGACCGCAGCGAGTGGGATTTCGCATGGCAGAGCCGCAGCGGGCCGCCGACGCAACCCTGGCTCGAGCCGGATATCGGCGACTATCTGCGAGCCTCGCGCCAGGACACGGTGGTGGTGCCGATCGGGTTTCTCTCCGACCACATGGAGGTGATCTACGACCTGGATGTGGAGGCACAGAGGGTCGCCAGGGAACTGGGCATACAACTCAAGCGCGCGCGGACGGTGGAGACGCATCCGGCCATGATCGAAATGATCGCGGAGATGCTGGAGCGCGAGCCGGAGCCCTGTGACGCCGGATGCTGCGCGGCTCCGGTGCGTGCGCCCATGGGCGCCCGTGCGGAAAATGAACACGCCCGGTGAGGGCGCTACGGAATGATCGTGAACTGGACTTTGTTCGAGACCGCCTTCTCGATGGCCACCTTGGCCGCATCCTTGTTGCTGTGGCTGTTAAACATAGCGTCATAAGTAGTTGCGCATAGAGCCGGAACGTGGTCTCCTGGGGTCATGAGACCACTCATGATATCCGATGCCACTTCGGTGCTGGGCTTACAGCAGGAAATTCAGCGGTCCGAGGAGTCGCGGTATGACCACCGGCTGCACAGTGTCCTATTGGTAGCGCAGGGCATGACCTGCCCGGAGGTGGCTCGGGGATCGCGCTGCCGCATGTGGATTCCACCAGAACTGAAAGACCCCGTCGTGTACCATCATCCGACCCGCAAGAGTGTCGGCTACTTCGCCGCTGTGCGTCTGCGAGACGGCAAGTTTCTGTTTCGGCGCGAAACCGCAAGATTCAATGGCGAAACCTTCTGGGAGTTCCTGAAAGTGTTCCGCGAAGTCAGCGTCGCTACCGGCCGACGCGTCCTGGCGATCAGCGACAACGCACAGTACCATCGCTCCAAACTCCACCAGGACTGGCGGGATCACCAGGCTCCCCAGTTCGGCCTGGACTTCCTGCCGCCTTACAGTCCCGACTTGAATCCCATCGAACGGGTCTGGAAACTTACGCGCCGACTGTGTCTCCACAACCGCTACTTCGGCTTCCTGGAAGGTGTGGTCTCAGCCGTCGAGGACCAGTTCGCTGAGTGGACCAAACCGAATGACACCTTGCGCCGACTATGCGCATTTACTTAAGACGTTATGTTTAGCATAGGGCTGCGCAACTGAGGGATCCGGAACGATACGCCCCCGAAGCACCTGCACATAATAGGTTCCCGGCTGCTTAAGCGCGTAGATCCTGGTGACGTCAATTTGCGTCTCGATTTCGTGGCCAGGGTCGACGTGTTTCGTGATCGCCCTACTTTCATCGACACCCTGGAACATGCCCTTCCCGAGGGGCGTGCGATCCACCTCCTTGCCCGAGGCGTCCGTGACGAACAGCTCATAGTCCACATCTTCCGAAGTGATCGCAACGGTAACGCTCGCTGCCGAAACGTCTCGCAGACGCAGCTTTATCAAGACCGGCGCCCCCAACGCAACGGTGGCAGACTCGACACTCGCCGTTAACTGGAGCCGCGCGGAGGCATACACTGGATTCGGCTCCGCCGTCGTCCGCGGGATTTGGGCGCTGGCACCCTCGCCAAGAATCGCGATTCCCAGGAAGAGCGCTGGTATTCTCATGTCATCTCCTCTTTCTTGGCTGCCCCTTCCCATCTGAGTGCGGCACAACCATTCCGGGCGTCGTCAGCAATCATGCGGGGACCCTGGGATGCAGGCGTTCAAGTGGCCCGTTGGCGGACAGGAGTGCGAGCCGGCGCTCCGATTGCCGAATCGTCCAAAGCGAAAACGAATTCCTCCGCAACCGCAACACAACCCCACGAGCATTGTAGCTGTGCCACAGGGACATAAATTGGGCCTCCCCGTCGGGCCGGAACGGAGGAACATCGCGAATGCACCGCTTGCCCGAACACTTTGGTTGCCGCCCCTGGGACTAACGTCAGCCCAGGCGAGTCGTCGGCGTCAGGAGACGATGGGCCGCGACTTCTTGAGAGGGACTCGCCGGGTTACTCACCGAGCAGGCGGCGGTACAGCTCGCGCTTGGGGATCCCGCGAGCCTTGGCCACGCGCTTGACGGCGTCCATGCGCGAGAGACCCTCCATCTCAAGCGTGCGAACTTCGTCCTCCGGACTGGCGGCTCCCGCATCCGCGCCTTTCACCGGCCGGCCCAGCAGCAGCGTGATCTCGCCCTTCACCGACGGTCTGGCGGCGAGCTGCGTGCGAACTTCCGCGGCCGTCCCGCGCAGGAATTCCTCGTGGATCTTGGTCAGCTCCCGCGCCACCACCACGGGACGCGCGCCCAACTCCGCTTCGACATCTTCCAGAGTCTCCAGTATCCGGCGCGGAGCTTCGTAGAAGATCAGCGTGCAGTCTTCGTCTTTGAACAGCTCTAGCATCTTGCAGCGTTGCGCGGAGCGTGGGGGGAGGAAACCGCAGAAGCGGAATTCGTCAGTGGGAAGGCCGGAACCGGCCAGAGCGGCCAAAATCGCCGAAGCGCCGGGAATCGGGACCACGGGGATGCCGGCCGCGATCGCGGTAGCAGCGGCGCGATAGCCGGGATCGGAGATCAGCGGAGTGCCGGCGTCGGAGACCAGGGCGACATTAGCTCCCGCTTCGATCTTGGCGATCAGCTCCGCGGCGCGGGCGGCTTCGTTGTGCTCATGGTAGCTGAGCATGGGCTTGGAGATGCCGAAATGGTCCAGCAGGTGGCGCGTCTGGCGCGTGTCCTCGCAGGCGATGAGGTCGGCCTCGCGCAGGATGCGCAGGGCGCGCACGGTAATGTCCTCCAGATTGCCGATGGGGGTCGCAACGAGATAAAGGGTGCCAGCCACGTAGTACGATGAAACGGTACCTGAAATGGGCACACCAGCACAAGGAGCGTCCGGTTATTACGTATGGTTGGCGGAGGGTCAATCCTTCGAGGTGCACTTGAGCCTGGAGGTGATCGAAAGCCTGGGAATCGAGATCATGCGCGGCTTCGGCGCGGTTCCCAAACGCGGGGCCGAGGTGGGGGGGATCCTGCTGGGAACGATCGAGCGCGGCAACGAAACCATCGTTCGGGTGGAAGATTTTCAGGCGATTCCGTGCGGTTATACGCGCGGGCCCTCGTATTTGCTGGCGCCGGAGGAGCGCGAGGCGTTTGAGAGCGCGGCGTTTGAGAGGGCGGACGAAGCGCTGGGACCGGAAGCCGGGGAAGCGACTTACGCGGTGGGCTATTTCCGCAGCCATACGCGGGAGGGTTTCAGTCTGGCTCCGGAAGACATTGAGCTGATAGACAAATGTCTTCCCGGTCCTTCGAGCATCGCTCTGTTGATAAAACCGTTCGCGACTCGAGCCAGCATCGCAGGCTTTTTCTTTCGACAGGACGGTGCATTTCAGGAAACCACGCCGCTCGAGTTCCCGTTCCGGCGCCGCGATCTTACCGGCGAGGATCCGCCCGAGCACCGCGCTTTGACCGATCGCCGGCGCCCCCGTGGCGGGAGAGCACTGCTTGCGCCGCAGGGTGAGCCGTCGTATGAGGCGCCGCTCGAACGAGAGGAATTGGGCGGATACGCTTACGCCACCACGCTGCCCAAGCGCTCCAAGCTGGGCGGATGGATGTTGTATCCGTTGTCGTTTGTCTTTCTGCTGCTGGGCGTGGCGCTGGGATATTGGGCTGCGCTGGGGATGGGCTCACGGCTGGGAGCGGCTCCGTCGCCGGACTACTCTCTGGCTCTGGCGGCGCAGAAGTCGGGCGAGAATCTGAGGGTCGAGTGGAACGGCGATGCTCCGGTGATCCGCAACGCCGACCGCGGCGAGTTGGAAGTGCACGACGGAGGCTATTCCAAGACGGTTGATCTGGATGCCGGGCAGCTCCGCGGCGGCAGGCTGGCGTTTGAGAACGCGTCCGACATGGTGAGCTTCCGGTTGACCGTGTATGTGAACTCGCGGGTCAGCATCAGCGAGACGCTGGACTGGCGGCCGTAGAACTGGCGGCTACGGCGTGAAGCTTGAGAGCGCGCGCACCCGCGGATGTTTGCGGCGGACCTTGGCGAAGAATTTTTCATCGGCGGTGACCAGCGCGGCGTCCAGGCGCTCAGCCAGGGCGAGGTAGACGCAGTCTTGCAGGGGGTGGTCGAGTTCGATCGAGAGCGCGAGTGCGCGAGGCAGGTCGGCGTCTTCGGGGATCAGCAGAACATCTCCGTTCAGGATCGCGGACCACAGATCCGCCGAAGCCACAGCGTCGGCGGGCGTGATCTCGTGAAAACGGGTCTTGCGTGCAATCGCGGCCATCACTTCGATTCGCAGCAGAGACGGCCCGGCGAGCGGATCGCCACCCGCGAAAAGTTCGTTGGCCTTTTCGCGATTCTGCTCGCCAGTGACCCACTTCACGGCGACGCTCGCGTCGACGATCGTCATGCGTTGGCTCGGATCAACCGCGGGCTTGGCGGTCCTCGCGTATGCCGGGAGTGCTGTCGCTGAGTACGCCGTACTTCTTGCGCATCTTTTCCTGATGCGCTCGTATCGTCCGAAGGGTCTCCTGGCGGCGCTGGGTAGCCGCCTCCGTGAGCAACAGGCGCAGTTCCTCTTCCAGGCTGCGTCCGGCGTGATTGGCCCGGGCTTTGAAGGAATTCACAACCCAATCCGGAAGATTGCGGACCTTTACATCGGCCATGACTCCATTTTGACCCCACGGGGTCATGGGGTCAAGATTCATGGGGTCAAGAAGTGTACTTTTCCAGCTCCAGCACGTCGCCCTTTTGTGTCCCGGTCTCGGCCAGGCGGCCGGCGGGAAGCTCCAGAACCGAGTGCGCGCGCAGGCTGAGGGCGACGCGGGCGCGGCCCATGTTGGGGCGAATCTTCAGAATCTTGCGCTTCTTGTTGAGAAAGACCACGTCGATGGGGAATTTCATCGCGAAGGTGTGGACGCCCTCGCACGGCACGATCCACAACCCCTCGCCCGGCGCGAGCCCGGAATGCTTCAGCAAGCCCTGGCGCCGCTTGGCGCTGGTGTCGGCGATGTCGGCCCGGTCGGCCAGCATGGTGCCTCGCGTGACGTTGGTGGCGCGCAGCTTGGTCAAGTCTTCAGGCTACCGGAGCCCGAATGCACAAGCAAGGTGAACGGTACAATCAGAGTATGGAGAGTACCGCAGAACCGGTTTTGGAGAAGGCTACCTTCGGTGCAGGCTGCTTCTGGGGCGTGGAAGCCGCTTTCCGCCGCTTGGCGGGCGTCAAATCGACGCAGGTGGGCTACGCCGGCGGCAAGCTCGACAAGCCCAGCTATGAGCAGGTCTGCACGGATCGCACCGGCCATGCCGAGGTGGTGGAAGTGACGTTCGATCCGACGGTGATCAGCTACCACGATCTGCTCGAGGTCTTCTGGACCAACCACAACCCGACCACGCTCAACCGCCAGGGCCCCGATGTCGGCACGCAGTACCGCTCCCTGATCTTTTATCATTCACCGGAGCAGGAGGCCGAGGCGAAGGCTTCGCGCGACGCGGCGCAAAGCCATTTTACGCGGCCCATCGTCACCCAGATCGAGCCCGCGCCGCCGTTTTGGCCGGCGGAAGAATATCATCAGCAGTACCTCGAAAAGCGCGGGCTGGCGCACTGTCACATCTAGGAAAAACAAGTTCCGTGAAAATTGGTTTTGTCAGTCTCGGATGTCCGAAGAACCTTGTCGATTCAGAGGTAATGATGGGCCAGCTCACCGCCGGAGGGCATGAGCTGACGCCGCATCCGGCCGACGCGGAAGTCATCGTGGTCAACACCTGCAGCTTCATCGACCCGGCCAAGCAGGAGTCGATCGACACCATCCTGGAGATGGCGGAGTACAAGAAGATCGGCCGCGCCAAACGGTTGATTGTGGCCGGATGCCTGGTGGAGCGATTCCGCAGCGAGATTCTGGCTAAGCTGCCCGAAGTCGATGCGCTGGTCGGGACCAACGAGCTGGAAAAGATCACGGCGCTATGCGAAGGCTTGGAAGCGCCCGGCCAAGCAACCGACGAGGCGCTGAAGCTGTACCTGTATCATGACGGCACGCCGCGCGTGCTGGCTACGCCGCGGCATTACGCCTACATCAAGATCGCGGAAGGCTGCGACCATCCCTGCACCTTCTGCGTGATTCCGCAGTATCGCGGGAAGTTTCGCAGCCGCCGCTTTGAAAGCGTCATCAGCGAGGCCACGCGCCTGTTTTCACAAGGCGTGCGGGAGATCAACCTGATCGGCCAGGACACCACCTGCTACGGCGAAGATCTCGGAATCAAGGACGGGCTTGCGCTGCTATTGGAGCGGCTCTCCCAGATCGAGACGCCGCATCCCAAATGGGTCCGGTTCCTGTACTGCTATCCCAACAAGGTCACGCAGAAGCTGCTGGATACCATCGCGGCGCACGAAGCGCTGGTGAAGTACATCGACATGCCTTTGCAGCACTCCAGCGCGAATGTGCTGAAGCGCATGAAGCGCGGGGCCAATGGCGACATTTTCCTGAAGCTGATCGAACGCATCCGGCGCACCATTCCGGGCGTGGCGATTCGCACCAGCATGATCGCGGGCTTCCCCGGCGAGACGGACGCGGATTTCGAAAACCTGTGCCAATTCGTCCAGGCCGCGCAGCTCGACCGCCTGGGAGTGTTCTCTTATTCCGATGAGGACACCAGCGCGAGCTTCGCCCTGGACGGCAAGGTGGGAGCCAAGACCATTTACGACCGCAAGCGCCACGTGATGGCGCTGCAACGCAAGATTTCGCGCCGCCGCAACCGCGACTTGGTGGGAAGGGAATTCCAGGTTCTAGTAGAAGGACCGTCGGCGGATTCGGAACTGGTGTGGCAGGCCAGGCTCGCGACGCAAGCGCCTTCGATTGACGGCGTGTGCTACATCACCGACCCTGGCGAGGCTCCGCTGCAAGCGGGTGCGTTCCGACGCATGCGCATCGCCAAGGCTCACGATTATGATCTGACGGGTGAGCTGACCGATGCTCCGGTAGAGACTCCGCGCAGTATTCCGGCCGCGCCAGCGTTCATACAGATTCGACCCGTGGCGATTCATCAATAAAGCCGTTTTCGCGCATGACCATCCCCTGTCCCATCTGCGGCAAATCGGTGAAACCGGACGATCCCGAAATGCCGTTCTGCAGCGAGCGCTGCCGGCTGATCGACCTGGGCAACTGGGCGTCGGAGAAATACGTGATTCCGGGAGAATCGGTGCCGCTGCCGGGCGAATCGGACGAGGGCGAGTGAGCAAAACCGCTTGCTGGCGCGCGCGGCTCGGAAACGCATCGGCGTGGTGCCGACTTAGTGAGTGAAGCAACGTGAGCCCCGCCCGTCTACTAGCCACATGGTTCGGCTGCGGCTACGCGCCCAAAGGACCCGGCACCGCAGGATCGCTGGCCGCTATCGTGCTGGCCTGGCCGCTCGCGCAGTACGCGGGATTGCGGCCTTGGGGGTTCGCGATCCTAGCCGCGGTGGTGACCCTTCCGGCGATCTGGGCCGCGGATGTTACCGCGCGCGAGACCGGGCTCAAGGACCCGCAGATCGTGGTGATCGACGAAGTGGTCGGGCAATGGCTCGCGCTGGCCGGAGCTTCGGTCTTGAACTGGAAGACGTTCCTGGCCGCGTTCCTGTTGTTCCGGGCCTTCGATATCTGGAAGCCTCCGCCGGTGCGCCAATTGGAGCGCCTGCCGGGAGGAACGGGCATTGTGCTCGACGACGTAATGGCCGGCTTGTACGCCGCGCTTGTTTTGTTTGCCGCCGGATGGTTCAATCTTTAGTAGTGCCCAATCTGGATTCAAGCCCCCTTTCTTATGGCCTTCCGCAAGTCTCCTAGCCCGCGAGCCCCGGCGAACGATACGCGTCCGCACATTGCGGCGGTGTCTCCGGCGGCGGCGATTCCGGGAGGCGACTTCCAGGTTCGCGGCTCCGGCTTGGCCAACGGCGGCCGTCCGCACATTCAATTCGGCCGCACGCGAGCCCACATCGTGGTGGGATCGGACGATTTTGTGATCGTGCGCGTTCCGCCCGGCTCGGCCAACAGTGAGATGTTTGTGGGAGCCGATCCCGAAGCGTCGGCCTCCTGGCCCTGCCGCGTGGGGACGCAGATCGCGACCGGTCTGCATCCGGTGGCGAATCCGGTGGTGGATCACGCCGGGAATATCTTCGTCACCTTCAGCGGAGGAGCGGGGGTGAAGACGCCGGTATCGGTGTTCAAAATCGATGCGGCGCTGGAATCCAGGCCGCTGGTGACCGACATCGTCAACGCCACGGGCCTGGCCTTCGACGACGAAGAAACGCTGTACATCTCTAGCCGCAGCGACGGCCAGGTGTACCAGGTCTCGCCTTCCGGCAACGCATCGAT
>CAWISY010000021.1:0-7631 GCA_963838455.1 Bryobacterales bacterium
AGGCGATCAACGGCCCGCGATCGACGACGATTGACACGATGAATCCGTGTGCCGTGTAGGGGCCGTTGACCTAAGTCATGGCAGATTCGAGCGGTTACGGTCGGTCTTTCCGCGCGGAGACGCCCTGATGTTCCGCATTATCGTCAGCCCCATCTTCTTGCCCACGCCGCCGGACGGGAAGGCGAGGGCCTGCCTGTCATGGCAGAAAGTGGTGGCCACTGGCAGACGCACATCGTGCGCTGGCTCATCAGCCCCGCCCAGAGCAGGCGCGGGCTGAGGATTGAGCCGGGGAAGAACGGGAAGGGCGAGCGGGCGTGCCAGATTGCAAGGTAAGTCTAAAGCGTGTAAGTTCCCCAATCCAGCGTTACGAAATCAACTCCACTATCCTCTGGTGCATCGTAAAAAGATACGTCGTGCTCTAACAGTCTTCCAAAGAAATCGTCGGCGGCGATGTAATCGCCATATTCTGAGATGAGCCATCCGCGCCTTACCGCTTCGTATGCGAGCGGCCAATGCTCGGAATATAGGCTTTCGGGGACGGCAAGAGACTCCCACCTGGTTGTCGCAAGGTGCTCCATTTGCCTGCGCTCCCGAAGGTCTAAGGCGACTGATAGGCGCCGGGTCTGGCCCGCAGCGGTTCCTTCTTGCCGGTCGCATCGACCCATTGCAGCATCGTCAACGCGGAAGCGCTGCCAACACCCCTGCGGTAGACAAAAGTGCCGTGCCCCGAAGGCCCCCAGGAGAAGTTAAATTGGCCGGTAAAGGTGCTGGGCGCGAAGGCCACGTCGTCAAGAACAGGCGCGTCCGTCCCGCGCGTTTCCAGCTTGTCCAGATCGAAGGGGACGGCGAACAACGTTGCCTTATTCAGGTAGATCAAATGGCCCAACCCGCCCGACACGGCCAAATACAGCGGGGTCGTGCCGCCTCGGGCTACAATCTTCCTGCGGTGATCCGCCAGGGTGAGGACCTCGATGGTGTTCTTGTCCGGGTCAAACGCCACGGCGGCCTCGAACAGAATCGCTTTTCCTCCGGGAAGAATCTGCGGGAGACCGAGAGCAATCTCTCCCTTGCCAACCGGGGCGACCGTCTCGGAAGGACCGCCACCAGCGGGTAACCGGACCAAGCCCGTTCTGGTGTCGCCGCAATGATGCTGCCGTCCTCACCCCAGCTCGCGCCGCCGAAGGTGGCAACACCCCCGAGCGGGACCACCGCGCCGCCTTCCACGGAGATCTTATTCAACCTTCCGCCGGAGAGGAATCCAACCCACCGCCCATCGGGCGAGAAGAACGGCGCCGATGCGCCCTCTGTTCCCGGAAGCTCGGTGGTTTTCGGTTGATCCAGCCGGCGCGTGAATAGCTTTATCGTTGATGCAGGGCTTACGCTGGAGGCGTACACGATCCGCGTTCCATCAGGAGAAATGGCAACACTGTTTGCATTGCCGGCGGGGACGGGCAACGAAACGTCCGCGCCCAAATCGACATTCAGCCGCACCAAGGGGCGATCATCCGGCGCCGCATCGCGGAAGTGGAGGTACGCCAAGGATAACGCGGCCAGGGTCGCGATCCCCGCACAAATCCAACCGAGCCGGCCGACCATGCTTGGCCGCGGCTGGGAAGGAGCTGCTCGATCGTCCAGCAGCAAGCGCCAATCGCCGATGGCTTGCAATCGCTGCTGGGGATCTTTTTCCAGGCAGCGTCGCAGCAGGCGTTGCACCTTGGCTGGGACCCGGTCCAGCTTTGGCTCCTCCTTGATCACCGAGGCTAGTGTTTCAGAAAGATCGTCGCCCTTAAACAACTTCTGCCCGGTAAGCATCTCGTACAGCACCACACCGAAAGCCCAGATGTCGGCGCGCTTATCCACCTCCTTGCCGCGAGCCTGTTCCGGAGCCATATAAGCGGCCGTGCCCAGAATGACTCCGGCCTGAGTTGCGCCCATTGTCAGAGTTGGTGAGTTGTCCGACTGCGCCGTGGGGGTGCCGCCCATCTTCGCCAATCCGAAGTCGAGCACCTTGACGCCGCCGCCTGGCTTGATGATGATGTTGCCTGGCTTCAGGTCGCGGTGTGTGATGCCCTTCTCATGCGCAGCCTCCAGCGCGTCCGCAATCTGTTTCGCAATACCCAGTACTTCCTCAAGGGGAATCGGACCCTGGCTGATCCGCTCCGCCAGCGTCTCCCCTTCCACCAGTTCCATCACCAGGTAGTTGGGCCCGACATCGTGCAGCGTGCACACGTTGGGGTGATTCAGAGAAGCGATCGCGCGAGCTTCTCTCGAAGCGCTCGCTAAAGCGTTCCGCCGAAACCTTGATGGCGACATCGCGGCGAAGGCGGTCATCGTGAGCCCGATACACCTCGCCCATTCCGCCCTGGCCGACGAGGGCAAGAATTTCGTAGGGGCCGAGCCGGTCGCCTTTAGAGAGAGGCATGTCGGTGGATTAGGCAAGTCTATCCCATCAAGAAGCGGATAGGGAATGTATCACGGGCTATACGGAAGCTATCCGTCACCGGTTAACGTGGGGCGGCTTCTACGATACTCGCCAGAGATGCCGTCGGCACCACGCGCGTCAGTCGAAATCCGGCTTTGTCGAGCAGCGCCCTGTACTCCGCTTCGGTCCGTTCCTCGCCTCCCGGCACGTTCAGCATGACCATGTCGAGCATCTTTCCGGGGTGCGGGGTGTCGCCGTCCGGAAGGACCATCTCGACCAGCAGCAAGCGTCCGGCGGGGTTCATCGCGCCGCGGCAATGGCCCAGGATGGTCAAGCACTGCTCCTCGTTCCAGTCGTGGATGACGTGCGAAAGCATGTAGGCGTCCGCCCCGGCCGGAACGCGGTCGAAGAAACTGCCCGCTTCGATTTGGACACGATCAGTCAAGCCGCGCTGCGCGATCAGGGACGGCGCGTCGCGCACCACGTGCGGCAAGTCGAAGAGAATGCCGCGCGGCGCGGGATGGTGCGCCAGAATCGTGGTGAGCAGATTTCCGGTGGAGCCGCCCACGTCGGCGATGGTGCGGAAGGGCGAGAAGTCGTAGGCCGAGGCGACGGCGGGCGGTTCCATTCCGTGGAATCCCACCATGGTGTCGTTGAACAGCGAGGCCTCTGCCGGATGGCTCGCCAGCCACTCGAATGGAGCGACGCCGAAGGATTTTGTGAAGCCACTCTGTCCGGTTTGGACCGAATAGAGCATGCATTCCAAAGAGCGCGTCACGATATCGCCGCCCAGGGTTAGGGCCGTGGCGTAGCTGGGCGTGCCGGACTGGAGCACCGCGCCCAGGGGCCGCAGCGCGAAACGGTGCGACGCGTCTTCGGTGAACAAGCCCAAGCTGGCCAGCGTCCGCATCACCCGGTAGAGCGAGGGCGCATGGGTTGCGGTGAGCGGCGCTAGCTCATCGGCGGTCTTGGGTCCGCCGGCCAAATGGTCGGGGAGCTTCAGTGTGGCGGTGAGATAGATCAGGCGCGACACAAACTGCGCCATGACCATTTCGACGATCTGCGCTTCCGGCGGGTGGGCTTCGGCTTTGACGGCGGCTTCGGACATGGGGTTCTCCTCAGTAGTAATCGGCGCAGCTCATATAGTAGCCGCACTGGCTGCAGACTAGCTTGCACTTGAGTTCGGTCAGGCGGCGGCGGCAGACGGGACAGTAGACTATGGGCTCGCTCTCATCCTTGCGGCAGGGAGCTTCCGAGGCGCGATCCGCCGGGTCCGGATGCACAGAGGATCATTGTACAACGACCTGTGTTTCCTGCTCCCCGTGGCTGGCCGCGGCGCAGACCGTTCCTGCGCAAGACCCTCGTAAGGCTCGGGCCGATCACTCTTGCAAGTGGCGTGTGAGTCCGATCAAGATGCAGATTGCGCCTGAGTCAGGCGCTATCATCCCCTACCTCGAACTATTGCATGATCGTTTGGCGGTCGAGGAGGACCGCTGACGATGGCAACCAAACGCTCCCCCAAGAAACGGCGGCCGGCACCCAAAACCGTCTTGCGTCTGCCGGATCTCGACCAAGCAAAATCAGCCGTTCTGAACAGCCTGAGTTCTCGCGACGCTCAGCGTGGATATCGTCACGCAATGGATGAGTTCATTGAATGGTATTGCTCGGAGCCGAGACTATCGTTCAACAGAACCGTTGTTGTCCGTTATCGCATGCACCTGGAATCCCGAAAGCTTGCATCCGGAACCGTTAATCTGCGTCTCGGGTCTGTGCGAAGGCTTGCTTACGAAGCCGCCGATTGCGGCCTTCTTAGCCCCGACCTTGCCGCCGGTATCCGGCGCGTGAAGGGCGTCAGGAAACTGGGAGTGGGCTTGGGAAACTGGTTGACGGCCGAACAGGGCGAAATCCTCTGGCAATCTCCCGATACGGAGCGACTGAAGGGCAAGCGGGACCGCGCCCTTCTGGCTGTGTTGCCCGCCTGCGGCTTAAGGCGGCATGAAGCCGTTGAGCTGACCTTCTCCCACCCGCAGCAGCGAGAACAACACTGGGCCATTGTCGATCTCATCGGAAAGGGCGGTCACATCCGAACGGTGCCCATGCCGGACTGGGTTAAGCAGAACCTTGACGTTTGGCTGACCGGTGCGGGAATTACTTCCGGCAGGCTGTTCCGTCGTGTGAACAGAGCGGGGCGGGTCTGGGGTGAAAGTATGACCGAGAAAGTTGTCTGGCATGTCGTCCGTGAGTTCGCCGCGAAGACGGCTATCGACAAGCTGGCACCGCATGACCTGAGAAGCACCTGCGCGAGGCTGTGCCACTCGGCGGGCGGCGAGTTAGAGCAGATACAGTTCCTACTGGGCCACGTCTCGATTCAGACCACGGAAAGATACCTCGGCTGCAAGCAACGCATCCGGTCGGCTGTGAATGATCGAATCGGGATCGAACCGAAGGGTGAATCGCGCGTCATCGGACCGAAGCAAGCACCTCTGCAGCGGCCACGCCGGATTTTTGATCTAGCTCCGTTTCGCTTCAATCAGCTTCCGCTCACGGTCGGAGATCACAAACGCCCGCACGTCGAGCTTCAGCTCGAACGCCGTCTCCCGCGGAGCCTCGCACGCCTTCTCCGAGCACTGCTGCGCCACCAGTCGTCCCGTCAGCCCCAGCTCTCCTTCGGGCAGCGGATGCTTCAACAGCAGAGTCCCTATCGCCTCGAACGAGCCTCGATAGAACGGTACGGTCTCCCCCAGAACAGCGACGTCCATCTGCTCCGCCTCGGGGAGCGAGAGGCACTGCCGCTGCACCTTCGTGTCGTCGAAGCGAACCTCAAGTGGAGTGTACTCCTTCGGAGCCGACGGTCCGTAGACGTGCCAGCCGGGTTCTACAGTGAAATGGGCGAAGAACGCTAGCTCCTGTCCAGAGAACACCCGCTTGGCCGGAAAGCCGAACTCGGCCGATAGCGCGCCGTCTCTCAACAGCACCGTGGGCGCATCTTCTCCCGTCGCGCCTAGCTCCCGCAAGGCGACTGACGCACCAGTCACGCGGTTCATATAGTTCGGGACGAAGTATTTTCCAACCACAGTTCCATCCGAGCTCACCAGATATTCCACCGGATGCGGCACACCGAATGCGCGCAACCCCGGAGCCATGTTGTGGTTGAATATCCCAAATTTCTTGATCGTCTCGCTTCCACGGTCGGACAGCAGCGAATAGCCGATGGAATGCTGCTGTGCGAACGCGCTCAGCGCTTCCTGCGAATCGTAGCTGATCGCCGCGATCCTCACCCCTTTGGTTTCGAACAGAGGCCGCGACAGTTCCAGTTCCACCAGTTGCGACCGGCAATACTGGCACCATTCAGCGCTCCTATGAAACACCAGGAACAGCCCGTTCGGGCCGGCTAGATCGCCCAAGCTCCGGACAGCTCCATGCTGGTCTGTTAGCGCGAAATCAGGGATCTTCTGCCCCGGGTCGGGTCCTGTTGTGTAGCCGTCGTTGGTTGCGGTAACGTGCCTCGCACGAACCTCGGGCGGCACAGCCAGCCCCGCATCGCGGTAGCGGCGAAACTCCAGCATCGCCTCCTTCTTCTTCGCAAGATCTTCACTGATGTCGCTCACCATGAATCCTCCAGCCATCCCTCAGACTACCCCAAACTTACTTGGTATGCCCCGACAGTCACATGGGGGTCAATGACGACGAACGCGGTAGAGCGTTTTACCGGTTCTCCGAGAACGCTACTCAGAGGTTACCATCCAGATTGCGGACAATCCATTCCCTAATCCCGGAGAAAATCGGTTGAAGGACGGAGGGTGGGACGACTAGGTGTTTGAAAAATCGCCCGTGCTGCGGCACCTTCAGCCTTTTTAGGGCTCTGAGCAGGAATTCGACTGGCTTCAATAACGCCGCACTGATCCATTGACGCGTACGCTAGCCTGAGGGCATGAAGGAGCGAGACTGGACAAGAGTCCTGGGATGGCCGGGATACCAGGTGTATGCGAAGGAAATCGATGAGCCGCGCAAAAAGCTGAAGCTGTGGGTGAGGCGGAAGAAGGCGGGGCTTAAATTGATCTGCTCCGGGTGCGGTCAGCCTGTACCGGCCAGCAAGATCCAAGAGATCAGCGAGCGGGAGGTACGGGACCTGCCCTGCTTCGAGTACTCGACGACGGTGGTGGTAGAGACGTATCGGATGAAGTGCCCCCGCTGCGGATTCCGTGCAGAGAAGGTGGCCCAGTTACCGAGTAAGGCTCCGTTCAGCAAACGATTCGAAGAAGCTGTGGGGCAAGCTTGCGAGAGCGCGTCGGCTCGACAAGTGGCCCGCCGGTTCGGCATGGCCGAAAGCACGGTGCGCGCGATCGACCTGCGATGCCTGGAACGTTGGGAGGCCAAGCGGCGCAAGCCGCCGCTGCGGCAGATGGGCGTGGACGAGTTGTACCGCGGCAAGAAGGACAAGTTCCTCACGGTGGTGTGCAATCTGGAAACCGGCGAGCCACTGTGGTTTGGCAAAACGCGGAAGAAGGAAACCTTGGATGAATTCTTCCGTGATGAGTTAAGACCCCGGCAACGCAGGCGGATAGAGGCGGCGTGCGTGGACATGTGGGAACCGTTCCGGTTGAGCATCGAGCAATGGGCGCCACAGTGCAAGATCGTGTACGACAAGTTCCACATCCTCCAGCATGCCAACGATGCCATAGACGAAGTGCGGAGGGCGGAGTTCTTCCGTCAAGGAAAACAAAAGCGCGGGCTGATCAAGGGAAAGAAGTGGCTCCTGATGAGCCGGTGGAAGAACCTGACTGTTCCGCAACGCGGAGAACTCAACCGGCTGTTCCAACTGAACCGGCGCGTGTTCAAAGCCTACCTTCTCAAAGAGAGCTTGGAGAAGCTTTGGGACTACCGCTACGAAGGCGCGATGCTCAACTACCTGCAGAGGTGGATGGACCAACTGAAGTGGCAACGGCTGAGGCCGTTCGAAGAACTCGCCGACATGCTGCTGAAGCATCTGGAGGGGATCTTGAATTACTGCCGGACCAAGGTTCGCTTCGGTGTGATCGAGGCGCTCAATGGAAACATTCGGATGCTGATCAATCGTGGTCGTGGCTATAAAAACGTCCACTACCTACTGCTGAAGGCCAAACGCATGGCTGTCACCAATGCCGAATTCGTTGAACTTCAACAAATCAGAAAGGCGGCATAGAATGGGCGCTTCGTCGGTTTCCTGCTC
>CAWISY010000022.1:0-18153 GCA_963838455.1 Bryobacterales bacterium
AGGGAAGAAGCAGAAATTCTTGACCGTGGCCAGCAACCTGGAGAGCGGCGAACCGCTGTGGTTCGGGCGGGAGAGGAAAAAGGAGACCCTGGACCAGTTCTTCAATACGGAATTGAGCGCCCGGCAAAGAGCAGGTATCGACGCGGCGTGCGTAGATATGTGGGAGCCTTTCCCGCTGAGCATCGAGCAGTGGGCTCCCCGCTGCCGCATCGTCTATGACAAGTTCCACATCATGCAACATGCCAACCAGGCTATTGATGAAGTACGGCGGGCAGAGTTTTTCCGCAAGGGCGGGCACATGCGCGGGCTGGTCAAAGGACAGCGCTGGCTGCTGCTGAGCCGGTGGATCAACCTGACCTCCGACAGGCGGCAGAAACTCAACTCATTGTTTGCTCTCAACCGCAAGCTCTTCAAAGCCTACGTGCTCAAGGAGAGCCTGGATCGGCTCTGGAATTACCGCTATGAAGGTGCCATGTTGAGCTATCTCCAGCGATGGATGGATCAATTACGCTGGCAGCGGCTCAGGCAGTTCGAGAAACTGGCTGACATGCTGGTGAAACATCTGGACGGCATCTTGAACTACTGTCGCACCAAAGTTCCTCTGGGCATGGTGGAAGCCATCAATGGGAACATCAAGTCTCTCTCACGCCGTGGCCGTGGATATCGGAATCTCCGGTACCTACTGCTTAAGGCTCAACGCATGGCGGCAACCAGGACCGAATTTGTGGCTTTCAGGAAAGTGACCTGAAAATGGCCCTCCTGTCGGATTCTGGCGCCGAGCCGGACTTTGCAAACACTACCACACATGTAAAGATCGTCTAGCTACTTCTGGAGGTGAAGCTTCGTGGCGTGGGCTTTAGACCGCATCCCTGATCTGGCTGGACGGGTCGCGCTGGTGACCGGCGCTAACTTTGGCATCGGCTTTGAAACCGCACGTGCTCTCGCTCGACATAGGGCCGAGACGGTTTTGGCGTGCCGCGATCTGGATAAGGCCGCCACGGCTGTCGCGCGAATCCGAGCGGAAATTCCGGAGGCCAAACTCCACTCTTTGTCGCTTGACCTTGCCGATCTCGACGCCGTGGCCATGGGCGCTGCCACCTGCGCAGGGACCTTCACCCGGCTCGACATCCTCATCTGCAACGCGGGCGTCATGGTCCCGCCTTATGGCCAGACGAAGCAGGGCTTCGAATTGCAGTTCGGGACGAACCACCTCGGCCACTTCGCCCTCATCGGCCGCCTCATGCCGGTACTGATTGCCTCCGGCTCAGCCCGTGTCGTCGTGGTCTCCAGCCTTGCCGCGCATTTCGGCCATATGGACTTCGATGATTTGCAATGGCAGCGCCGGCGCTATGCGAAATGGCCCGCATACGGGCAAAGCAAGATGGCCAACCTCGTTTTCGCGCTTGAGCTTGCTCGACGCTTGGCGGCAGCCGAGTCCGTCGTTTCGGCATTTGCGGCGCATCCTGGCGGGGCCAGGACCGACTTGCAGCGCAATCTTGGTTGGCTTCGTGGCCTATCGCGCAATCCGCTGATCGCTGGGAGTGCATTACAAGGTGCTCAGCCCTCCCTGCGGGCCGCCACAGATCCGAGCGCGCACAACGGTTCTTATTGGGGCCCGTCTGGCTGGATGGGACTGCGTGGATCTCCGGCGGCGGTGCGGATTCCCGCGCGGGCTCTGAATCCTGCCACCGCCGATCGTCTCTGGATTGTCAGCGAAGTGTTGTCGGGAGTGCCTATCCCCTTGCCAGCCGGGCGTGCAAGAGATGCAGCCAATGCATGAGGCGAGCGAGGCAGCGCGGCCGCCACGACAGGCGGCGATTTTGGCGGCGGCCCTGAAGGTTTTCTTCCAGTTCGGATACCGGAAGACCTCGATGGAGGACGTCGCGGCCGCAGCCGAAGTATCCCGGCAGACGCTCTATCTCCAGTTCCGCAACAAAGAGCGGCTATTTCGTGCAGCCCTGGAATATCTGACACAGCAGATGCTGGTTTCGATCCGACGTCTCGCCGTCAATCAGAACGGCACTGTGGAGCAAACACTGATGGGGGTGTTCGAGGTTCTTTGCGGAGATTTGCTCGCCGTTTCGTCCCAGATCAACATTGCGGAGTTGCTGGTGGTCGCGCGATCTCAGGAGGAAAGCATCGTTTCCCGCTTCGAGGCGGATGTGCTTTCAGTCATTGCCGATACCCTGACGCAGGCCGGCACGGCCGCTCGATGGGAGCGGCATGGAATCGGCGCGCAGGAACTGGCGAGGCATCTTCTCGACACTTCGGCTGGCGTCAAGTCGGCGGCCGGAAACCTGTCTGACTACAAGCGACGGATGGCGCTCGCGATCCGAATCATCGTGATGGGCGCCAACGGAGGGGAGATATGAAGATAGCAGTTGTTGGAGCGACGGGTGCGACCGGACGCAGAGTGGTAAAGCATGCACTTGCACAAGGGCACTTCGTTACGGCCGTTGCTCGCCACCCGGAGCGACTGTCATCTGCCGGCCGGCTGTCCCTCGTCCGAGGAGATGTCCTTTCCCCAGGGGGGCTGACAGGTGCTCTTGACGGCGTGGAGGCCGTCATTAGCTGCATCGGACCAGAAAAGAACCTCTCGCCGGGAACGCTCATGTCAGTCGGTGTCGCCAGCATTCTCACCGAATGCAAACGTGCGAACGTCCGGCGGTTCATAATGCAAAGTGGTATCGGCTTGAGCGATGGACGCGAGCTCTCCCGTCTCAACCGCTTTGTCGTCCGTGTATCGGGCCGGATATTCACTGCTGCAGTTACTGACAAGGCGGCCGCCGAGCGGATGACGCAGAAAATAGACATGGAATGGGTCATCGTTCGCCCGGTCGTATTGACAGATAAGCCGGCAACGGGACGCTATACGGCAGGTCCGTCAACACGAGTCGCGGTACTCGTTCCGCTTTCCTTTGACGATTGCGCCGACTGCCTGCTTCGTGCAGCGACAGATGAACCAAACTGGATCGGAAAAATTGTGAACGTGGGTTCCTGACACGCTCCGCTTGGGTACGTGGCGGAGCAGTAAGGCAACGACCTGATCGATAAGGCCCTAACGGGGCGACGAGAGCGAAGAACCCGGCGCCTAGCCTGCGAACGCGCTCGCGCGGTCGAGATCGCCAATCATTCCATTCTTCTGTGTCGGGCGCCATCCCAGCCGTTTGCTGCGTCAGCGCGCTTGACGCCGGCGTGTCCATCCCGGCGAAGATGCCAAGCCAGCCAAAATGACCAGCGGCTTGCTCGGGGACTTGGCGGCGACCGGTATCTTGAGGCCCCGGCCGATTGCTTCCGCGATCTGCCGAACCGGCACACCCTCTTCGGCAAGGGCGTGATACCTCGCTCCGGCAATCCCCTTCTCAAGCGCCAGCCTGTAGAAGGGGCGCAGCATCCAGCCGGTGCACCGCGGGCCAGCGGTTCAGTCCGTCGCCGACATACGCCGAGACACCCTTCTGGCGAGCGACAGCGATCAGGTAGCTGACCAGGCCGTGCTTGTCCCGGTCATGCACTTGCGGCAGGCGCATCACCGACACGCGCACACCACGCGCAATGAGCGCCAAGCCGGTCTGTTCGGAAACGCGAGGCATCGCCGGGTGGAAAGGGGCATCCATGTCTTCGGTGGCGAGCTTGCCTGGCGCAAGCGCCCCGGTCCCGGAGGTGACGACCAATGGGCGGTTGGAGCCCGCGAGAGCATCGCCCACCGTCTCAATGGCGCGCCTGTCGATTTCGCAATTCTCTTTGAATTTAGAGAAGTCATGGATAAAGGCAGTGTTTCTCAACAACGCTTATCTCTTTACCGTCGTATCCCAGTTGGTAGCGCCCCTGGAACCAATTGCCATCGTGTTCCAGCAATGTGTAATAACGGTCTGAAGCGCGGTTGTAAAGCGTGTTGTGGATGTTGAAATCCTCCACGGTGTTTCCCGCGCTCGGCCGGGAAAAGGATCGCGCCATGCCCGTGAGGCGATATGTTCTGGCAATCTCCTGATGGCATCCGGCGCAGGTTGCGGAACTTACGTGGCCCGATCCGGCTGGCTCCTGCGCTGCCTCTCGCTCGACGGCTCTGCGCCTCAGTATCCATGCGCCCGCTGTGAACAACAGGGCAAGTCCTGCGAGCGGCAATAAAACCTTCCCGGGGCTCAATCGACCTCCAGAACGCCATCGTGCAATAGACCTGTTTCTCTTGGCAACTGCCTTTAACCCTCTTGACACAAGATCGGATTGCCCTTACACTTCCTAACAAGTCAATTTTGTCCGACAATCCATCGCAGGATTCCTGACGCCCGTCCGCGTTTCTCCCCGTCGATCCGTTGCCAGATCCACCACTTCCCTGAGGGAACCTTCGCGCGGCCCGATCCGCAATCGCTAAGTTGATTCGCGAACCCAAGTCGAGTCACACAAAAGACTTCGCTGGAGGCGGCTTACAACAAATGACGGGGAAATTCGGCTTGAAGGGAATTGGGCAGGCGGGCCATCGCTTCAGGTGGTTGCGCCTCAACTGGTTGCTGCTGGGGATTTCGATCTCTTTGCCTCTTGTGGCGCAGCAAACCGGAATCAGCGGGCGAGTGGCCGACGCTTCGAAGGCGGTTCTGGCAGAGGCCAAGGTCACGGTGACAGCCGCGGACGGCACCCAGCTCGCAACCACAACCAACAACACAGGACTCTATCAGTTTCCCAGCCTTCGAGCAGGCGCCTACGTGCTGCGTTTCGACGCTCCGGGCTTCGCGCCGGCGGAGCGCACCGTGGAGGTGCTGGTAGGCCAGACGGCCACCGTCGATATGGACATGCAGGTTTCCAAAACCGGCTCGACGGTAAACGTAGAAGCCGAGGCTGAGTTCGTAGATACCTCGAACTCCAACGTCTCCGGCGACGTCAGCCCGGTGGAGGTATCGAAGATCCCGTTGAACGGGCGCAACTATTTGCAACTCGCCATGATGGTTCCGGGAATTACCAGCAACGACGTGCAGAATTCGCCGTTGGGTTCAACCGACAGCGGCAAAATGCAGATCAACGTGGACGGCCAGCAGGTGACGCAGAACTCCGCCGGCACCAGCTTCGGCCAGCCGATCTTCAGCGACGACGCGATCGATCAGTATCAGATCATCACCAATCGCTTCGACGCCACCATGGGCCGGTCCTCGCGCTTGCAGGTGATCGCGCAGACCAAGTCCGGCACCAACGCGTTCCACGGCACGCTGTTCGGCTATTTCCGCAACAGCGATTTCAACGCCGCCGATCCGGTGGCGCATAAGGTGCTTCCATTCTCCGATCAGCAGTTCGGCGGGACCTTCGGCGGTCCGATCCTCAAGAACAAAGTATTCTTTTTCTTCTCCTTCGAGGGCGAGCGCCAGCCGCTCACCTCGGTCGATTCGCCCACCGATTACACCCAAAACGGAAAGCAAATCACCTTCAACTTCCCGAATTCTTATAACACCCGCGCATACCTGCTGCACATGGATTGGCAGATCAACACCAAGCAGCGTTTGTCTGTGCGCGGGTCGGGGTCGACCTACGCGATTCCCTATGACGGCGTTTCCGGCACGGTCTCTCCGCAGGGAGAGTACGACGCCACGCGAACCTTTTATGCCGTCGCCGGAACCTGGACATGGACTCTGTCACCGACCGTGGTGAACGAAGCCAAGATCGGATTCAATCACTACAGTTGGTCGAATACACCGCTGCTGCAGACCATGGGTTTTCAGGGCCTGGACGGCGGCAGTTGGGGCGCGCCCTATAATTACCCGCAGACCCTGGGACAGAGCAACACCCAGGTTCGCGACGATCTGTTCTGGCTGAAGGGCGACCATAGCTTCAAGTTCGGCGCCGATTATCAGCACCTGCCCTATTCCGGAAACTTTGGCCAATATGTTCGGGGAGTCGTGACCGGCTTCAGTTCCGCCGTTACCACGAATGTCTCGCTCATCAACGTTTTCCCAGTGTGGAATCAGCCGAGCTCCTGGAACGTAGCGTTACTGGATCCTTACGTCACCACGTTTGTGCAAGGCTTCGGCAACTTCATCTACGACATTCCCACCAACAACATGGGCGCCTGGTTCCAGGATGATTGGAAAGTAAGCAAAAAGCTGACGCTGAACCTGGGAATTCGCTACGACAACGATTTGGGCATCTTTAATCCGAACTTGCATCTGACCGGCGCCGGCGCTCCGGAAACGCCGCACTATAACCAGAACGCGCTGTTCCAGCCACGCTTCGGTTTTACCTACGATCCCACGGGTTCGCGCAAGACCGTTATCCGCGGCGGAGCGGGCCTGTTCTATGCCGACATTCAGGCGAACCAGACCATTGACGGCGATATCTTCAACGGCCAGACCACGCTCTCGCCGTCGCTTTCGCCGAACGCGGCCAACCCGATCAACCTGCTGCAGTCGCCCAATCCGTTCGGTTACACTGCGCAGCAATTCCTCTCCGGGCAGGTCCCGGTCAGCATCCAGAGCATCCAGCCGCTGGGCCCCGACGTGCACACGCCCTACTCGCTGCAGGTGAGCGGCGGAGTGGAGCATCAATTCGCCAAGAACTGGACGGCGTCGGCGGATTTCGTCCACTTCCGCATCTATCACGATTGGGTGCGCGACGACGCAAATCTGTACGAGAACATCTCCACCGGTTACGCCGAGAACCCCGCGACCTCCGGCAGGCCGGATCCGGCATACTCCAACATCAAGAATTTCACCACGCCCAACGCTGGAGGGTCGATCTATAACGGCCTTCAGGTCGCCATTCAGCATCGCTTCTCGCAGGCGTTCTCGACGCAAATTGCGTACACACTTTCGCGGTTGAAGGATTCGACCACGGGCCCGTTCTACTATCCCAACAATCCGTTCAACCTGGCGGCGGAATGGGGCCCTTCACCCGACAACCAGACCAATACCCTGACCGTCGCCGGCACGTACAGCATCTGGAAAGGGATCGCGCTCAGCGGCCAGTTGCATGTCGGGTCGGGCCAGAATTACCAAGTGTTGTCGAGCGCGACTCCGCTGGGGCTCTCCGGCGTGGTCGACAATCGCCTGGTCCCGGCCAGCACGCCGACTTTCATCAACCCGACTTGTATCGGCCCCGCGCCTGGTTTCGCCGGCGAAGATATCGTCTCGCGAGATTGTTTTGTGGGCCAGCCGATCGTTCGACTAGACATGCGACTGTCGAAGACATTTACGGTTAAGGAGCATTATCGCTTCATTCCCATGATCGAGGCGTTCAACCTGCTGAACCACGCCAATTACGGGAATTATCAAAGTACCGTCAACGTCGCTTCCTTCGGACTGCCGGCTCAGGTGACTACCATTGGAGATCTGACCTATCAGCCGCGCATGCTGCAGTTTGCCGGCCGCTTTGAATTTTGACGGTTTTCGGTTACAGAGGTATATTCGACCCACGATGGTCAGACCATTAAGATTTTCGCTGTTGCTGTTTGCCTCTGCCGCCCTCTGCCATGCGGCGGAGCCGGGGTGGCTCGACTTGGCGTCGCCGATCATCACCCCGGCGGAGAAGAAAGCGTATGTTTCGCTTAAGGGTGAGGATCGCGAGAAATTTGAAGAGACCTTCTGGGGCACCAAGAACATCACCGCCAGGGAGTACCGCGACCGCTTCGATTACATCGACGCCAATTTCGGGTCTGGAAAGTTCGGTTCGGGAGTGAACACGGATCAGGGACGGGTCTATCTTTCGCTAGGCCCTCCGAACAAGATCACCCGCATTCCTTCCTCGCGAAGTTTTAATCCGATCGAGATCTGGTATTACT
Organism: Bryobacterales bacterium; assembly: GCA_963838455.1. Classification (GTDB taxonomy): domain Bacteria; phylum Acidobacteriota; class Terriglobia; order Bryobacterales; family Bryobacteraceae; genus Palsa-187. The sequence continues at coordinate 7,757 of CAWISY010000022.1, forward strand.
CCGAAATCCCCGGAGTCCTCAATACCGAAGTCGCGCTGATGTTCTATCTCAAGAATAACGTCGGCCTTCCCAAGCTGTACTCGCCCACGCGCGATACCATCCGCGCTCTGCTGCTGCCGCAAGCCGCTAACGTCGACCTCTTCGGTCCGAATGACGATCTGACCGAGCAGCAGATCCGCCAAAGCATTCAAGCTCCTCCGGGAGAAGACGAAATTGTCTCGGCTTCGGTCAACGTGGCCAGCGGCGTCCGCTATGAAGAAAACGACACGATTATCGGACGCGTCGCTTCGCCGCAGTTCATGCTGGCTACGCCGATCACGGCGCTGGTGAAATCGCGCTTTATCGTCTCGCGCCCCAAGCTGGATATTCTTGAAACGCCTTCGCCCTTCGGAGGGTCGCAGGTCGATCTCGGGCTGGAAGTGACCGCGCAGAAGACTCTCGATGTCGAGGTGCTCGCAAACGAGATCACGGTATATCAGAACCACCTCAGCCTCAAGTTTCCGGACCCGGCTCCGATTCGCTACACCCATCGCCTCGACCTGCTGCCCGGAACCTACCGGCTGATCTTCGACGTCGACGGAAAACATTTCCCCTACAGTTTGATCGTTCCCGATCCTGTGGCTCCCAATCTTGAAGCCATGAGCGAGATTCTACGCGCGGATCGAACCGACATGACCGCGGAGCATCGCCTGACTCCGTTCAGCTTTGAGAGCAACCAGTTCGATTTGAATGCCGACGGCAAGGCCGTGCTGATCGCCCTTCCGGAGCCTCAGAAAGTAACCTGGATGATTCGCAGCGGCACCGAAGTTGTGTGGCGCTCGGTTTCCGATGCGGCGAGCGCCGCCTGGCCGGCCGCTGTCGCCTGGACGACTCTGCCGTCGCATCTTCCTCCCGGCACTTATTCAATCGAAGCCAACACGGCGTCAAAGTCAAAGCGCTCTCCTCTGGTGATTCGCGCGGACAAGCCTTCAGCCGCAGCATCGACTGTGCTTTCCTTCAATGCGAACCTCGCTCCGTCTCTGCGCTACGCCTTCGTCGGGCATCAGTGGCTGCTCAGAGGGAAACTCGACGAGGCTCGCAAGAGTCTCTCTGCGTCGCTCGATAAGGGGGCGACCGAGGCGGCCGAGATTGAGCTGGCGCGCGTTGATGCGCTCTCCAGTCAACTCGACTCCGCGCGGAATCGAATCCGCAGTGTCCTCGCTGTGCACGCGGACAGCTTCGAAGCGCTGGCCGTCTTCGCGTACATTGAAACCAAGTTTCAGGATTATCCGGCTGCGGCGGAGTTGTACCGGCGCGCTCTGGCGGTGCAGGATTCTCCAAATTTGCGAGCAGCGCTGGCGGAACTCGACCGCAAAGGGAGCGGGAATTGAAACGAGCCGTTTTTATCGCAATTCTTGAACTCATTCTGTGCACCGCGGTGGGCACTGCCTTCGCGCCTTCACCCATCGACGTGACCGTTACCGAGGGAACCTCCATGTCGGTGGCTGTCTCACCCGACGGCCGCACGCTCGCCATCGATCTGCAGGGCAGCATCTGGACCCTGCCTGCCACGGGCGGCACGGCCAAGCGCATCACCGATGTCTTCAATGACGCGCGCCAGCCGGTCTGGTCTCCCGACGGCAAGTGGATCGCCTTCTTCGCCTATCGCGATGGCGGCTACGACCTGTGGGCGATCGCGCCGGACGGCGGCAACCAGCACAAACTCACCGTCGGACCTTATGATGACCGGGAACCCGCCTGGTCGCACGACGGCACGCGCATCGCGTTTGCCTCCGATCGCGGCAACCCGCTCGGGAGCAGCTATAACATCTGGGTGCTCGACGTGGCCAGCGGCGACATTCGCCGGCTCACCAACAATCCAGCGGAAAATCGCATGCCGAGTTGGTCGCCCGACGATAAAGAAGTCGCATTTCATTCGACCCGCGAAGATGGGCATTCGGTGTGGGCGGTGCGTGTGTCCGATGGAGTCGAGCGTAAAGTTGTCACCGCCTCCAGCACCGTCGAAGCGCCGTCCTGGGGGCCCGGCGGGCAGATCGTCTATCATGCGGCGCCCACTGGCGAGAGCCGTCTCGAACTCGACGGCAAGCCCCTCACCGGCACTGAGAACGCCTTCTCCTTCCGCGTCTCGTGGGCTTCGCCCACCGAGTTCTTCTACATCTCTGACGGCAAGATTCGTAAGCGCTCCATCACCGGCGGCGACGCGAAGACGATCGATTTCAAAGCCACGCTGCAAGTGGTGCAGGCGGCGGCGCAGTACACGCGCCGCAAGCGCGATCTCGACTCCACCACCCCACGTCAGGCTTTGGGCATCGTGCGACCGGTGCTTTCGCCCGATGGAACCAAGATCGCCTTCGCGGCGGTCGGTGACATTTATGTTATGACCATCGGCCAGAAGCAGCAAAATCTCACCAACGATAAATACCTCGATACCGATCCGGCGTGGTCGCCGGACGGAAATCAGCTTGTCTATTCCTCCGATAAAGGCGGCAAACTGCTGGAGCTCTGGATTCGCGATCTCAAAACCGGCCGCGACCGCCAGCTCACCACGCTCACCACGCAGCCCATGGGCGCCACTTGGTCGCCCGACGGCAAGCACGTCGCGTTCTTCGATGTCGACGGCATGTGGCGCGCCGCCAGCCTTTCGGTGGTCGACGTCGACACCGGCAAAGTATCCAAGATCCACGCCTCGCTGTTCGGACCCGGCAACCCGACCTGGTCGCCGGATGGAACGCGCATCGCGCTCGCAATGGTCTCGCAGTATTCGAAGAGCTTCCGCGAAGGCACCAATCAGGTTTTGACCGTTCCCATCGCCGGCGGTCCTGATCAGTGGTTCGCGCCGGTGCCTAATCTCTCCATCGATTCGCGCGGCGGATGTGGGCCGGTGTGGTCGCCCGACGGCAAGAAAATGGCCGCGATTTACGAAGGACAGCTCGCCGTATGGCCAGTGGCGAAGACCGGCGAGCCTTTGGGACCACCGCGGCATCTCACCGCCGAAATCGCGCACTCGCCAAGCTGGGCCGGCGATTCCAAGCACATCCTGTATCAATCCAACGAGAAACTCAAGCTCATCGACGTTGAGAGCGGCCAGACGCGCGAGATCCCTCTGGGTCTCAAGTACACGCCCGCGGTTCCCAAGGGCCGGATCGTGGTGCACGCCGGTCGGCTCGTTGACGGGAAAAGTGAAACGGCTCGCGCCAACATGGACATCGTCATCGATGGCAACCGCATCACCAGCGTCGTGCCGCACAACGCCAGCCTACACGCGGGAGCAACCGTGGTTGATGCGTCGAATCTCACCGCCATGCCGGGCCTGATCGAGTTTCACTCTCACTTGCAGAAAGATTTCGGCGAGGCCGAGGATCGCGCCTGGCTCGCCTTCGGCATCACCACCGTTCGCAGCCCCGGTAACACGCCCTATGAAGGGGTAGAGGATCGCGAAGCCAACGACGCCGGCGTGCGTCCCGGCCCGCGCATCTTCACCGCCGGATATTTGATGGAGTGGCAGCGCGTCTATTACAAAATGGGCGTGGCCATCTCCGGACCCGCGCAGCTCGAGATGGAATTGGAGCGCTCCAAGATCCTGCAGCACGACCTGATCAAGAGCTACGTGCGCCTGCCCGATTTGCAGCAGCAGCGCGTGGTGGAGTTCGCGCACTCCATCGGCGTCCCGGTGGCGACGCATGAGATTTACCCCGCGGCTTTTGTCGGCGTCGATGACACGGAGCACACCACCGCCACCAGCCGCCGCGGTTATTCGCCCAAAGCCGCCACGCTCGCGCGCGCCTATGACGACGTGATCCAGATTTTCGGCAAATCCCAGCGCTATCTCACCCCCACTCTGTTCGCCGGTACCGGCGCGCAGAAGCTGTTCGCCGATGATCCGTCGCTCAAGACCGACCCGCGGTTCGATCTCTACCCCGCTTGGCTGCGCACCCAGATTCTCGACGGCGGAGCCGGCATCCGCGTTTTGGCCGGCGGACCTGCTGCCACCCAGGGCGGCTACAAAATGGTGATGGATGTGATGAAGGCCGGTGGAAAGATCGTCGCGGGAACGGATTCACCCAGCGCGTTCAATCTGCATTCGGAGCTGATGTCCTACGTTCTTGCCGGCATGACTCCGTACCAGGCGCTGCGCGCTGCCACGGTCAACTCGGCTGAGGCGCTACAGATCGACGCCGGGACGATTGAGGCCGGCAAACTCGCCGACATCGCGATCGTTGAAGGCAATCCGCTTGAAAACATCGAGAATGCCCACAGGGTGAAGCACGTCATCGCCAACGGGCGTGTCTACCATTTGCAGGATCTGCTCGAAGGCAAGACCGTGAGCGCCGTCGCCAAAGCCCAGCCGTAGGCGCCGGACCGGACCCGCACGCTGCGGGTGAAGGCCATCCGACCCCCATCCAGCCTTCCCGTGAAGCTGACGAGTTGCTTGAGATGGGCGTGTGCAATCCGCGCCCCGTCAGGTCAGCGGCGAGTGCAGGCGCAGAATCAGGCTGACCAAAGACGACTGCTGGTTGGTTCGGGTCTTGAGGAAAAGCGTCTTGAGATGCGAGCGGACCGTGTGGTGAGAGACGTGAAGGCTGTCCGCCGTCGCCGTGATGCTGAGACCGCTCGCCAGACTCGCGGCCACCGCCGCCTCGGCCTTGCTCAACGAAAAGACCCTGCGGAGCGCCTCCTGGTCGATCCAGGGAGGCGCCGCCGGATCGATGATTTGCATGATCGCGGCGGGGGAAATGGATGACGGCGTAATCGTCTCGCCGCGGCGTGCCCGAACAATAAGCAGCCACAACAGCGGACCGCCCATAGCGTGGTCCGGCAGCCGCTGCCCCAGCGGTACAACCTCGCCGACGGACTCCGTTTCGAAAGGATCGAGAGCGCGGCGGGTTGCCTCCCGCAGAGCACGGTCGCAATCGGCGCAGTAGGCGCGAAGCGAGCGGTTTTCAAGGTACAACAGGCTTCCACTTTCCATCAACGAGCGAGCCCTGCTATTGATCGTGAGCACCGCTCCGCCCTGATCGAGTAGAACGATGCCGACTGAAGCCTGGTCGAAAAGCCCGCGCAGAATCTCATGTTGCGTCTCCAGATCGCTGGTTTCGTCATGAATTCGAAGGACTCGCTGTACATGCGGCACCAACGACCGAAGCCGCTCCAGTTCTGCCTCGGTGAGCCGGCCGGCTCGTTTCGAGCGCGACACCGACATTAGCGTGACGATCCGTTCGCTCCGGGAGAGAAAGGCGCTCGCTCCATAGTGCATGTTCCGAGCTTTCAGGAATCCGATGTAAGCCTCGTTCTTTTCGAGCGCTTCGTCGGGAACACAATCCTCGCCGCGGAGGATCGTGCCGGGAATCAAGGCGGAGATGTCCCTGCTGCTCCCCCAAGGATCCTTGTACACCCACGACGTCCGGTACTCGTGCGCATCCTCATCGCTCATGCCCCATAAGAAGAACCGCATGAACGTCGGCGTCGGGTCGAACACGATCGACGTCAGGGAAGCGAAGGTAGTTCCGACGAAGTCGGAGAGTCCCTTCAGGAAATCCTTCCACCGATCCTGATCATCCAAAACTGCGTAAAGCGAAGCCAGCAGCGCACTGGGTATTTCTTGCTTGTATAGTGCCACTTGTCATCCCCAGAGTAACAGGAGGGGCCAAATGCACCCGTGCCCTGCTGCTGCAGGCGAACGAGTGTGACAAAGAAATCCTGCGGTTTTACTCGAATTCACTCATCTGGGGGGTTCCCCCAGTTCCCGTGAGACTGTAGCATTGAGTTTCTCGGAGGGAATTAAATGCGCTTGGTCCGATGTAAGCCTCGCTCCTTTCGAGCACTTCGTCGGAAACACCTTCCTCGCCGCAGAGTATTGTGCCGGGAACCAGGCCGGTCAAGATCTGAACTGAAGCCGTAGGAGACACCTTCGCATGCGATACCCAGCATTTCCTATCTTGCTATTTACGGCACTTTCGTGTGCCAGCGCCAGTCCCGTGTTACTCACATTTTCGGGGACGATAGGCTCGAACTGTCCCGCCAGCCCGCCTGCCCCGGCTGGCTGTTCGACGACCGGAGTCGGCCTCGTCCAGCCGGGCGACGCATTTTCTGGCACGGCAGTGTGGGACCCGGCGACGATCGGCTCTAACCCAAGCTTCCCGGATTATGCTTTGTTCACCTCGTTCAGTTTGGCTTTCCCCTCCGCGGACGGCCTGACCGTCGCAAGCATTCCGAGCGCGCAGGTGCTTTTTGCCGGCATCGATTTCACAGGGGGGAACCCAGCGACCCCAGCGGACATCGAGGTCAATATCAAGTCCACGCTGGATAGCAACGTCTATGTGCTATTTATTCCCCCAACGGCGCAAAGCTGTAGCGGGCCGATATGCGGCTTCGACGTGTCATATGACGCCTTCGCGCAATTCGCGCCCTCGAGCACGTTCAACTCAACTCTGGCAACCGTGCCGGAGCCCGGAACGGGCGGCATCGTGTTGACGGGGTTCGGGCTGGTGGGTGCCGTCGGGTGGATGCGGGGCCGCCGCAGGTGGATGTTGCGCAGATTATCTTGGTGAATTCCCGCATGCTCGACATGCTGCTCGCGGTGTTTCCCGATTTACGCCTCGAAGCCGAGCAGATCCTTGCCAGCGGGGATCACGTAATCAGCCGCGTCCGCTTCACGGCCACCCATCAAGGGAACTATCCGGGAAACGCCCCGACCTACCGGAATGCCCCATAACGTCCGGGCTTCGTTTTCCCGTATCCCCGTTTTCGGGATGCATTCGGGTTCACCAACAAAACCGCAATAGCCGCTCGATGAGACCAGCAATCGTGCGGCCGAGCTCAAAGGATTCTGAGCTTACCCGATGCCAGCCGAAAGCGAGCCCTGGCTGAAAATACGCGCCCGCTCCTGAGCGGATAAATAAGGCGCTTGCAGACGCACGGGATCGCCAACGCTCAAAAAAAACAAATCGCCCCTTCCCAGCAGCCGCTCCGCGCCCGATTGATTGATGATCATATTTGACTGCTGGTAAGTAGTAACGCGCAGACAAACCCGCCCGCTCAGATTCATCTTGAGCGCACCGCCAACTGTCTTCCTATCCGGATATTGGGTAGCGATGATGAGATGAATGCCGGAGGCGCGGGCCTTGGCCCCCAGGCGGCTAATGGCCGCCTCCACCTCCTTGGTGGCGGCGCGGTCCACCAGCAGATCCGCATATTCGTCACAGACACAGACGATTCTGGGCAGCACATTACCTGTCCTGGCGTGATATTCGGGAAGATCGCTCACCAGGGTTTGTTCAAATAACTTGTAGCGCCGTTCCATCTCCTCGATCAGCGAATCAAGCATATCCAACGCGGAATGTTCCGGTGGATAAACCAGGCCGTGTGGACCGTATAAATAGGGAGACTCCTTCAGTTCGGCAAAGGCCGTCCGCTTGGGATCGATCAGAACCAGGCGCAGTGTCTCGGGTGTGTTCGAGAGGATCAGCCCGGCGATGGCAGAACGCAACCATTCGCTCTTGCCGCCGCCGGCAGTGCCGGCTACCAGCAGATGTGGGTTGTTGGAAGAAGCCAGATCGACAAACTGCAACCGGCCATTCAGGTCGACCCCGAGAGGCGTCTTCGAACAGCCCGTTTTGTCCGGTTGAGGGAGCTGTTCAATGATGGAGCCGAACGCGACCGTCTGCGGGTCGGGCCTTGCAATGTCAATCACCAAACGCCCCTCGGCGAGACTAATCATCGGCTCTCTGCTGAGATTCAGTTGCATGCCTAGGTCTTCGGCCCTGCTTTTGATCTGCTTTATTTTGGCTTGGCGGCCTGGGATTAAGAAATAACGCAAGAACGACGGTCCGGCTGTGACCTCACCCTTCCATTCAACGGACAATCCGATTTGCTGCATCACGCGCGCCAGTTGCTTTCCGAGTGCCAGGTGCTGGTCACTGACGGCAGGTAGCGGCGGCGAAGGGATTTCTGGCAGCACCTTGGCCATTCGCCCGATCAAAGCCCGCAGAGCGGATTCGGATCAGAGAGCTCGGCGCCTTGGTAGAGCCGCTCGGTCAGTTCCGGTTCGAAGCTGATCACCGCGAGCGCGCCGCCGGCGGAGGCGAGGCCGCTCGCGGTGAGCGCGCAATGATACAGACACGCTTGGGCCAGATCCGCCTCCGGGCGCGGCTTGCCGAGCTTGTATTCAAAAACGCACCAACGTCCGGATTCGGAATCCTTCCAAACGGCGTCGGCCACACCGAAGACGCGGAACGGAGCCGTCCAGTGCGGCTCCTTCACTTCCATTGCAGTTCCAGTTCCGGCTGGCAAAGCTGGTCCGCCCCCAGCCAGGCGCGCCGGTGATGGTCGTAGCGAATGGTCCCGCGTTGTTCGGCGGCGCTGAGAAGGCGACAAAACCACGCGCATGTGGCTTGAACAGCCTCCCACAGATCCATGGCCTCCGCACCGCTTTCGCGCAGGCCCGCTTGCATCTCGGTCAACCGCGGCCCCAGGAGGCTATCGTAAGCGTGCCAATCAGCCGGGTCGCATCTGCCAGTTCACCTGGTTCTAAAGCCGCCTGCCAGCCATTCGGCCCATCAAACCAGCCAGCACTTCGTGAAAGAGCGTTCCCGCCGGGGCGTTGGACCGTGAGCCTGAAGCGCCATAATCGCCTGCTGTTCGAAGCAGTTCGCGTCGAATCTCGGAAATGGCGAGCTGAGCCAAAAAGAGATGCTCCCTATCCGGCTTCTGAGGCGGCTTCTGAAATGGTGACCGGTTGAAAAAGCGCTGGAATGCGGCCGCCCAAAAGGCCAAACTGCCGCGGATCACGACGCGCACACTCTTCAACCTCCCCAGGCGCCACCTCCAGGCTGCGGGCAGCATCTTCCAGTTTGACCATCTTCCTCTCGGCGAGCAAGGCTGCCAGTGCGGCGGTGAGATCGGTAAGGGCCGCCGGAGCCGGCGCTCCGAATTCGGAAACCAATGGATCGAGCGCGGCCGGCATGTGACCGGCGATCCATTGCTCGACAGCATCGGGCGTGACCGATTCTCCATGATGGGCCAGATCGCCGCTTTCCGCATCCGAAAGCAGGCGCCGGAGCGCTGCCAAGGCTTCCACCGCCTCCTGCGAAACAGTGATCAGGCGCCCGCCTTGCTCCTGGAGCCCGCGATACGTTGGTGGCAGGCCTTGGCAGTACGCGCGATCGGGAGTCGTGCGTCGCGGAGCAGGAGTAGCTTCTGGTTTGCGGCAGGCTTCCACGTTTCAGCGAGTTTTCTAAGGCGGCTGGCCAGAGAAGCGGCGTTGGCTTCGTTGCACAGCGCAATGGCAACCTTGCTGCCATCGATCGCGAAAGCCAAGGGCGAGCGTTCGCTGGCAGCCGAACAAGTCAGATCGACCGAACGGGCCAGTAACGGTATCCCGTTTCGAAGAATCGCGTCGGTTTCCTCAGGACCTCTGGTGGTGAAACGTTCATCGAGCATTTTCTGGAGTGCGGTACTTAGAGGCTCCACCACGGTAGCCTCCCCGGACCTCCACTGATCGAACAGGTCTTTGCAGCGCTCCATGATTTTCCGCGCCGGCGCGGCATTGTCCTTGAAGACTTCTCGGACTTGCCACTCTGGCAGCGGCCAGCATCCACCGCGCCTAGCCCGCTCAGCGGCAAGTTCAGGCATCAGATCGAGGCGCGCGCCGATGAGGCGCTGTGCCTGTTCCCAAGAGAGAGGACGAATGGCAGCGCGGCGACCGAGTATTTTCGATCTCGCGGAGTTGTCAAGGATTTGCTCCATCAGGATTACGAAGGAACTCTGCTGGCAGCAAATGACGCTGGCATTTCGCGTTTCTTCGACCAGAAAGCAAACCGCTTTGCCGACTGCAAATGGACCATCCCGATCATCAGGTGAGCTCATTGCCGCCTCGATCTGGTCCATACAGAAAACGACGATGCCAGGGCGGATCAGCTCGCAAATCGCCGTCACAACGTGGCGCGAGGTCACTTCCGGGTCGTCCTCCGATCCGGGCGAGGATAAGTCCAACGATTTCAGGACGTCGTCTGGCAGTCCCTCGCCACGCAGCCACGCGGCGGAATCGCGGATTTGTCTGCCTGCCAATAGGTGCTCCAGGACGATACTCAAATCACGGTTCGCAAGCATTTCCAAATCGCTTTTCCGATGTTCGATCAGCCGATCCAAGGTGCGAACGCCGTCAGGGTTCGTGTGCAACAGCGAAACCGCCAAGCAACGGCCCAAATGCCTCCAATACCCGCCGGTGACGTTTCCATCCGGACGAAGACAAAGAGCCTCGCGGGCTGCGGTTCTACCGTCGTCGAACTCTTCCCAAAAGGTGTGTCTTGCCCGTGCCCGAATCCCCAAAGACCGTAAGAGCGGCGGAGAAGCCTCCAGTGGCTACGTCCCGGCATCGCTGGCAGGCTTCAAAGGCTTCT
>CAWISY010000023.1:0-6103 GCA_963838455.1 Bryobacterales bacterium
AGCTTCGGCATCATGTAGCCCTTTCGTCCGATAATTCGCGCGCCGGGATGGAGCGCCTGGGCGGCTGCGCTCAGCTCCACATGAATCTGGCGGCGCTCGCCCGGCTTGCCGTCTGGCAGGTCGTAGTAGAGACGATAACGCCGCCGGGCTTGCCGGATCACTTCCCGCAGCGAGGCGTCGGGATTTGCGGAGTAGGGATTGTCCTCCTTGCGAATGTCGCCTACGCTGGCCGAGTAAACCACTTCGCCGCCCGTCAACTCCGCGACCTCGTCGATGGAATCGCTCACGCTGTACCCGAAGGCGAGGCTGAACTGCCGCACGGCGTTGAAGTGCATCGGGTCGTTGTCGTGAGTGATGCGCGTGATGACGTTAGGAAAAACCATGGCGTTCAAGGAGGCGTCCTGGCTCCAATAATCCCGCGCGACGCCGGCATGGCTCTGATCTTTGACGCTGAAGCCGGCGTCTCCCGTAAACATGACCACGATGCGGCGCCCGTGCGGCCCCGAACCATCCCGGTTGGGATCAGCCGAGTTGGCACCGTCCGAATCGGGAGACGTAGCCAGATATTTTGCCGCCTCCTCCGCCGCGGGAAGAAGCGCAGCCCTGCCGCTGAACAACGCCCCGGAGAGCCCATTGCGGACCCCGACCTTGGCGGCTTTCAGATCGCCGGTGAGAGGCAGTTCGAGGTGCGCGTCCTGGTTGAAGGACATGGCCGCGACGCGGTCTGAACCGCGCAGCTCCGCCAGGACCATTTCCGCAGCCGCGCGGACCTGGGTCAGCTTCGGCGCCATCAGCTTGCTGACTTCGAACAGCAGCACCACATCGAGCGCGGTTTCCTCCTGCGAGACGTAGCGTAGGGCTACAGAACGATGATTATCTTGAACCGCGAAGTCGCCCAATTGCAGGCCGTCGATGGGTCCTTCCCTGCCGGCGACCGCAACATCGACTTCGACGACGGAGACCGCGGACCTAAAAGGAGGGTTCGCCGGATGCTGGGCAGCGGCAACGGCCGCAAAGAAAATTCCCCATAGGCCACGCGGGAGGAGACGCATGCTGCCTTATTGTTGCGCATTCAAAACGCCGCCCGCCTGCTAGAATCAGGGTAAGCAGCATGCCCGCGGTTCAGTCCATTACCGACGAAATTCTGGATCTCAAGCGCCAGCGCCGCGCTATGATTCTGGCGCACCATTACCAGGACACCGAGATTCAGGACATCGCCGATGCGATCGGCGACAGCCTGGAGCTTTCCCGCGTGGCGCAGAAATTCGAGGGCGACGTCATCGCCTTCTGCGGGGTGGTCTTCATGGCGGAGACGGCTAAGGTGCTGAACCCGTCGCGCACGGTGGTGCTTCCGGATCTGGACGCCGGATGCAGCCTGGTGGACGCCTGCCCTGCCCCGCAGGTGCGCGCCTTCCGGGAGCGCCATCCCGATCACGTCATCGTCAGCTACATCAATACGTCCGTGGAGGTGAAGGCCGAAAGCGACATCCTGTGCACCTCGCGCAACGCGGTGAAGATCGTGAATTCGATTCCGGCGGAGAAGCCGATTCTGTTCCTGCCGGATATTAACCTGGGCAACTACGTCAAGCAGCAGACCGGCCGCGAGAATATGAAGATCTGGCAGGGCGCCTGCATCGTGCACGCGACCTTTGCCGCGCGCAAGCTGTCGAGCGCCCGCGTCCAGCATCCGCAGGCCTTGGTCGCCGCGCACCCGGAATGCCCCGCCGAGGTGCTGCAGCAGGCCGATTTCATCGGATCCACCAGCGCCATCGTGGATTGGTGCGTGACCACCCCGGGTGACGAGTTCATCGTCATGACCGAAAGCGGCGTGGGCCATTCGCTGCGCCTGCGCGCCCCCGAAAAGAAGTTCTACTTCGTTCCCAACGAAAATTGCAACTGCAGCGAGTGTCCGTACATGCGCCGCAACACTTTGGAGAAGCTGCGCGACTGTCTGGCCGATCTGACGCCGCGAATCGAGCTTGCCCCCGAGCTGATCGAACGCGCCCGCCTGCCTATCGAGCGCATGCTCGCCGTGAAGTGAGCGAATACCACCCTGAAATTCTCGAAGTGGTGCGCCTGGCGCTGGCCGAGGACATCGGCTCCGGCGACATTACTTCGAACCTGTGCGTCCCGGCCGAGGCGCAGGCAACCGGGCGAATGCTCGCACAACAGAACCTGACTCTGGCCGGCATCGAGCTTCTGCCGTTGATCTTTCGGGATTGCGAGGTGCGTCTGGAGCACTCCTCAGGGGACCAGGTGGTTGCGGGAACCGAGGTGGCCAGGGTGACCGGCGCGGCGCGCGCACTGCTCACGGGCGAGCGGACCGCGTTGAACTTCGTGCAGCGCCTGAGCGGCATCGCGACGCTGGCCAGCACTTACGTCGAGGCCGTGAAGCATACGGGATGCAAGATCCTGGATACCCGCAAAACCACGCCGGGTTTGCGGCGTCTCGAAAAAATGGCCGCTGCTGCAGGCGGCGCCACCAATCATCGCATGGGTCTCTACGACGCGGTGCTGATCAAGAACAATCACATCGCGGCTGCGGGAGGCGTGAAGGCTGCCCTCGAACGCACCCACTCGGCCGGGGTTCCGGTCGAAATCGAAGTTCGCTCCAAAACCGAATTGGAGGAAGCGCTGGCCTGCGGCGCAACCCATCTGCTGCTGGACAATCTCACGCCCGAGGAAGCTCGCGAATGGATTGTGCGCATTAACGGCCGCGCGACGGTGGAGTTGTCCGGCGGCATCCGCCTCGACACCGTCCGTGCGTTCGCGGAAACCGGCGCCGACTTCGTTTCTTGCGGCGCGCTGACTCACTCCGCGCCCGCCGCTGATCTTAATTTCCGGCTCGAATTGACCACGGGCCGTTAATTCCCTCTCATACCACTTCTGACCGGGCCGATGAGGCTGGTGGAGCAATTGTGCGAGTCTTCCTCAGATACTTTGTACCCCTTGCGCCTGCCTGCGCACCGGCGTTCCCCCAGATTGTGGCCAAGGGCGAAGATGCCGAAGTCGATTTCGGGTTCGAAGGTCAGTTTTGGGGCGATTGGGCCCAAACCTCCACCACCGGCCCGCTGAACTACCAACAGAACTCCTACCTGCGGCGCGTTCGTCTGATCGACCGCGGCCTGATGATTGTTCCTTTCGCCCGCACGGGCGTGTTTGCCGGTGAGCGGGATTCGAACGCCCGCGATTCCCTGCGCAGCGCCGCCTACCTGCACAACGATTTCTTCAACCGCGAGACCGGCTACACCTTCATCGGCACGGCTCTGGGCAAGAAGAAGATTCTTGCCGTGGACGGCGGCTTCGACGCGCAGGGCAGCTATCACAGCGGCTCCGGCAACGTGGCCGCGGATTTGCCGGTGCATCATGGCGACGAGATCGGCGGCCAGCTCCCATACATTCACTACCATGGCGGATCGAAGTTCCTTACCATTCCCGATCAGAACGACTACCCGGCGGAAGCCGCCGACTACGTCCGCCGCATCAAGACGCAGCCTTTCGTCAAAGCCGAAACCCAGCAGTTCGTTGCGGCCGTCAACGACACCGAGAACGTTGACCGTTTGGGCGCAGGCCTCGACTTCTACATTCACCGCCACAATCTGAAGAGGACGGCGCAATATCTCCGCATCCTGCCGCAGAACTCACCCACCCGGCCGTCCAACGAGTTCACTGTGCAGTTGCAGTTCTTCCACTTCTAGAGGATTCAACATGCGTCTCCAACGCTTCGCTTTGTCGTTCCGCATCTTGGCCCTCGGGCTGGCGATCACGGCGTGCTTCACCGCCGTGCTGGGCTGGCTCTATTTCAGAGTGCGAACATCTACTTACGCAGCCCAGGTGGAGAAGACCAGCAACATGGTGCAAGCTTCGTGGAACCTGCTCGACCACTACGGCGCGCTGGCCCGATCCGGCGCCATGCCGCTCGGCCAGGCCCAGGAAGCCGCCAAGCAAGGCATCAAAGCGCTGCGCTATGGACAGAACAACTATTTCTGGATCAATGACACCCACCCCCGGATGATCATGCATCCAACCAATCCGGCTCTGGATGCGACCGATTTATCCGAATACAAGGATCCGAATGGGAAACGGATCTTCGTGGAAATGTCGAACATCTGCGCGGAGCGCGGCGAAGGCGTGGTCAATTACTTCTGGCCCAAACCCGGCAGCACGCGGCCGGTGGCCAAAATCTCTTACGTGAAGCTCTACGGGCCATGGGGATGGATCATCGGCACCGGGATCTATGAAGACGACGTCGAAGGCACGTTGAAGACCCTCCCGGTGGTGTTGTTCGGCGGGGCCGGCGCGACCTGCCTGCTGGGCCTGCTGCTTTCCTACTGGATGGCACAGACCATCTCGCGGCCTTTGCGCAGCGCTCTCCAAACGTTGCTGCGCGTGAGCGAAGGCGTCAACACGGCGGCAGGCCAGGTATCCGAGTCCAGCCATGCGCTGGCGGACGGAGCCTCACGCCAGGCATCCTACCTGGAACGGGCCTCGGCTTCGAGCGCCTCGGTAGAGTCCATCACGCAGAAGAACCTCAGCGGAACGCGAGCTGCTGCGGAACGGATGCGATCCAGCTCGGAGGCGGCCGTGGATGCCGGCGGCAAACTCGAAAACATGTCGCGTTCGATGCGGGAGTTGCAGGAAGCCAACGGCAAGGTGGCGCAAATCCTCAAGGTGATCGACGGGATCTCCTTCCAGACGAATATTCTCGCCTTGAACGCCGCGGTCGAAGCCGCCAGAGCGGGGGAAGCCGGCGCCGGATTTGCGGTGGTCGCGGGCGAGGTTCGCCTTCTCGCCCAGCGCTGCGCAGAAGCTTCCCGGAACACCGCCGCGCTGATTGAGGAATCCTCATCCAAACACGATGAGACCGGGCTTCGGCTCAACCAGGTGGTCGAAGTGGTGCGCGGCATTACCACGGGCACGATCGAGACCAATCAACTGGTGGCCACCGTGCACGATGCGTCCAAACAACAGAGCGGCGTGATCGGCGAGATTACGCACTCCATCAGCCAGATGGGCGGCATGACGCACGCGCTTACGGCGCAGGCCGATGAAGGCGCCGCCGCCAGCCGGCAGCTTACCTCGCAAGCCGGCGAGATGCAGCAGGTGGTTCGGCAGATTGAGGTGTTGATCGGGGGGCGCTAACGAGCGGCCGCTAGTTCCTGGGACCGCCGAACATGTGCTTCACGTCGCGATTGTTGTCCTGGCAGACGTATTCGTACAACTCCATGTCCGGTTGCCAGTTGATGTACCAGCCGCCGGTCCACGGGGCGGTGTAGGCTCCGGGATCGTCGACGGTGGCTTCGTACTTCAGCGTGTTGTAATCGGTGCGCGTGAAGCGTTCGGTCAGGTGCAGGAATTGCGTGGAAGGAATGCCCTCGCGCGTCAGCCAGAACCGCTCATTGAACCCGACCGTATCCACCACCAGGCTGTCGCCCTCCCACTTGCCCACGGAATGTCCGGAGAAGGAGGGGTCCCAATCCTTGGGATGCTGACGCCCGTCCATGTAGACCACGCGCCAGGTGTGCGGGCCGCCCACGCCGACTATGAACACGCGCTGGATGTCCGGCTCATCGATAAACTCCATGCCGTAGGGCGTGTGGAACATGCGCGGGCCGCCGGAGGGCTTGCAGCGCACGTGCGGATCGTCTTTGGTGGTGTTCTTCTGCCGCTCCGCGTAGAGCGCGCGGGCCCAGGGCTGAAACGGGACGTCGGCGACCTTGAGATTGGTGGGCAGATACATCGAAGGATTGTCGAGGCCGCCCGGCGGATTGGTGGCGAGCGTCGAGCCGGCGTTCCCCTCCCACAATCCCTTCTCACCCGGCAAAGGGCCGAGCATCACGTGGCCGTCGGGATAATGCGGAGTCGGCCGGGACGGCGGACGATTCTTGCCGCGCCCGCGGCCTCCGCCCCTGCCCGCGCCTGGCGCGCCTCCCGGAGGCGGAATGGGGCGCCGTTCTGCGCCGTCGCTCTTTGAACAAGCGGCGGCAGGGTCATGGTGGCGAGCATCGCCGCACCCGCCGCCAGCGCCGGTAACAGAAGCTTCGTCATTTAGCGTTTCTCACTTACCGCCAGCTCACTTAACGACCGCTCATTTACCAGTGGT
>CAWISY010000024.1:0-3789 GCA_963838455.1 Bryobacterales bacterium
AGAGCGGTAACTGACTTCAGCAGGGTCCGGTTATTGTAATCGGATAACGGCCGGCCGAATGATGGGACGCCAATTCTCGATAGATCCCGATAAACGCGCTAGCGTCCGTTCGACGCCTAGGTGTTTTGCAAAGACACGCCTTGCAAGGCGGCGAGCTCTGCGGGGGATGTGTATGGTGAGTTGAGTCCTCAAGCTGTTGGACGTTAGGCTAGGGGGCTTGACCCGGGGCTACGGATGCTCCAGCCGCTGCTTGGCGAGTTGGAGATTCGTCTCGAGCGTAGAAGGGCTGCGGCTTTCGGCGATGCGGCGCAGCACCGCGCCTTTCACGCCCGTCATCCCGTCGACGTAGGAGCGCTGGGCGGCCACCCAAAATACCGCGGGCGCACCGGAGGCGGTTTTGACCGGATAGACGTAATTGAACTCGAACCCGGCTCGAAAATAGTGTGATGCGAAAAGCATCTTGGTGATCACCGCGTAGTGCGAGCCTTCCGGAGCGGGGACTTCCTGCAGGATCATGTGCTCGCTTCTGACTACGTGCTTCAGGCCAAAGGCAGCTTCCTGCCAATAGAAGAGACTGTCGGTGTTGGGCGGTTTATCGGCGGGATAATTGACGGCGTAGCGCACCAAGTCCGGAAAACGGCTGGCCAGGCGAGTCTCTCCGGCCAGCAGCGAATGCAATCCGTCGGCGACGGAAAATGGCGACGGGGTGTCGTAGTACACCGCGAGCGCCGCATCGCCGTTACGCTCATACCCGTTGACGCGGGCGATCCAAATCTGGTGCACGAGGGCCTGGGCCTGCACATTGGCATCGGGGCTGGTCCAGTCGACCTTGGTGCGCAGATCCTGCATGATGTCGGCGGGCAGTTTGTAGGCGCAATTGCCGGGATGGCAAGCCGCGATGCTGGCCCTGGTGAGATCGGGAAACTGGAACCCGGCGATGTCGGCGGCGACCGGAGGCATACTGAAGGTTCCGGTTTGGATCACATCGCCGCTCTTCTGAAAAGTTTCGACGTCGCGGAAGGCCTTGATGAACGAGGCCGAGGAAACCTTGATGAGGATCGCGCCGCCCATGCGGACATCGTCGGGACGGCCCGTGGAGGCTATCTTTGCGACCGGGCGGCCGGACTCGACTTTGGCGATGTCGGCGGGTGTGAAATGGAACTCGGCAGTCAGAGCCTCGCGCATTTCGGCGGGCATGGATTGAGCGGCGGCGGAGACCGCCAGCGCCAGAAGAGCCAGAACCGAACGCATATGCTCCAGGGTAGCGCGGCTGCTTCAAGCAAACGGCGGCGACTCAGTGAGCAAGCGGAAGACTGTCGAGCGCGAACAGGACTCCCGCGATGCTGAGGACCACGCCCAGAAGGCGGTAACCGCGCAGGAACCACACGCGGCCTGCGGGGGCGAGTTTATCGAGCCGCTGCGGGTTCCACAGACGGGCGGCGTGCTCCGGCGCGCTCGCCGCGAACAATCCGAGGGCCAGAGCGATGGTGCTGACGGCGATGTTCACGGCGTCTACACCTCTTCGTTGTTATCGACGGAGGGAAGCACGTCCCGATCCCGCGCCATCCAAACGTACAACGTGGGCAGCAGGAGGAGGCTCATCACCAGAGCCGAGATAAGGCCACCGACGATGACGATGGCGAACGGCCGCTGCGAATCCGATCCGATCTCGTGAGACATGGCGGCGGGAAGCAGGCCGAGCGTCGCCACCAGCATGGTCATCATGATGGGGCGCAGCCTCAGCACCGCGCCTTCCACGGCGGATTCGACCACGGTGTGGCCGCGCGCGCGCAGTTGATTGATGTATTCCAGCATGATGACGCCGGTCTGCACCGAGACGCCGAACAGCGCCAGGAATCCGACGCCGGAAGAGACGCTGAAGTTGGTGTGCGTGGCCAGCAGCGCCAGCATGCCTCCCACGGGGGCCAGCATGACGTTGAGCAGGATCAGCGTGGCCCATTTGAAGGAACGGAACATGGTGTAGAGGATCAGGAAGATCAGCAGAAGGGTGAGAGGGACAATGTAGAAGAGCCGGGCCGCGGCGCGCTGCTCACTTTCATACTCGCCCTCCCAGCCCCACACGTAGCCGCGGTCGAGCTTGATTTGGGCGGTCTTGGGGAACAGCACCGGGTCGATTTTTTCCTGCGCTTCGTGGACGGCTCCGCCCAGGTCGCGGCCGCGGACGCTGTATTTGATGGCCACGTAGCGCTGGGTGGCGCGGCCTTTGTCGGGATTGCCTTCGCGGTAGATCTCGGACGCCCCGTCGCGCTCCTGCATCTTGGTGAGCTGCGACAGGGCAACGCGCTCGCCCGAGGGCGCCAGCAGACGGATGTTTTCGATTTCCTCCGCCGTAGTGCGGTACTGCGGCAGGTAGCGCATGACCAGGTCATAGCGCGCTTCGCCGGCGTCCGGCATATCGTCCTTGGGACCGATGACCTCACTTAACGTGTTGCCGCCGACGGCGGTCTGGATCGCGTCCTGCACGTCGGCGACGT
Organism: Bryobacterales bacterium; assembly: GCA_963838455.1. Classification (GTDB taxonomy): domain Bacteria; phylum Acidobacteriota; class Terriglobia; order Bryobacterales; family Bryobacteraceae; genus Palsa-187. The sequence continues at coordinate 2,496 of CAWISY010000024.1, forward strand.
TGATCTGGTAGCGGGCGCAAGCGTCGCGGTCGACGGAATAGTAATCGTTGGGCTGGCCCAGCACCTGGAGCACGCCCAAGTCCGCGATTCCGGGAATGGTGCGCATGATCGCCAGAGCTTCGTTGGCTTTCGCCTCGAGTACGTGGAGATCGTCGCCATACAACTTGGTCGCGAGCTGGCCCTTGACCCCGCTGACGGCCTCCTCCATGTTGTCGGCAATGGGCTGCGAGAAACTCCAGACGACGCCCGGAAGTTTCTCGAGCTCATGGTTCATGGCCGCGATGACTTCGTTCTTGTTCTGATGGAACGCCGGGCGCCATGCCTCCTTCTGTTTCAGGTCGACGAAATATTCGGTATTGAAGAAGCTGGTGGTATCGGTTCCGCCGTCGGGACGGCCGGTCTGACTGGTGCACTGGATCACTTCCGGGAAAGAGCACAGCACGATGCGGGCTTGGTTCATGAGGCGGATGCCTTCGGTGGGTCCGGTGCTGGGCGCCAGCGTGCCGCGCACCCACAAGGAGCCTTCATCCAGGTGCGGCAGAAACTCGGAGCCGATGACGCCGCCCTGCCAGAGAACAAGGCCGACAGCGAGCGCGCCGGCTCCCACCGCGACCGTGAGCCAGCGCAGATGGATGGCCTCGCGCACGGCGCGGCGATAGCCGTTGGTGAGCCATGTCATCACCGGGTTGTGCCATTCGCGCGTGCCCCTGGGGAAGAACAGGCTGGCCAGCACCGGCGCCACCAGCATGGAGAAGATCAGCGCGCCCAGCAGCGCGAAGGCAACGGTCCAGGCCATGGGCTTGAACAGGCGGCCTTCCACCTGCTGCAACCCGAAGATGGGCAGGTAGGCGGTGATGATGATGCCGATGGCGTAGAACACCGGGCGCTGGACCTCATGCGCCGCTTCGAAAATCTTCTCTTTGGGCGTCCGCGCATCGGATTCACGGTGGTGACCGAGATGGCGGATGATGTTCTCCACCATGACCACCGCACCGTCGACCACCATGCCGAAGTCGAGCGCGCCCAGCGAGAGGAGGTTGGCAGGAATGCCTTTGAGGCTGAGACAGCTCGCCGCGAACAGCAGCGCAAAGGGAATGGTCAGAGCCACGATGATGGCGCCGCGGACGTTGCCGAGAAACAGGAACAAAACAATGATGACCAGCGTGATGCCTTCCGTGAGGTTGCGCAGGACGGTATGCGTGGTGAAGTGCACCAGGTCGCTGCGGTCAATGAAAGGAACCACCTTGACGCCGCGCGGAAGAATGAACAAGACGCCGCAACGAGTAGCGACAAA
>CAWISY010000025.1:0-3734 GCA_963838455.1 Bryobacterales bacterium
AGAACTCCAGCTGCGACCAGAGAGAATCCGATGCCGATAAAAGAGTCGGGCTGGAATGTTTTTTGTGTCATAGTGCTCCTCCCAGGATTAACTTCGGCGCGGAAGGCCGGGAACTATAGGTTGGAACTCAGGCTTTCCCCAAGGTCCTATCTCGCTTATGGTTTAACCGCCCTCCCTAAATCACGCGCCAGCCCTCCCCTTTTTTGCCAAGCTTGCGGTCCTTTCTCGGGCGTAAGCGCCCAAGGGCGCCGCCGCGTTAAATGGATCGGCTGCCGCCGAAATAGCAATCTGAATCCAATCATCGTTGTGGAGGCAATGTAGTAGGCGATGGAGATGGAACGGCGCATCAGGTTTCGGTCAGAACGATGCGAAAAAAGGATGGCCCCATTGCCCGCTCCAATCCTCGCCGATCTCGTAGCGGATGCGTACTACGCCCGGCCCGATGGACTGCTGGACGCGCAGGATACCCGCGCCGATTTCAGCTCGCTTCGGACGGATCGCATCCTTGACATGGCGGCTCATACCGTCCCTCGCTGCCGGCCGGTAACGCGCCTGTAATTCGGGAGTCCCGAGCTTCCACGTTAGAGTAGTAAAAGAGGGACTTTCATGGCCACTCTGGTCGAAACAACTGGTCCGTTATCCGCAGGCCCACTCACTAGTGAAGAGCTCCGCAAGATCGACGCATACTGGCGGGCGGCGAATTATCTGTCGGTCGGACAGATTTACCTCTACGACAATCCGATGCTCAGCGAGCCGCTGCGCATCGAACACATCAAGCCGCGGCTGCTGGGCCACTGGGGCACCACTCCGGGCTTGAACCTAATCTACGCGCACTGCAATCGCGTGATCAACAAATACGACCTCGACATGATCTTCGTATGCGGACCGGGCCACGGCGGACCGGGTGTGGTCGCCAACACCTGGCTGGAGGGCACTTACAGCGAGCTGTATCCCAACATCGCGCAGGACACCCAGGGCATCCAGCGCCTGTTCAAGCAATTTTCGTTTCCCGGCGGCATCCCCAGCCACGCCGCTCCCGAAACACCCGGTTCCATTCACGAAGGCGGCGAGCTGGGCTACGCCCTGGTGCACTCCTATGGAGCCGCCTTCGATAATCCCGATCTGCTGGTCTGCTGCGTGGTCGGCGATGGCGAAGCCGAAACCGGACCGCTGGCCACCAGTTGGCACTCCAACAAGTTCCTGAACCCGGTGCGCGACGGCGCCGTGCTGCCCATCCTGCATCTGAACGGGTACAAGATCGCCGGCCCCACCGTGCTCGCCCGCATTCCCAAGCAGGAGCTATCGAGCCTCTTCTCGGGCTACGGCTATCAGGCCTACTTCGTCGAAGGCGACGATCCGGCGGAGGTCCATCAATCCATCGCCGCGGCCATGGACACGGTGGTCGAACAGATCCGCTCGATTCAACATGACGCTCGCGTCCACGGATTCACCCGCCGCCCGCGCTGGCCCATGATCGTTTTGAGAACGCCCAAGGGCTGGACCGGTCCCAAGAAAGTGGATGGCGTTCAAATCGAAGGCACCTTCCGCGCGCACCAGGTTCCGCTGGATGAGCTGGCGACCAAGCCAGAGCACATCCGAATGCTCGAAGCCTGGATGAAGAGCTACCGTCCGGAGGAGCTGTTCGATAAATCCGGCCGTCCCGTCAAGGAGCTGGCTGAGCTTCCGCCCAAGGGCGACCGCCGCATGAGCGCCAATCCTCATGCCAACGGCGGCCTGCTCCTGCGCGACCTGTGCATGCCGGATTTCCGCGACTACGCCGTGGCTTTGCCCGCTCCCGGCGCCGCCAAGGCCGAAGCCTCGCGGGTGCTGGGCCGCATGCTGCGCGACGTCATGAAGATGAATGAGGAGGGGCGCAACTTCCGCATCGTCGGTCCCGACGAAACCAATTCCAACCGCTTGAACGCGGTCTTCGATGTCACCAACCGCGTCTCGACCGCTGAAATCCTCCCGACCGACGATCACGTCACCCCGGACGGCCGCGTTATGGAAGTCCTGAGCGAGCATATGTGCCAGGGCTGGCTGGAAGGCTATCTCCTTACCGGCCGTCACGGCTTCTTCTCCTGCTACGAGGCCTTCATCCACATCATCGATTCGATGTTCAACCAGCACGCCAAGTGGCTCTCCACTACGCGCTGCATTCCCTGGCGCAGGCCCATCGCCTCGCTCAACTATCTGCTCACCTCGCATGTGTGGCGGCAGGACCACAACGGCTTCAGCCACCAGGACCCCGGCTTCCTGGATCACGTGGTCAACAAGAAGGCTAGTGTCGTGCGCGTGTATCTTCCTCCCGACGCCAACTGCCTTTTATCGGTCGGCGATCATTGCCTGCGCAGCCGTCACTACGTCAACGTGATCGTCGCGGGAAAAAATTTTGAGGCGGTATGGCTCGATATCGATGCCGCCGTCGAGCACTGCACTAACGGCATCGGCATCTGGAGCTGGGCCAGCAACGATCAAGGCATGGAGCCCGACGTCGTAATGGCCTGCGCCGGCGACGTGCCCACGCTCGAAACCATGGCCGCCGTCGACCTGCTGCGCACGAACGTTCCCGGGATCAGGATCCGCGTGGTCAACGTGGTCGACCTGATGACTCTGCAGCCGCCCTCGGAGCATCCCCACGGACTCTCCGACCGCGACTTCGATTCCATCTTCACCAACGACAAACCCGTGGTCTTCGCCTTTCACGGCTACCCGTGGCTGATTCACCGGCTGACCTATCGCCGCACCAATCACGCGAACATGCACGTGCGCGGCTATAAAGAAGAGGGCACCACCACTACGCCGTTCGATATGACCGTCCGCAATGAGCTGGACCGCTATCATCTGGCCATCGATGTCATCGACCGCGTCCCGCGCCTTCACGACATCGCCGCGCACCAGAAGCAGGCCTTCCGCAACAAGCTGGTGGAGCACAAGCTGTACATCGATAAATACGGGGATGACATGCCCGAGATCAAGAACTGGCAGTGGCCGGCGCATGAAAATCCTGGCCATTAACGTCGGCTCTTCGACCATCAAGTGCTGGTTCGGCACGGCTGCTTTGTCACAGAAGCTCGATTCTCCAGACAGCGTCACCGAAATCAAGCGCGTCCAGACCGATATCGCCTCGGTGGAGGATGTGGCAACCGCTTTGCCCAAAGCGCTCGAGCCGCTGTGGAAACTCTCCGGCGGTCCGCAGCAGCTCGACGCCGTCGCGCATCGCATCGTCCACGCCGGACCGGATTACCGCCGGACCGCGTGGCTCACCCGGGAAGTCCGCGACGCCATCGCCGCGAACGCCGAGTTCGCGCCCGCCCACAATCGGCTGGAACTGGCCGCCATCGCGGCAATGGGCAAAGTGCTTCCCGATCCCTCCCGCCAGGTCGCGGTCTTCGATACCGGCTTCCACTCCACGCTCCCTCCGGAAGCCTACGTTTATCCCGGACCCTACGAATGGCTCGAGCGCGGAATCCGGCGCTACGGGTTCCATGGGATCAATCACGCCCACGTTTCGCGCCGGGCGCCTGAGATACTCGGGCGTCCGCCCGAGTCCTTGCGAATGATTTCTTGCCATCTCGGCAACGGCTGCTCTCTGGCGGCGATTCGCGAGGGCAAGAGCATCGATACCACCATGGGGTTCACTCCCGCCGACGGTTTGATGATGGGCTCGCGGTGCGGCTCGCTAGACCCCGGGATTATTGTGTACTTGTTGCGCCACGGCGGCTATGCTTCTG
>CAWISY010000026.1:0-9538 GCA_963838455.1 Bryobacterales bacterium
AGAGTCCCGATAGGGGGGACTTGGCGCACGGACCGCGGATAGGCCGCGTTGATATCCTGAGGGAGAATTGGAGGCCCGCGCGCGTGGCAAAAAGAACGGTCCTAAGCTTTCTCTTGTGTTTGATCCTGGGGGCCGGCTTGATGCCGGCGGCAGTTTCGCCGGCGCTGGAGGCGTACCTGGCGGGCCTGGATGCGATCCGGCAGGGGCAGTATGGCCAGGCTGCGGCGAGCCTGAATCAGGCGATTTCGCTGGGGCAGGATCCGGCGTTTTTTCTGGCGCGGGGCGTGGCGTTGTGCCTGGGCGGCCGGCCTCAGGACGCGCTGGCGGATTTGCAGCGCGCGCAGCAATCGCGGCAGTTGGGGCGCGAGCCGGAGTTGTGGATTTACACCACCGAGACCATTTACGGTTTCGCGACGCCGGATCATCGCATCGGCGGCCCGCGCGCTCCGGCGACCAGCTCGGTGAGCATGCCGGGCAACATGATGCAGGGCGGCAGGGATTACTCGACCGACTACGCATCGTACGTGTATCAGGAGATGGCGCGGCCGATTCAGATCGCGCGGGAACGGCGGACGGCTCCGCCAAGCGCGGCCGATTTCAATCGCGCGAAACTCGAGGCCGGCGCGTGGTTCGCCAATCGCGCAGCGGTACGGAGGGACCTGGCGGAGGCGCACTTGGCGCGAGCAGTCACGCTGCACAACCAGGGCAAGTTCGCGGACGTCATCACCACGGCGCAGTTTATTCGCCCGGCGTATCCGGACGATCCGCAGACACAGTACCTGGTGGGGGATTCCTGGAACGCGCTGGGAAGGCCGGCCACGGCTCGCAAGCAGTTGACGCTGGCGCTGACCAACGCGCCGGAAAATCCGGAGGCGTATGTGGCTCGGGCTCTGGCCGCGGCGCGGATGGGCGACGAGCAGAGGGCTCGGGCAGACCTGGGCGTGCTGCAAAAGCTCAAGCCCGAATATTACTCGAAATACAAGCCTGACGTCGAAAGAGACATTGCGGCGAACAAGGTCATCGGGGATTGGCACGTGCTGTACGACAACCTGGTGAAGGAGGCTCGGGCGGGCGCGCCGATGGAGACGCTGATCGATCACGCCATGCGGTTCGTGCGCGCGGCCAACAACGGCCGCCGGCATTACGATGAATGGTACCAGGATCAATGGCATCAGCTCGATTTGGCGATGGCGGCCGCGCCGAAAGACCCCGGGCCGATGGCGAAGGCGGCTCGATTTTTGCTTGATGAATCCGACCTGATCAAGCGCGGCCAGCAGGTGGAACCGCGCGAGGCTCTGATTCCGTTCCGCACGCAGACCTCGATGACCAATGAGATTCAGCGCGCGGTCAGCCTGTGCGATGCCGGCCTGAAACTGAATCCGAATCATGTGCCAAGCCTGATGACCAAGGCGATGGCGCTCGAACGGCTGGGGCAGGATGACCAGGCCGAGCAGATCGTGAATTACGCGCTGCAGGTGGCGCCGAAGGATCCGCAGGCGCTGAGCATGCACGCTGAGTTTCTGATCGGGCACGCCAACAGCATGTTCGCGCAGTCGTACGGGCTGCGGCAGCCCAAGGTTCTTTCGAATTCGCACCAGGAGACTCGCAGCGACGGCGTGTACGACGTCACGGTGACCACTTATATTCCGCCGAGCCCGCAGCAGTTGGCGCAGGCCGACCAGCTCGACGCGCAGGCGCGGGATTTCATGCAGCGGTCCGCGGCGGTGATTCAAGCGGCGCTGGCGGCGAGCAAGGGCACCTTCGACGGGGTGATGCTGCAAGCTTACTGGGACATGAACACCAGCCGTGGGGATGCGGCGAAGTCGGATTTGATGCAGGCTCTGAAGATGCAGCCGGCGTCACTGGAGGCCAACTACACGCTGGCGGATCTGTACAGCCGCACTGGACAGGTGGACCTGATGGAGCAGCAGCGCAACGTCACCATGAACCTGGTGGAGATGAGCTGCGGGTGGATGCTGCACCAGGCCTGGCGCGCGATCAACGCAGGAAATTTCCAGGCGATCGGCAAGGCTCTGGATCTGGCGCGACTGTACGATCCCACCGACGGACGGGTGGCGGAGTACACGGCGGTGTTCGCCAACATTACCAACAACCAGGCGGAGGTGCAGCCGCAGTTGCACGTGGCTCTGGCGATCGAGGAGGCCAAGCTGCGCATCGATTCCACCAATCCGGCGGCGGCGAATCTGCCTCGGGACATGCAGACGCTGGCGCTGAATCTGCGCCTGCGGAACATCCTGGCGGCGCCGCTGGTCGAGTCGAATCCGAATGCCGCGATCGCGCTGCTGGAGCCGGGTGCGGTGTGGGCGGTACGGACGCCGCGCGCCGGACGAGCCACGGAAATGTTCGAGGCCATGGTGCCTCGCGCCAATGCGCCGGCGATTCCGGTGCCTGCTCCTGAGAACGCCGCGACGGTGATGGGCGAGGTCGCGCTCAATTACGGCAAGGCGCTGAAGGCGGCGGGACGGGTCAACGATGCGATGACGCAGTTCCTGCTGGTGGCGGGGATGGGCTACAAGAAGGACGTGGTGAGCGTCGGCAACGGCTACGGCGACACCAATTTTTCGGGCATCGCGGTGAACCGCGTGACCGGGGACGCCATCATGAACGCCGCCAAGATCAAAATGGACCAGCACGACTGCCAAGGCGCGCTGAATGTGCTGCAGGACGCGGGCGGCGGTCCCATCAATAAGGAGACGGCGGAGACTCCGCAGGTCGCGCAGCAGCGGCAGATGGTCTTCATCCAGGCGATGCAGTGCACCGGGCACCAGGTGCCCCAGGCCTATATCAACGAAGTGAATCAGATGTACCGGCAGCAGCAGCCGGGACCGCCGCGGCATTAAGGCGCTCTTGAGACAAGGCGCTCAGGCGACGTTTGTGCAGGTTACTGCCAGGGGTTCCAGCGGACGAGCCAACATTTCCTGAAGCTGCATGGCGGACACCACCGGCCGCCGATACGTCAGCAGACGAGCGGGCAAATAATGAGGGTTTTCCAGGGACAGTTCCTCATTTATGTACAGGAATTGGTGAGTGCAGAGCCCCCATTGGACGACATCGGCGGGCAATGTATCGATGTGGTATTGGCAAATACCGGACAATGGCTGCCGCGCGATGAAACGATCGAGCGCATACTCATACTCCAACAGCTTCGCAAAATTCGTTACGCTCCCAAACTCCCATTTCATGTCGCCGGTAGCCCAAAGGCCGGTATAACCGTCGCGGATCGCTTGATCTACTGCATCGGCAAGCCCGCCGAGCATGCGATCGACGTCAAACTGGCCGTTTCGGAGGTGATCCTGGGAGGAGGATAAGACTAATGCGCCCCGATCAACTTCCTCCGCTACGGCTACGCCAGCCTGGGCTAGGGAGGACCGCATCTCGGCTACCATTGGCGGACTGTTCAGATACAGGCAGCGCAAGTTTGCCTGCAATTTCTGTTTCGCCACGGCCGCCAGCCCTGGCAGATGCTTCACGGGAGAGCCCGTATAGAGCATGCATTGATGGTTCGGCACGGTTTCCCTCCTCCGTTGTCAAATCGAGTACGTTTTCCCTACCATAGCAACAATTCTCGCTCAGGCGCTCTTGATTTCGGTCCAGAGGCGGTCGCGCAGGCGCTGGGTGGAGGCTGACGGCGGCTGGAACCATTCGGCTCGGGCGAGGACTTCGGGCGGAGGATAGAGCACCGGGTTGTCGCGCAGCGCGGGAGGAAGAAGCGCGTGCGCGGCGGCGTTGGCGGTGGCGGTTTGCTCGGCGATGACGATTTGGGCGGAGATTTCGGGACGCAGCAGGTAGTTGATGAACTGGTGCGCACTCTCCTGATGGCGGCTTTCGCGCAAAATCGCCATGGAGTCGGCAAAACGAGCGAAGCCTTCTTCGGGGAACGCAAAGGCGAGTTTGCCGGGGGCGGATTGCATGGCTTGCGCGGCGGTGATGGCCCAGGCTTGCGCGGCGGCGACGTCGCCGGCGGCGAGCTGGTCGCGGACTTCGGCGTTGATATAGGCTCGGACCAGCGGCTTTTGCGCGACCAGGGCTTCCAGCCCCTTTTTGAGCAGCGCCGGGTCCGACGCGTTGACGGAGTAGCCGAGCATCTTGAGCGCAGCGCCGAAGGCCTCGGCCGGATCGTCGAGCATGGTGAGCTTGCCGGAAAGGCGCGGGTTCCAGAGATCGCTCCAGCGGGTGATGGGAGGGTTCAAGGCGCTCCGGTAGCAGACGCCGGTCGGCGCCCCACATGTAGGGGACGGAGTATTGGAGCTCGGGATCCCAGGGAGGGCGACGGAACTCAGCAGTAAGGTTGTCGAGGTTGGGAAGGAGATCGGCGCGGAGGGGCGCGAGGAGGTTCATCTGCCGCATGGGCGGGATGAAGTCGTGCGCGGGAAAGACCACGTCCCAGCCGGAGTTGCCGCTCATCACTTGCGCCAGCATCTCTTCGCTGCTTTCGTAGGTGCCGTAGCGGATCTGAATGCCGGACTCGCGCTCGAAGTTGGGGATGGTTTCGGGCGCGACGTAGTCGGACCAATTGAAGACGTTGAGGCGCGGGCGGCGGCGGCACGCCGCGGTAGTTGCGGCCGCGGCGGAAATGAGGAACTCGCGACGTCTCATCGAGCCCGCAGCCTTTCCGAGATCAGCACCAGCGCGCCAAGCGCAATCACGATAATCGTCGAGACGGCGTTGAGCATCGGGCTGACGCCGCGGCGCGCGAGGCTGTAGATGACCATCGGGAGGGTCTGCGAATCGACGCCGGCGACCAGGCTGGTGATGACGTAGTCGTCGATGGAGACGGTGAAGGCGAGCATCGCCGCGGCGGCGATGGCGGGCGCCAAGTACGGTAGCGTCACGGAGCGGAACGCTCCGAATTCAGAAGCCCCGAGATCCATCGCGGCTTCTTCGAGAGACGGGTCGAAAGTGCGGAGGCGCGCCAGCACGACCACCACGACGTAAGCCAGCGAGAATCCGACGTGTGCCAGGATCACGGTGTGCATGCCGAGGCGGAGGTTCAGGAATCGAAACGCGAATTGGAAGAAGGCGAGGAGCGAGACTCCGGTGACAATCTCGGGCGTGACCAGGGAGAGATACATCGAGCCAGCGATCCATGTGGAGGCCCCCTTCCAGAGGGCGTAGGCCGCGAGGGTGCCGCACACCGTGGCGAGGAGGGTCGCGACGAGTCCGATGATCAGGCTGTTGATGGATGCGTCAATGAGATCGCGGTTTTGCAGAATCGCGGAATACCACTGCAGCGAGAATCCCTGCCACAGCGTGAATTTCGAGGAGTTGAAGCTGAAAACTGCCAGGATCAGCAGTGGCACGTGGAGAAACGCGTAGACGCAGATCGCGTAGAAGGCCAGCCCCCGGCTCTTCATGCTTTTTCAAGCGTGGCGGGAGAGAACAGCGGCCGGGAGCCGAGCGATAGACGGAAACCAATCACCGCGATCGCGGCGACCACGATTACGATCGCGGCGGAGCTTTGTCCGTACCAGGCGGAAAAGTCGGTGGTGAAGAAACAGTCGACGACGGTATCCAGCACGAAGGCGGCGACCACGAACGCGAAAAAGCCCAGGCGCAGCATGATCGCCACCATGATCACCAAGAGCAGCAGCCAGAAGACACCGGTGGAAACCGCAAGCACCGTCGAATCAAAGCTCCCGAACCGCAGGAACCGCACGGCAATCCAGCCAAGCACCCAAACCCCCACCACCAGCCACTGCTTCTTCAGCAGCGCCCGCGCCAGGAACAGAGTCAGGAAGACCATCAGCGAGCCGCCCACCTCGCGGTAAGACATGTACGACATCCACCAGGCGAAGTGTCGAAATCCATTGAGGTGCTCGATCGAAAACTCGCCCGTTATCGGAGCACCGGCACGCAGGTTGGCAAATTCGTAGAGCGCGATCAACAGCAGGTAGGCCACGCCCAGCAGCGCTCCGAAGAGCAGATCGCGGCCGACCATGGGGTCGCGCCATTTGCCGGCGAGCACTCGCGACCAGGTGATCAGCGCCTGCGGCCAATAACGGCGCACCCACGGTTCCAGCGCGAGATAGATGAGCCAGTATTCGGCAAAGGAATAAGCGGATTGCGCGAGGGCGTTGCTGATCAGACCCTGTTCGGCATCCGTGCCCACGTGATGTATGTAGAGGACCCAGGTGATGAAGCTCATGACGGCGCAATAGGCGCCGACGCGGGTGGCGCCGCGCAGGTCGCCGCGTCCAGCCTTCCAGTTATAGTGGGCGAAGAGCAGCGCCGCCAGCAGGACCAGCGCTCCCAAGGCGTAGCTTCCGAAGCTGCGCAGCTTTTCCCAGGTGGTGGGAGTGGCGGGCGTGAAACGGTTCGCAGAGGTCCACGGAAAAATGATCTGGAAATAGACGGGGCGTCCGTGGAACGAAGCGGCTTCGATGCGAACTGGCAGATCGGTGCGATCGCGGTAGGGGCCGGTCCAGGCGGCTCTGGTGTCCGCAACAACTGAGGGAGACCATTCGGGCGCCGCTGGAGTGAACTTGGCCGGATCCAGATGGGCGGCGGAAAACAGGCCGTTCCAATTCGGCGGAGCGGGCGCGGCTGGAGGCGCTTCACGCTCCGGTGGAACCGCGGCAAACCGGCGCAGGCTGCCGTCAAGATCCATGATCACTGTCAGCATGCCGGGAACGGTCAGAGGAGGATCGGTGAAGCTAGCGCCACCGGAAGAAGAGATGTTTTCCGCGGCCAGGGGAGCCGGCGACTGGCGATACCAATAGCCGGCTGCGGACGGCGATTGCGCGAAGGCTTGCGCCCACTGCTCCATATTGTGGCCCTTAGACCTGGCGAAGTTGATAATGCCTCCGTCGCCATAGAAGCTGGAGGTCGAATCAATAGGTCGTGCAGTATAGCCGAGGCCTTTGAGGATGTCGCGCGCTTTCGCGGTCAGCACCTCGGGAGGGTCCTCGAAAGTCACCAGATTCCCCAGATGAACGCGCGGAATCGTGAAGCAGAATAGGGCGAGGCCGAGCAGGGCTCCCGCTAACGCAGGGATGGCGACCTTCGGAGAAAGACCTTCGTTGGAACCTGAAGCCGCGACCAGTTCGGGAGACGGCGTGATCCCCTCGGCCAGGGCCGCGGCCAGTGGATCGCCGCCGGGAAGCGATGCGGCTAGCGCCATGGCGGATGCCGGGCGCATCTTCGGATCGGGTTCGAGGCAGCGAAGAATGGCTCGCTCGACGGTCTTGTCCAGCTCGCCGATCAGAGCGACGGATTGGTCGATGCGGCTCTCCTGCCGCAGGCGCGTCATCTCGGCGAGGGTGTTCGGCCTGGAACGGCATACTTGCCGGTGAACATTTCATAGAGGACCAGGCCGACCGCGTAGAGGTCGCTCTGGGCCGAGACTTCCCGCCGGTGAGTTGCTCCGGCGCCATGTAAGCAGGCGTGCCGTTGCGAATCTCGGCGCCTTGCAAGCTGCTCGGCGATCGCGGCCAGGCCGAAATCGGTGACGCGCAGCTCGCCGCGGGCATCGATCATGATGTTGGCGGGCTTGAGGTCGCGATGCAGGACGCCTTGCGCGTGCGCGGCGGCGACTCCGGCGCACAGTTTGCGCGCGAACTCGGTGGCCTTGTCGGCGGGAAGGCGGCCGATGCGGCGCAGCAGGCTGCCCAGGTCCTCGCCATCGATGTATTCCATGGACAGATACGGCTGGCCGTTCACCTCGCCGATGTCGTACACGCGGCAGACATTTTTGTGCGAGATCTGGCGCGCGATGCGAACTTCATCATAGAAGCGCGTCAGCAGATTCGACGTTGCCATTTGGCGGATTCCGGGAGAAACTTCAGCGCCACAGGCTGGCCGAGGATCAGGTCGTCGGCGCGGAAGACCTCGCCCATGCCGCCTTTGCCCGAGGCGAGAGACGATGCGATAGCGGCTGGCTAGCAGAGTGCCCGGCGGGAAGCGTTCTGCGGCGCTGGAGGGGCGCGGCTTCGGAGTCGCGACAGGTGCTGCGGCAACTGGCGCGGCGATCGTTTCCACTTGGTCGGGATCGAGGGGCATAGCGCGTCTCTAATCACAATGGAGCGGACACGCCGCTCCATATTAGCTGCTAGGATATCTCATAACATTTCTTCGCCGCGCTTGCGGGCCATCAGCAGCAGAACCATGGCGAAGGCCATCAGCGCGAGGGAAACGGCGGCTCCGAAGGGCCAGTCCCGGGCAGAGGTGAATTGGTTCTGGACCAGGTTGCCGATCAGGATGGTCTTGCTGCCACCAAGAAGGTCTGAAGTGATGTAAGTCCCGAGACAGGGGACAAAGACCAGGATGGAGCCGGCTCGGATGCCGGGCGCACAGAGCGGGATGGTGACGCGCCACAGCGTCTGCCACGGGCGAGCGCCCAAGTCGGCGGAGGCTTCGGCGAGCGTGGGGTCGAGGCGTTCGAGCGTCGCGTATAGCGGCAGCACCATGAAGGGAAGGAAGCCGTAGACCAGGCCGAGAATGACGGCTCCGCTGTTGTAGAGCATAGGGATCGGGTCGTGAATGAGGTGCAGCGATTGGAGCACCGTGTTGATGAGGCCGGTGTCGCGCAGCAGGAACATCCAGGCGTAGAGGCGGATCAAAAAGCTGGTCCAGAAGGGCAGAATGACCAGGCTCAGGTACAGGTTCTTGCGCGGGCCGGCGCGGGCGATGAAGAGCGCCAGCGGGAAGGCGAGGACCAGGCAGAGAAGGGTTGAGACGGCGGCGATCCAAATGGAGCGCCAGAGAATCTCGCCATAGAGAGGGTCCCACAGGCGGGTGAAGTTTTCGAGAGTGAAGGGGCGCTCGACGCCGCCGTAGGCGCCTCGGCTGAGCAGGCTGTAGATGAGGACGATGGCGAGCGGGGCTACAAGGGTCAGCGCGAGAAGCGCGCCGGCCGGCGCAAGGAACATGTCGCGCAGACGCTTCATGCTTCGAATCGCAGTTCGTCGGAGGCATCCCAGCAGAGATGGACGGCATCGCCGGCCCGGAAGGGATTGCCGCCGTTTGCGGGAATTTGCACAGTGCGGATTTCGCCGGACTCAAGCTTGGCCTGGACGTGGATGATGGGGCCAAGGAAAGTGGAGGAGATGACGATAGCGGGCCGAGATCCGGCGCAGGCGGCGCGGGACAGGCGCATGCATTCTGGCCTGAGACCATAGCCGTTAACCCAGTTCATCGCGCCTAAGAAGGACGCCACGAAGCGAGTGCGCGGGCGGCGGTAAACCTCTTCGGGCGTGCCGGTTTGCTCGAGATTGCCGGCGTTCATGACAGCGATGTAATCCGACATCGACAGAGCTTCCTCCTGATCGTGGGTGACGAAGAGGAAGGTGATGCCGACGCGGCGCTGCAGATCCTTCAGCTCGGCGCGGACTTGCTTGCGGAGCTGCGGGTCGAGCGCGGAGAGAGGCTCATCAAGAAGCAGGACATCGGGCTGGAGCACCAGGGAACGGGCCAGGGCGACACGCTGGCGCTCGCCTCCGGAAAGCTGGGAGGGCAGGCGCGAGGACTTGTCATTTAAGCGCACCTGCTCCAAAACGGCGCGGACTCGCGCTCCGATGTT
>CAWISY010000027.1:0-10549 GCA_963838455.1 Bryobacterales bacterium
AGACGATAGCGACGTCTTCAGCCCCACCGGAGGCCGCTTGGTAGCCAATTCCCCCCTCTACAGCTACATCACCTTTGCCTACAAGATTACTCCCACGGGGGACCAAGCCCAAGCCATGCTCGCGCATCTACCAGGATGGGTCTGGACGGACCGTTACACCATTGAAGCGAGGGCGCCGGGGAACCCGACCAAGGATCAGTTTAGGCTGATGATGCAGTCTCTGCTGGCCGATCGCTTCAAGCTGGCAATTCATTTTGAGACCCAGCAGGCGCCTCTGCTCGCCCTCACTTTGGTCAAGCCCGGCAAGATCCGGCCGAACCTGCGTCCGCATGCCGACGGTCCCCCTTGCAATGCATTCGCAGCTACGCCGGCGAACGGCGCCGATGTGTTTCCCGCTACCTGCTCTGCGTACGCCATGTCGGCGACGCCCGACCATGCACGTCTACGGGCGGGCGCGCGAAACACAACCATGCCCTTGCTTGCGGCTCATCTTCCCAATCTCTCTGTGCCGGTGCAGGGATCGGTGCTCGAGCCCAGGGTTCGACCGGTGGTGGATCAAACGGGGCTGGAGGGCAACTTCGACGTCTTGATGGAGTGGTCTCCCGATTCTACGGTCCCAGGCTTTGAGGTCGACCCTGACCCAGCCGGGCCGGCCTTTATGGACGCGATGCGCGATCAGCTCGGGCTGAAGCTGGATGCGACAAGGGGGCCGATCCAGGTCCTGGTCATCGACCATGTGGAGCGGCCCACCGAAAACTGAGTCGACGGAAGCCGGAGGGCGGTATTCTGAAGAGACGAGGCCGCTGGTATGACGCGTTTGGGCGCTCTCGCGATCTTCACCCTCACCTTAGCCCTGTTTGTTCAAACGCTCTGTGCACAGAAACAGAGAACGCCTCCGGTCCCCGCTCCGGATGGTTCCGACGATGACGTCCATCTCGTCAACGTAACTCTGAAAGGCCTCATCTCTCAGGCCTATCAGGTCGCGCCGCAACAGGTCATTGGGCCTGCGCGGCTGGGCTACGCCACGCTAGACCTCGTCAGCCACGTTCCTGAGGGGACGCCCCCCGATCAGACGCCCCGTCTGCTTCAAATCTTCCTGGCGCAGGAATTCAAGCTAGCCGTGCACCCGGACAAGCGGGCCATGCGAGTGTTTGTGCTGGAGGTCGCGCCGGGAGGTCCCCAATTGGACGAAACGCCTGCGTGGAACAGATCGGGCGGGGTCCAGCCCGGTACCTGCAAGAATCGCGGCGCCGGCAAATATCGCCCCGCCGGGGAAATCTGTGAGGCGACCTCTATGACGGAACTCGCCGATCGGCTGCAAAAAGAATGGTGGGACTTCCCGCCCGTTCTCGACCGGACGGGGCTCACAGGAATCTACGATTTCATCTTGCCGAGCCTGCTTAATTTCAGCGGGGCACCCGATGTACAATATCCGTTTCAGTTCACGGTGATGTCGGTGCAAGACCAGCTCAAGTCGCTGGGCCTCACGGTTGAGCAACGCAAGGAGACGGTCAAGGTGATCGTCGTCGATCATGTTGAGAAGGCCCGCGGGAACCGACGCTAATTGACCAGAGCCTTAATTGACGGGAGCAAAGTAACCGCGCCTCGCGTCCACGTAGATCTTGGGTAATCCCTTCGGCGCCCTCACCTTCACCGAAAGGCGATGGTAGCCGCCGTCCCGGACCACGTTAGCGGGCGAAAATCCCAGAACGTAACGAGTTCTTAGATCTAAGATTACGCGCTCGACATTCGGCAAAAAAAGTCCTCCGGTAGCCCTGGTCAGAGAGAGCAGCACTTGTTTGTCGTCAAAGCTCCGTCCGGCGCCGGAACGCTTGTAGTATCGTGCGTAAATCATGGCGTCGCTCTCCTTGGCCGCATTGAGGACCTCGCCTTCGGTATAGCGGCTGCTGTTATCCAGGCCGTCGGAGACGATGAACATGGCCTTCCTCAATTTCTTCGACTTCTTGAGCTCATTCAGCGCGAGATACACGCCGTCCAGCAGCGCCGTGGTGCCACCTCCTTTAACCCAGAACAACTTGTCGTCGATATCGCGCGACCTTTCATCCGCCGTCAAGGGCATCGCGAGCTTCGCATCGCTTGCCAGAGTCACAGCGCAGAGCTCGTCCCCCGGCATCGCGTGCTGAATCACGTAGTGCGCCATTTCCCAAGCAGTCTTTGTGTTTCCGCCCATGCTGGAGCTCACGTCGTAGACGATGCAGAACGCCAAAGGATCGTCCTCCTTGGCAAAGGACACGATCTCCTGCCGGACCTGGTCGTCGTAGACCTCGAAATCTTCTTTCGCGAGCCCTCCCACCGGCCGATTCCTGTTGTCGGTAACCGCGGTGGGCACCAGCACCAGGTTCGTTTCGGCGCGCAGATTGACGCGTGGCTTGTCATCTAATGGCGCCGGCGGCGCAGGAGTCGGGCGCGGCTGAATTGGGCCCTGTTGTGCGAACAAGAGCTGTCCGAGAAAGACCAGGGGCGCGGCTAATCCGGCCGCAAGAAGACAACCGGCAATCTTTCCGGCACGCATCGCAGTCCTGCGCCCATTTTACGGGAAGAAATTCCAGCGATTCGCGCTAGACTGGGAGCAGACCGCATGGCTGCCAAACAGGAGATCGAAGAGCTTCGCGAATCCATAAAGGCCCACGATCGCCAGATCGACGGCCTCATCCGCGCGTTCGAAGCCGAGCACAAGACCGTGAGCGCTCTTGCCGCCAGCGTCGTGCATCACGACAACCAGATCGAAGCCAACGAGAGGCAGATCGAGAAGCTGATCGCCCAATTCGACAACCTCGGCCGGCAGCTCCAGGCTTATCTCAACCGGCTGCCGCCGCAATAGCCACCGGCGTCGCCGCGGCTTCACCGTGCGGATTCCTCCAGAAGAGAATCAGCGTGCGCCAAGAGGTCTGATGCTCCGGACCGCTTGCAGGAAGACCCGTCGCAGCTCAGGTGCATGTGGATCATTCGCGTTGTAATTGAGGTGCGCGGCGAACAGCTCTTGCTTGAACTCCCAGAAAATCGCCACCGAGTGCTGCGTCTGCTGCGCCGGACTGAACGTAGGCTCGTCGTACGAACACATGACCGCCCTGGATACGCCGGAATCCGCTGGAAACTGGAACGGCTCGTTCGGCGAGGCCTTCGCCGCGAGCACACCCAAGTCTGTCCGGGCCCATGCCTGGGGGGTTGTTGCGGACCTAGCCGCCCCGCTTACCGTGTCGTGAGATTTGATCGTGATAACGGCGCCGCCCTGAGGAATGTTGTCCTGAACAAATCTCTCTGACGACGGCGCGTAAAGAAAGACCTGCGTGTCTAGCGCAGCGGATACACCCCAGCCCACCGGTATATCCACCGAAAATCTGTGTTTCTCGCTGATGAAACGTCTTGCGTCGCCGCGACCTTCGACTCTGCCTTGCCCCGCCCCGGACGCGGCAAGCAGCGTCGCCAGGAGACCGGTCTTGAACGCAAGCCGCATGGCAACTCGCAAACAGGCCACCCTCCGTCCTTCGGCAATCGCCGGTCTTCGCCCTCGCGTTTCGCTACAGGAAGTAGTCTTTGACTTTTTCGAAAATGCCCTTGGCCTGCGGGTCATTCTCGGCGGGGAGCTGGTCGCGGAGCTGCTCGAAGAGGCGGCGCTGCTCGCGCGTGAGCTTTTGCGGGACGCGGACGTCGAGATGGACGTAGAGATCGCCGCGGCCGCCGCCGTTGACGCGAGGCACTCCCAATCCCTTCATCCGCAGCCGCGAATCGGGTTGCGAGCCTTCCGGAATCTTGACCGTCTGCAGGCCGTCGAAGGTCAGCAGATCGATGGTGGCGCCCAACGCAGCCTGCGCCAGGTTGATGGGCACGGTGCAGTGCAGGTCGTATTCATTGCGCTCGAAGATGGGATGCTCGGCGACTTTGAGGACCACGTAGAGATCGCCGGGAGGGCCGCTGTTGGCGCCAGGGTGGCCTTCCTGAGAGAGGCGCAACTGGGTGCCGTCGCCGACCCCGGCCGGGATGTTGACTTTGAGCTTGCGCTCCCGGCGCAGGTAGCCTTCGCCCTTACACTCCTTACAGGGACGGCGAATAATCTGGCCGCGCCCGTTGCACTGGGAGCAGGTGCGGCGCACGGAGAGAAACGCCTGCTGGTAGATCACCTCGCCGCGTCCACGGCAGGTGGGGCAAGTGACCAGGCCGTCGTCGGGCTCGGCTCCCTTGCCTTTGCAGCGCGTGCATTCTTCCAGGCGCGGGACCTGGATGTCCGCGGTCAGGCCGCGCATGGAGTCCTCGAAGCTGATCTCGAGGTCGTAGCGCACGTCCTCGCCGCGCTGGGCTCGACTGCGGCGCTGGCCGCGCGAGCCGCCGAAGACGTCGCCGAATCCGAAAACGTCGTTGAGGATGTCGCCGAGATCGGGGAAACCGGCGCCGTCGAAGCCGTTGTTCTGGGACGCGCCGGCGAGTCCCTGGTGGCCGAAACGGTCGTACGCCGAGCGCTTGTGCGGATCGGCTAAGATGCTATAGGCCTCCGCGGCTTCCTTGAAGCTTTCCTCCGCCTGCTCATTGCCGGGGTTGCGGTCGGGATGGTGCTGCAGCGCGAGCTTGCGGTAAGCTCCCTTGATAGTCTGGTCGTCGGCGTCCCGGGCCACGCCCAGGACCTCGTAGTAATCGCGCTTAGCCACGTTCGTTTTCAGTTACCGGATTGCCCTGGGGAGCTACGGCCACCTTCACCATCGCCTCCCGCAACAGGCGCCCTTTGAAATTGTAACCGCGCCGGTAATCTTCGAGCACGGTTCCGTCCGGCGCCTCTTCGGTCTCCTGTTTGTCGACGGCATGATGCACGTGCGGATTGAAAGCAGCGCCTACCGATACAATCGGCTCCAGCCCGAGTTTCTTCAGGGAGTCTACCAGCCGCAAGTAAATTAACTCTACGCCCTTGGCGTACTCGGAACTGGCGTGTTCCACTTTGAGGGCGCGCTCGAAATCGTCCAGGATGGGCAGGAGGGCGCTGACGGCTCCTTCGGCAGCGTATTCGTGAAAGTCGGCTTTTTCCTTTTCCAAGCGCCGGCGCAGGTTCTGGAACTCGGCCTGGATGCGGAGGTTACGGTCCTGCAACTCGGCTTTTTCGGCGGCCAAGCGGTCGCGCTCCCCGGTGACGGCGCCCAGGAGGTCGGCCTGGGACCCTACCGAGGCCTCATCCATGCTTTTCCCGTTGGAGGTTTTCCCATCGGGAGCGTCATCCGGGTTGGGACGTTTTAGGCGTTCAGCACTCACATTTCTAGAGTAGCATTAGGAACAAAATACGCAGACGACGGGAGGCGGCGCGGACCCAACGGCAGCCTATCGGCGGCGCCAGGTCGTGGTCAGGTGTAAAGTGGAAGCCGACGGTTTGGAGATCGTCGCAATGGCCAGAGAGCTGAGCAAAGGAATATGCGAACACTGTCGTGCGTTTGGGTACTGGCTCGGGCATTGCGGATTTGGCGACTGCGTTTACGCTTACTGCAATTCCTGCGGCAAAACGGCGATCTTGTCGCACTGGGACAAACGAATGCCAAAACTGCCAAACTGCCCTGGACAGCAAGAGATATGTTCCTCGATGGAGCCGTACCTCGATCCATGCGATTGCGGCGGCAGCTTCAGGAGAGGTTGCGCGCCCAGGTGCCCGCGCTGCCATCAGCCGCCCTCAGCAGAGTTGGCGACCTCATACATCGAGAGCAACGCATCCGGCACTCAGAAAGGGTGGCGATGGCAGAGAGATTGGAGACGGCCTGTACTGCATCGTCATCGAGGACCACAGTATCGACAACAATTTTCGCTGGTATCCCAGGAATAGCTGCCTGGCGTCTGGGTCGTTCCTTATTTTTGCCAACCGACAAACGCTCCCGTCTCTAGGAAACCGGCCGGTGGGATCAGGCCCCGCCCAGGGCTTGCCCGATATTCTGCACGGCGGAGATCACGCGCCCGTAGTTCATGCGCATGGGACCTAAAACCGCGATGACGGCGAACATCCCGCTGGGGAGCACGACTGGCACGCCGATCATGGCGAGCTGGCCCATAGCGGGATGCAACTGGCTCAATCCGACATGCACGCCGAGTTCGCCGGCGGGCTTTTCCAGGAAGCGGTCGAGCAGCTCCAGGATGCGCTTCTTTTCTTCCAGGGTGCGGAACAGCTCCCGCATCTTCTCATGAGTCAGGTGAAGATCCACCGTGAACAGGTTGCTGGCGCCTTCCATGTGGACTTCGGGCTCGTTTTCCAGATCCAGAAGGCCCTTCGAATACAGCACGGTGAGCTTGCGCAGAATGGCGTCGTAGGTGGCCGAGGCCTGCTCCAGACGGGCGGCCAGATCGCGGCGCACCTCTTCGAGCGACCACCCCGCGAACTTGCCGTTGATGTAATTGCGGATGGAGGCGAGCTCGTCGGGCGAAACCGGCTCATCCAGCGTAACCACGCGGTTCGAGACCTGCTGGTCGCGGGTCATCACCACCATGAGCACCCGGCCGGCGGGAAGACTCACCAATTCGACATGATCCAGCGCGGGACTGCGCTGCGGGATGGCGGCGGCGATGCCGACCCCGTGGGTCATTTCCGTCAGCCGCCGCGAGGTGTGTTCGACGCGCTGCTCCATCGTGTCGAAGCGGCCGATTTCCGAACGCAGACGGTCGATCTCGACCGCGGCCATACGCCGCAGCGTAAGAGATTCGACGTAGACACGAAAGGCTTTCTCGGTTGGGATGCGGCCGGCGGAGGTGTGCGGTTGCGAGAGATACCCCTCATCGTCCAAATCCGCCATGACGTTGCGGATGGATGCCGCGCTCAACGAGTCGTGCCAGCGGCGCGCGACCGATCGCGAGGCCACCGGTTCGCCCGTGGCGATGTAGGCCTCGACGATTTCGTTCAATACCTCGCGGCTGCGGGGTGTCATGACCTGGCGAATGGGCTCCTACTTGCATGATACGGAGTCCGGCTGGTTTTGGTCAAGGAAGCGGGTCAAGGAAAGGGTTTAGTACGCGTACACCGGCAAGCGTTGCTCCATGCTGGAAGTCCTCGCTGTATAGCGTGGCCGCGCCGGCGAGCCGTGCGGCGTGGACGATCAATGCGTCCCAGAAGGAAAGACCGCGCGTCAGGCGATGCAACTCGATCGCCGCGGCCACGTCCTCCGGCTCCAGGCGCACGACCAGACCGCGAGCCAGGATCTCTACTTTCCGTTGAGCCAGCTCAGGGGCGACGCCCAGCTTTCGCGTGGCGGTTGCGAAATACTCCTGCATCACTTGCACGGAAACCACCAGCAGTCCGGAGCGGCGGTGTTCGGTGACGAGCTGAATGGCTCGCGCCTGCTTCTGCGACACGGAGTCATCGTCGGCATAGACCAGGATGTTGGTGTCGAAAAAGGCGAGCCGGTTCATCGCCGCTGGTGGATTTCCTCACGGTCGAATTTCCAGCCGCGGGAGTCGCCATGCGCTTCGCGGGACAGTTTTTCGAATTCGGCTGCATCCGCGGCGGGATCGGCGGCGCCGGATAGCTGCTCCAGGTAGTCTCGAATGAGCTGGTTCACACTGGTCCCCAGCGACTCCGCTTTGCGGCGGGCGCGGCGGATGTCAAGAGGCAGACCTCACAGAATGCGAGCGTCTCAGGGGTTTACTTGACGACAAAACGGTACTAAGGCCCGTGTCGAACTAAAGAGACAACCTTACTCTGCCGATTTCAAAGGTTGGATACAGCCAGGTGAGATAAGTGTCATTTCTCAAATCATTCATGTGGTCGGCGGTCCGAACGCCATCAGTGGATACCTGGACCCTCGACCGCAACTGGAACCGCGCCGAGGGCGAAAGGCTGCTCAAAGCGCACCAGTTTCACGAGGCGGAGCCGTACCTGGAAGAGGCCGTCGCGGAAGCCGACCGCCACTCCACGTCGGGGGCCAAGCGCGTGCGGCTGCGGGCGCAGCTAGCCGACGTGCAGCGCAAGCAAGGCAAGTTCACCGAGGCGGAAGCGAACCTGCGCCGGGCCATCGAACTGGCGGCAGGCGCCTCCGATAGCGGAGGGTACCTGCTGTGCCTGGATCTGCTGGCGGACGTGTTCTTCGGCCAAGGCAACTACGAAGCCTCCGAAAAAGTTTCGCAAGAGGGCGTTCGCATTGAGTCTGCCCTGCCCCACCCGGATCCGATGCGCATGGCGCGGCGCGTGCACCGGCTGGGAATGTCACGCTACCGGGGAGGACGGTCCGCTGACGCCATCCCGGCGCTCAAGAAGGGCCTGGAGTTGCATGAGCAGGCTTACGGGACCGAGCACGAAGAAACCATCTCGGTGATGAGCGAACTGGGGGCGATCTATCGCGCCCAAGGCTTGCATGAGGAAGCGCAGGGCTGCCTGCGGCGGTCCCTCCGCTTCAAGCAAAACACTTTCGGAGCGGACGATCCGCGCGCGATTCAAGACCTGCATCAGTTGGCCGGGTCGCTGGAGGAGTCGGGCGACACCGAGGCTGCGGCCCACGAGTATGAGCGGGTGATGGAGCTGAAGCATCGCGTGCTGGGCCGCGACATGGACGAGATCGGCGAGATGCAGTTCAGCCTGGCCGGCTTGTATGTGGGCTGGGGCAACTATCCGCGCTCGCGGGAACTCCTGCTGGAGTGCATCGGCACCTTCAAACGCAAGGCGGGACCGCGGCTGGCAGTCGCCTACGAGTTGCTGGCGCAGGTGGAGGAGCTGTCCGGGCGCTTCCACGACGCCGTGCGCGAGCTGGATCGGGCCGGAAAAGTGTGGGAGAAGTGCGGCAACCGCAACGCGGAGCTGGCCGCGAATCTTGAGTATCGCGCCGAACTGCTGGACTGCTTGAGGCGCAAGCGAGAAGCCGCGTGGCTGCGGGAGCGGGCCGCGAGTCTCTCCGTGGTGCCGCCGGCCAGCGCCGCGGTTATCCTGAATCAGCCCTAATTGGACGGCGCCGATGCCGGAGCGGGCGCCGGAGTCTGCGTCGACGTATTTCCCGTAGTCTTGACCTGGGCGCCGATGGCCGGACTGTTCTGGTTGGCTGGTTCCTGCGAAAAATTATTGCGGATCACCATGGTCTGATCCGAGTAGAAGGTCCGGCTGCCGGAGTTGCCGTACTGATCCGGAACCGCGCTGATCGCGTAGCCGCTGGGTGAGCCGGTAATCGTGAAAGTGTAGCCGCTCGAATGGCCCGCGGCCAGATCTTTGGGAATGAGATCGGCGGCGGCAGGGCCGGCGGCGCCGCTGGCCGGGGGCCCGAGCTGGGCCAGGCTGGTGGCGTAGGTCTGGAACTGGGAATAATACTGCGCTTCATCCGCGTGCAGATTGCGGATGGTCTGGACCACCGCGTTCTCATGCGCCGCCATGAGCTGTTTGCCGAGCTGCGGCACGGCAATGGCGGCAATCACCAGGATGATGGCCATGACGATCAGCAGCTCGATCAGGGTGAAACCCCGTTGCAGGGTGAATCCCTGTTGGCGGCGCGCACGCCGCACGTTGGCGATGACGCAGTTTTCTCTCATACTCTCTATCTTAGACGCAGCGCACGCCTCAGACGTTTAGGCGTTTAGCAGGATGCTGAAAAGGGTTCGGCGCAACCGCTCCCGGCCCAGGGGACACCCCGTCGCGGCTCTGCAAGTTGCTGCACCACGCCGATGCATTTCTGAGCCGCGCGCGCCAGCAAGCGGTTTTTGCACTTTTTCGGCATCCTGTTAGTGCACGCGTTCGCGCACCCGCTCCCGCGTCACCAGCTCGTCGAAGATGGCGAGCACCTGCTTGCGGTAGGTGTAGGAGCGCTGCAGCCGGGCCTGCACGGCCAGCTCATTGCGGTGCCGCTTGAGCAGCTTGTCCTGCAGGCGCTTGGGGACGTCGATATCGCGGCGCAGGGCCTCGGCGGAGTGGCCGCGAAGGAACAGCCCGTAGAACAGCGCCGCCTCACGCTGTGGCGCCTGCGGGTCGATCTCTTCGAACAATGCAGTCTGCATGTGCCCAAAAAAAGCAGTATAGAACCGGGCGGGCATTCTGGCAAGGGCCAACGCGTGTCGATGGCATAGGCCAAGCGACTAGGGGCTGACCGTCAGATTCACGGGCGGCGTAGCCACGCCACCCACCGTCACCACCACCTGCTGCGGGCCGGTGGGCGCGTTGGCCGGGATGGCAAAGTCGATCTGCGTCACTCCCGTGAGTCCGGCTGGAATCCCTTGAAAAGAGACGCTGGCTTGGACGCCTCCCACGGTTACCACCACGGGCAGGCGAGGCTTGGGATAGAAGCTGGCATTATTTTCGACGGGCGGAGTGGCGCCGGTGGCCAGCGTCGGCGTCACATCGCCCTCCCCGGTCATGAACAGGAGCAGCGTTTTTCCGGCGGTAGCGGAGGAAACCGGGAGCCCGGTCGAGTTGCTGACGGCGGAGGCGAACAGGCCCGGCGCGGTCTCGGCGACGGTAAAGGCAAGCGTGGCGATCTGGCCATTGTTGTTGATGGCCAGGACCGCGGTGCCGGCTCCGGTTTCATAAGGGATCTGCACGTCGATCTGGCCGGGCGAAACGTAGTACAGCGGAGCGGTGACGCCGTTGACGGTCGCCGATACG
>CAWISY010000028.1:0-16276 GCA_963838455.1 Bryobacterales bacterium
TAGGTCTGCCGCATACGCATACACGGCGAGGAAATCATCCGGCTCGAGCTGGGGATAATCGGCCAGGATCTGCTGCTGGGAGACGCCGCTCGATAGCCACTCCAGGATCTCCTGAACGGTGACCCTGTGACCTCGGATGCACGGCTTCCCGAACCGCACGCTGGAATCGATCGTGATCCGCTCAAGGAGAGAATCATGGGCCGTCGGCATATGTTTCCCTGGAGCCATTGTATATCCGCGCCTCCAGGACAAGCGCACCGCGAAGCCGAGTCCTACTTCTCACGTGGTCGGCCCCGGCGGGAATTTCCTGATCAGCCGGCGAGATGAACCTCGCGTCCCTGGGCTAGACTGGCCCCGCAGGCGAGAGCCTCCCGGATGTCTTGCTCCTCCAGGTAGGGAAAATCGGCCAAGAGTTCTTCGACCGTACGGCCGGCGGCGATCGCTTCCACGATCATGCCGACGGTAACCCGCATTCCGCGAATGCACGGTTTCCCGCCCATCACGTCCGGATCGATCGAAATGCGGTGGAGCTCTTGCACGTGCTCATGATAGCGCAGGCGATTTGCGAGGATAAGGCACCGTACGCTTATTTTTCGAGCAGGAAATTGCCCACGAACATGGCGTCGATTCCCGAGGAGTAGAAACTCCGCACGGCGTCGCGTGGGGTCGAGACCAGCGAATCTCCGAACAGATTGAAGCTGGTGTTGTAGAGCACCGGAAGTCCGGTGGCCTTCCCCGCCTCCAGCAGAAGCCGGTGGAACAGCGGATTGGAGGCTTCCGAAACTGTGTGCACGCGCACCAGGTCGCGCCCCGATTCCGCGCCCAAAATCGCCGATTCGAAGGTTTTGCGATGCTCCGGCCGGACGCGTCCCACGGTAGCGAGGTTGCATGCGTTGGGGCCCACTTCGAAATATTCGGCGGCGCGCTCAGCCGGAACCGAAGCGGCGAATTTGCGGAACGGCTCGCGGTGCTTGATGAAGATGTTGAGGTTCTCGGTCGAGTATGGATCGAGCGGCGAAGCCAGAATACTGCGGTTGCCCAAGGCGCGCGGGCCGAACTCCATGCGGCCTTGCATCCACGCCAGAATTTTGTGGTCGCCAAGAAGGTTTACGGCTTTGACCAGCATTTCATCGACGGAGCGCAGGAATTGAAATCGCAGCTTGCAGTTTTCCAGAACCTGCTTGATCTCCTCCGCCGTGTAGCTGGGGCCCAGCAAGAGAGATCCGTCGCTGGTCCGGCGCGTGTGCCTCCGCACCTGGTGCCAGGCGTGAAACACCGCGCCCAGCGCCGTGCCGGCGTTGCCCGCCGCGGCTTGCACAAATACCCGCTTCCAGCGGTTGCTGGATTCGAAGTGCTGCACCAATAACGCGTTGAAGAACAGCCCGCCGGCCAGGCACAGATTCTCCGCATCGCCAGCCAAATCTGCGGCGCACTCCTGAACCACTTCCTGCGCCCCTCGCGCCACCGAAGGAGCGAGCGACGCCGGAATTTCGGCTCCGTTGGCCAGCCCCAGCCGCTCATAGAGCAGTGCGCTGAATCCGCCACCGGATTGGCGGCTGGCGTCAAAAAACGCGGGATTCAGCCGCGCGCCCGCCAGCACGATTTCGCGAAACAAGGGAACGAAGCGGTCGTCTCCAGACGCCGAAAGCCACTGCACCTTATGTTCATCCGCGCCCGCGCGGAACCCGAGCAGCCTGGTAACGCAACTGTACAAGCGGCCCAGCGAATCCGGATAATACCACTCCTTTTCCATTTCCAACTGATTCTGGCGGCCGCGCCAACGGGCACCGCAGCAAAAATCGCCGTAATGATCCAGGGTCAGGATGGTGGCCTCTTCAAACGGCGACGCGAAATATGCCGAGGCGGCGTGCGCCTGATGATGCTCCACCACGACAATTTCGGCCCTGGGGAAAAGGTCGCGCAGCGTCAGGTGGAAATTGGCTTCCGGACCGCCGGCGAAGGGGCGCACCACGGCGGCGCACTCTACTTCCGCGCGCCTTGACCCGGATAGCCGTAGGCATTCGTCGATCGAAGCCAGCGGAATCTGCCCCGGCCGGTAACTCCGCGAGACTTTGTTCTCCTCCACGGCGGCCTTCAGTTCGCCGTTCTTGAGCGCCGCGCAGGCCGCGTCGCCCTGCAATCCTCCGATTCCCAGAATCACCATTTATGAGGTTTTCTTTTCGATTTTTGCCCACGTATCGCGCAGGGCCACGGTACGATTAAACACCAAATTGCCGGGTTTAGTGTCGCTGTCGACACAAAAATAACCCAGGCGCTCGAACTGGTAGCTGACGCCGGGCCGGGCATCCGCCAGGCTCGGCTCCAGCTTGCAGCCCTTCAGCACTTCGAGCGACTTCGGGTTCAGCAAGTCGGTCCACTGCTGGCCTTCTTCCACGTCGTTGGGATTTTCCTTGGCGAACAGCGTCTCATACAGGCGCGCTTCGGCGTCGACGGCGTGCGCCGCGGACACCCAATGAATGGTGGATTTGACCTTGCGCCCGTCCGGCGCATTGCCGCCGCGAGTCGCCGGATCGTAGGTGCAGCGCAGCTCGACCGGCTCCCCGGCTTCGTTCTTGATGACGCCCTGGCAGATGATGAAGTAGCCGTAGCGCAGGCGCACCTCGCGGCCTGGAGACAAACGGAAGTACTGCTTGGGAGGATTTTCGCGAAAATCGTCCTGCTCAATGTACAACTCGCGCGAAAACGGCACACTCCGGGTTCCGGCCGAGGGGTCCTCGGGATTGTTCACCGCCTCCATGTGCTCCACCTGGCCTTCCGGGTAATTCTCGATCACCACTTTCAAGGGCCGCAGCACCGCCATGACGCGCAGGGCGCGCTGGTTCAAATCTTCGCGGACCGCGTGTTCCAGCAGAGACAGTTCCGTGCTGCCGTTGGTCTTCGAAATGCCGATGCGGCCGCAGAAGGTGCGCAAGGCCTCCGGAGTATAGCCGCGCCGGCGCATCCCGGAGATGGTGGGCATGCGCGGATCGTCCCAGCCTGAGACGTATTTCTCCTTCACCAGCGTCAGCAGCTTGCGCTTGCTCAACACCGTGTAG
This sequence comes from Bryobacterales bacterium, assembly GCA_963838455.1. Classification (GTDB taxonomy): domain Bacteria; phylum Acidobacteriota; class Terriglobia; order Bryobacterales; family Bryobacteraceae; genus Palsa-187. The sequence goes on from CAWISY010000028.1 coordinate 3,057, forward strand.
GTGATGTTCAAGCGGTCAAACTCGATCTGCTGCGGATGATAAATTCCGAGCTGCTCTACGTACCAGTCGTACAGCGGGCGATGGTCCTCGAATTCCAGCGTGCAGATGGAATGCGTAATGCCCTCGATCGAATCGCTCTGGCCGTGCGCGAAATCGTACATCGGGTAGATGCACCATTGATTGCCAGTGCGGTGATGCTCGGCGCGAAGAATGCGGTACATCACGGGATCGCGCAGGTTCAGATTCGGCGAGGCCATGTCGATTTTGGCTCGCAGCGTGCGCGTGCCGTCGGGAAACTCGCCTTGCCGCATGCGCTCGAACAAATCCAGATTTTCGTCGATGGAGCGATTGCGGTAGGGGCTCTCCGTGCCGGGCTCCGTTAGGGTGCCGCGGGTCTGGCGCACTTCTTCGGCCGAAAGATCGCACACGTACGCTTTGCCGGATTGGATCAACTGCACGGCCCAGGTGTGTAACTGCGGGAAATAATCCGAGGCGTAATACAGCCGGTCTTCCCAATCGCCGCCCAGCCAATGCACGTCGCGAATGATGGACTCGACGTACTCGGTTTCCTCTTTGGAGGGATTGGTGTCATCGAAGCGCAGGTTGCACTTGCCGCCGAACTCCTTGGCCAATCCGAAATTGATGCTGATGGACTTGGCGTGGCCGATATGCAGGTAGCCATTGGGTTCCGGGGGGAAGCGGGTATGGACGCGCCCGCCGTACTTGTTAATTTTTAAATCGTCGATGATGGTGTCCCGCAGAAAATTGGATTGCGACGGAACCGGATCGTTTTTTGTTTCCATTGCGTATTTAGGAAGAGAGCATTTCGAGAGCGCGGCTGATGCGCTTGAGGCAGGTTTCGCGTCCCAGCACCTCCAGTGTTTCAAATAGCGGTGGCGCTTCCTTGCGTCCGCACACCGCCACGCGGATGGGCTGGAACATCTGCCCGGCCTTGATCTTCAGCTCCGCCGCGCCAGCGCGCAGAGCGGCGTCCAGGCCGGCGTGAGTAAAGTCGGCCGTGAGCAGAATCTCCCGCGCCCGCTCCAAAGTCATGCGAGCCATGGCCGCATCGCCCTTTTGCGGGATCAACTCCGCCGGATCGTACGGGGCCAGTTCGTCGAGGAAGAAAAAGTCCGCCACGCGAGCCACGTCGCGCAGCAGCTTGATCCGCTCCCGGATCAGAGGCGCGACACTCTGCATCTTGCAGATATCGGCATGCAATCCCGCGGCCTCGGCGAAGGGCAGCAGGTCCGCGGCAAGCTGGTCGATCGGCGTCTGCTTGATGTGTTCGGCGTTCAGCCACACGGCCTTGGGATCGAAGGGATCCTCTTCGGTGAAGTTGACCATGGCGTTGCTGTGATGAACACCCTCGAGCGAGAACGACTCGATCATCTCCTGGCGCGACATCACCTCCCGATCGTCCTTGGGCGACCATCCCCGCAGGCTGATGAAATTGACGAAGGCGTGGGGAAGGAATCCGGCTTGCGCATACGTGGTGACGCTGACCACCGGACCGTGCTTGCGCTTGGAGAGCTTGGCGCCGTCCGGCGCGATCAACAGCGGCAGGTGTCCGAATTTCGGCAGTGGAAAACCCAGCGCCTCGAAAATCAGGATGTGCTTGAAGGTGTTGGCCAGGTGCTCCTGCCCGCGCAGGATGTGAGTGATCTTGATATCGGCGTCATCGGCGCAGGACGCCATGTGATAAGTGGGGACGCCGCTGGAGCGCAATAGCGCAAAATCCTCGATATCGTCGGCGGCCTTCACCACTTTGCCGTAGACCAGATCGTCCACCACCAGGTCGCGGCCCTCGCCGCGGGGAACTCTGTAGCGCAGCACGAACGGCTCGCCCGCTGCGGCGCGGCGATCGCTCTCCTCGCGCGAAAGCTCCCGCATGCCGGGGTTGAACAACCACGGCCCGCTGGGATGTCCCTGCTCCTCCTCCACCAAGGCCATCGGAGTGAAATCGCGATACGCCAGGCCTTTTTCGAAGATCTGGTCCGCCATGCCATGGTGTAGCTCCACGCGGTCGGATTGACGATATTCTTCGTCCCAGGGCAGGTCGAGCCAACGCAGGCCGTCGAAGATCGAATCGAGCGAGGCTTGGGTATTGCGTTCGACGTCGGTGTCGTCGATGCGCAGAATCATGCTTCCGCCCGAGCGCCGGGCGAACAGCCAGTTGAAAATGAAGGTCCGCGCCCCGCCGATGTGAAGATATCCGGTGGGCGACGGAGCGAAGCGAACTCGCGTCATGCCGTCTCTCTAGAATAACAGCGGCTAGCGTTGGGGCGCGCCGAACTCCTTCCGGAACGTTTCGGTGAGCGAGACAAGATCACGCCGCGCGACGATGGCCTCGATGCGCGTGCGGAATTCTTCTCGAAAGCGGCTGCGCGCCAGCGAGACGATCGCCAGCGCCGCCAGCTCCGGCCGGGCCTGCTCGATCAAGGGCAGAAGTAACTCGGCCGCGGCGGGCTGACGCGAGCCGGCCAGCGCGCCCACGGCTTCCGATTGCAGGTCCGGATCTTTCGCCGCAAGGAAGCGCGCTACGAAAGGGATCGAATCGGCGGGGGACATTTCCAGCAGGACATCGAAGCATTGGCCGGTTACTTCGGCCTCTTGCTCCGGCAGCATAGTCTTCAGGCGCAGCAGCAGAACAGTGTCGAGACCGGGAACCTGACCCAGCGCGCGGATGGCGTCGCGACGGACCGGCGGCTGGTCCGCCATGCGGTCGATCAAGTGGGTGAGGATGGTATGGCGATCGAGCGTGCACGCGGCCAGCGCCAGAGCGCAGGCTCCGCGCAGCGTCATCGCCGTGTCGACAGAGCCGCCCCAAACCGGCTCCATTTGTACGTGCTCGATTCCGCGCAGGAAGACGGCGGGATCGTCGTGATTCAGATCTTTGAGGGCCTCCGCGATGGCGTTCTTGGCCCAGCACTGCGGATCGGATTTGGCGGGATCGATCAGGAAGCGGTCGAAGGCGCGGACCAGATCGGGGATGAGCTCGGCCAACTGCAACTCTCCGGCGAGTGCAGCGGCCTTCGATACTACGTAGTTGCTGCGATCCTGCAGAGCCTTGCGCAAGGGCTCGACGGCGTCCTGTGGAGTGGAGCGCAAGGCCGCCAGAGCTTCGATTTTGCGCTCAAGCGCCTGTTTGCCAGGCACGCCGGTTATTTCCCTCCGGCAAGCCGGGGCGTCAGCATCCACTTCAGCACGCCGCGCGGCGGGCCTTCTTTCTCCTGCACCTCGATGCGGATGAGGCCGGACTTCTTGAGATCGATGGCCACCGGAGCCTCCAGCAGGAAAGCGGCGAAGCGGCTCAGATGCGGTTCGTGGCCCACCACCATGATCTCCTTGAGCGGCCGAAGCGCGCGTATCTCGCCCCAGATGTGCGCGGGCGCCACATCGGGCAACAGCGACTTGGTTTCGATCACGCGCTCGCAGCCAAAAGCTGCGCTCGCGGCTGTGGCGGTTTCAATGGCGCGAGTCCAGGGACTGGAAAGAATCACTTGCGGCTCGACTCCCGCCTGGTGAGCCTGCTTGAGCACGGCGCGCAGTTCATGCTTGCCCTTGGGGGTGAGCCTGCGTGCGCCTTCGGCTACACTCGGGCCGCGAGGCTCGGCCTCGGCGTGCCGCAGAATACAGATTCTCATTTGGCCCTCCGCTTGACTCCGCGCTTGACTGGAGCTTTGCGGCCGTAATGCGCGCGCCAATACACGCGGAACTCTTCCGACCGCTTCTCCGCCAGCCGATTCAGGGCCGCTCGAATATGGCGCTGCTGGGAGGCATCAAGCTTCAGCTCCGCGATCAACTCACTCGTGGTCACGCAATCGTTGATCGCGCCCAGGCGGTCCTGCAGAGCGCGCAGAGCGTCCACCTGGCTTTGCGGCGCGCCGAGGATCTCCGAGGCATAGCGCGTCTTCTTTACCAGCAGACGAAACTGGTGCATCTGCCGGTAAGGAGCTCCGGCGCGTGCCGCCGCGACGCCGGCCTTGCGGAACTCGCGGGACAAATCCGGCGCCTCCGGAGGCGAGGCCTTACCCACGTCCTTCGCCGTCAGCCAATCCTGCCAGCGGCGAAGGTGCGCGTCCTCGTTCCAGTCCTCGAGCTCTTTCGCCAGGTTTCGCGTAGCCCTGACCCGGTGCTTGTTCAAGGCGCCTTGGAGCGCGTGATCCGCGGGCACGCCTGCCGATTCCAGCACTGCCAGGGCAACGTCGCAATCGCGCGCCGCCCCGCACAGGTCCATCAACCCGCGCAGGCTCCGCTGCATTTTGCGGGTGTGCTCCAAAAATTCCGAGTAGACCCGCAGAACCTGCTTGAACCGGCGGATGCTCACGCGCAGATCGTGAATGGAATCTTCCTTCTCCGGGCGCTTGCCGGCCGTACGCAGCGCGGCTTTCAGGCCCTTTAGGCTCCGCTCGGTTTGGGCTTGAATCCCGGGGCCCTCCCGCGCTTTGGCTGAGGTCGCTTTGGTGCGTGTCATCTTGGTGCGGGTCATCGCTTGCCCCGAATCACCAGTTGCTTTCCGTACACTTCGCGAAACACTTCGGCCGTGCGCAGCGCGTGCCACTGCTCAATGTCGGTATCGGCGTCGGAGACCAGCCGCAGCTCCACCATCCGATCCTGAATCGACACTTCCACTCGCTCCACTTTTTGCTCCTGGCTCTGGTCCAGCGCCACGGCGATGCGCAGCAAGGGAGCCAGCAGGACAATCGCGTTGCGCATCTCCTGATCCAGCGTCTGGAAATCCAGGTGCGCCGGTTGCGGCATGGACTTGCGATGATAGCGGCACAGATTGGCGATGCCCAGGCGTTCGCGATCGGTGAAGCCGGGAATGTCGGTGTTCATTACCAGGTACAGCGAATGTTTGTGATGGCGCGAGTCGCTCACGTAATGGCCGATGTTGAACAGATGCGCCGCGGCTTCCAGAATCCGTCCGTAGACCGGCGGCAAACGATGCACCGGGTGCAATCCTTCAAACAGCATCGCCGCCAGTTGCGCCACCTTGCGGGCGTGATTGGCCGAGGTGCCGTAGCGCCTTCCCAGCGCGCGGACCACGCGGCGCTCGTCGCTATCCAGGTGATCTGGCTCGCGGCCGACGCGGCGATGCATCAGGTCCGCGATGATGCCGTCCCGGACTCCCGCGGTCGAATAATACAGGCGGGGGATTTTGAGGCTGCTCATCACCTCGTTCAGGACCGCCACGCCGGCGACGATGATCTCCGCCCGCCTGGGCCCGATGCCGGTGATGTTGCGGCGGCCTTCGAGATCGCGCTGGGAGGCATCGGCGTACAGCTTGCGGATCTGCGCGGCGGAGGCCATGAAGCGGTCCGCCATGGCGCGCTTGGCCCGGCGCACGCCATTGGCCGCACAGATCGCCGCTGCGGCCGTGGCGGAAGTGGCCACCATCCGCTCCACCGGTGCGGCGCCGATGCGCTCTACGGCTGCCGCGATGCGCTCCTGAATGTGTTTTTCCAGCCGCGCCAGCTCGCGTGGGTCGGGCGGATCGGCTTTGAGAAAGATGTTCGTCAGGCGCACCGCGCCCAGAGGACGGGAAAAAGCGTCGATCATGCGGCCGTCGTCGCTCAGGATCAGCTCCGCGCTGCCGCCGCCGATGTCGGTGATCAGGATCCTGCGCTTGGGTTGCGGCCATCGCGCCTGCACTCCCAGATGGATCAGCCGGGCTTCTTCGAGTCCCGAGATCACTTCGATCGGCGTTCCCAGGATCTGTGAAGCGCGAGCCAGAAACTCGGCCCGGTTCGTGGCGTCGCGCAGCGCGGCCGTGCCCACAGCCCGCACGGCCAGAACGTCCAGCCGGCGATATTCCTCCACCATCTGGGTCAGCGTCTGGCAGGCCAGGTCCATCGCCTGCGGGCTCAGCCGGCCTTCGCGGAAAACGTTCTCGCCCAGCCGCACTACGTAGCGGGACGAGGCCAGCTCATGGAACTCCCCGTCCGCGCCGGTTTCGGCTGCCAGCATGCGGATGGAGTTGCTTCCAATATCAATCGCGGCGTAGCGGGGCATCCGGTCGCGGTGGGCTTTCGAGGAGCATGCGTTCTTGTTCTAATGGTAATCTTCCGGGCACGCTCAGTAGGCGCCGCCTCGGTCTAGGATCGAACACTCCAGTACACCTCAGTGTCCGCCGTGCAGAAAAATCCTTCGAACTTAAAGGCGTCTTGAATCGCCGCGAGGTTGCTGTGGGAAGAGCAAAGGAAGGAAAAGTGGCTGTCCCAGTGGGTCGTCCACAGGAGGTGTTTATCCGGCGTGAATACGTTGCAGTGGTGGCCCCGGTGGGTCCGAGGTCCTGCCCCTTGAGGTCGTCGATTTGCGAAACTTCAAACGGAGAGCCGCGGGAAAGACAGGCCCGTGGAAGTCCCCAAACCAGGGATTCCCACCTTCCCACCGCCCCGATGACGAGCCTTACCTTACAAGCCAAAACCCGCAAGCCCCTTCGGCCAGCCGGAAAGGGTCGACGGGCTGAAAAAGGAAACCGGATCGATCACGTGTGAATCAAAGCGGACATCTTGGCATCTACCGACACCGGCCTGTTTTCTTTCAAACGCCAGTAGCTAAGCAATCCGGCATCAGGCACTTGCGGCTTCGGACGCCCTGGCTGATTCCAGAACGGCTGGTAAGTTTCGGGCAGAGCTTTCGAAGTGACTTCGCAAATCCAGCCTGGAACAATTCTCACTTGCCGAACCTGCGGCAACTGCACGGTTGCCACCGACAAGGGCGGAAAGCGCCCGCTTCATCCTGGTGAAGCCGCACCGCTGCCGCACGTTACGACTCTCTGCCTGCGGCTGTGCCCATGGCGGTATTGGGAGTGTCTGCCGCCGGGCGCAAGCCTATAAACTTCCAAAGCCCGCGCTGTCTTCTGATGCCTCTAAAGCGTCGTTTCCGAATTGAAATGATCGGTGAGTATCGACCTAACCTTTTATGGAAAAGGCGCTTAGAAAAGCCTCGCAAATGCTCATTGACTTCGTGTTAGTTTGGCGTATACTACGAAACACGGAAGGCGATTTCCGTCCGACAAATCTCAGGTTTTCTAACTCTTCGGAGAGGAGATTCTCAATGGACGCGCCAATCACAAGTAGTGCGTTTCGTGCGGCAGGACCAGCAGCGCAGACGTTGTTGCGGCTGGGGCCTTTAAAGGAATTGCCGGGAACATGGGTCGGAACCGGATTCAATCTGGTGGCTTTACCCAACGGACAGAACAATAATCAGCCACTTCCGTTCCGGTTAAAGCTGAATAACACGATGGAGAATCTGAGCTTTACGAAAATCGGAGGACCCATCCCGAACCGGGGTTCCAGCCAGATCGATATCTTCTTCCTCGGGTTGCATTATTTGCAGCAGGTCAGCGACGCCGCCAGCAGTCAATTGATGCACATCGAGCCGGGCTTGTGGCTGAATCTTCCGGCGAGCCAGTCCCCGGCGGAAAACCCTTCGCTTGCCAGGCTGGGAACTATCCCTCACGGGGATTCTCTGCTGTCGCAAGCGGATTTGATCAATCAAGGGAATCCTTTCCCAGGAGGGCCCAAGATCGACCCTGTCGACTCCACCCCATTCACTCTGGACCCAACCACGGGCGACCGCAAGAACATCACCAATGCGAACTACCTGGCGGCCTATCAGAAGCCGGTGGGTCCGCCGGCCGGAGTGACGGCGGCCATCATCGCGAATCCGAACCTAGTGCTGACGAATGCGCTGGCCGCGCAACAGGCGGCGGGACAAAAGGTCATTGAAACCACAGTATTGCAAGTGAATGCGAATCCGGTCGGAGGAATCAATGGCACGCCGGTCACGCCGCCGTCCAAGCCTGACCTGGTCGGCGGGATCGACAACATCCCCTTTGTCGACACCAACGCCAACGCGAACTCGTTCTCCGCAATCTTTTGGATTGAAGTTGTGGAAGACAGCGCCGATCAGAGCAAATTCGTACAGCTACAGTACACGCAGACGGTGATTCTTGAATTCGTGGGCATTAAATGGCCGCACATCTCGGTGGCGACCCTCGTGAAACAATAGCGCGGCCAGGTAAGTCCGCTCTAAGCATCAGGTTGGAGGAGAACGGATGAAGCCCAAGCGTAGCTACTCTCTTTCTTCGCTTCTCGTTGCGCCGCTTCTTGTTGCGATCGGGGTGAACTGTGCCGCGCAATCCACCATGGCGCCATGGCTCACCCGATCTGCGGATAATGCAAGAACCGGGTGGAATTCGCATGAGACGCAATTGACACAGAATTCCGTCGCGACGAAAGGAATCATTCGGGCGACCATTATTCCCCTGGTGGGCGACGCGCGCGGGATGGAGGCGCAGCCGCTGGTTCTGCCCAATGTGCCAACGGCTCTCGGCACTCGCGATGTCATGGTTCTGCCCTCGATGGCAAACGTCGTGCGCGGAGTGGACGCGCATGACGGTTCCGGCATCTGGCAGGTGACGCTGGGCATGCCGGTGAACGGCTCCCAGCAAATCGACTCGCACAACATCAATCAGCATTGGGGCTGCATCTCCACCGGCGTAATCGACCCGGATACGCAACGCCTGTATCAGGTCTGCTGGGTTTCCGGCGACGGGAGCGGCACTCCGCAAACGGCGAAGTATTTCATGTTCGTGTTGAATATCAAAGACGGAAGTCAGGTGGTGGCGCCGGTCGAAATCCAGGGAAAGAGCGGGACCCAGGATTTCAACTCCGAAATGCGCAAACAACGTTCCTCGCTGGTGGAGACGAATGTAGGGGGAGTGAAGACGGTTTTCGGATGTTCCGGAACCATCTTCGAGACCGGGGCCGGAGCCAATGGATTCTGCTTCGCTTTTGACGTTGCCAGCAATAGCGTGAGCGCCATGCTTGCGATGACCGCGGGGCGGGGCGCGGGGATCTGGATGGCGGGCCAGGGAGTCATAGCGGATGCGAATGGGAATCTCTACGTGCTCACCGGCAATGGCGGCTTCGATGGCGTCACGCAGTGGGGCGAGTCGTTCCTGAAACTCAAGTACACACCCGCTTCAGGGGGAACGGCCGCGAGCCTGAAGGTGGTGGACCATTGGACGCCTTGGACCGACCTTGCCAGGACCGGTCAGCAACCGGCGGCGGCGCAGAGAACGGCCGGCACGAGCGCGGCCTCCGAGGCGGTCAGGAAGCCCGTCAATGGCGGGATGAGCGTGTCCTTAGAGAAAGCGACCGTGAAGAGCACCGTCAGCGACCAAGGCGTGCCGACACTTCTTGTCTTTCCACAGATGGCGTCCGGAAACTGGTCGGACGAAGACTGGGGATCGGCGGGACCGGCGTGCATCTTTTCCATTGGCGTGTGCATCGCGGCGGGGAAGGACGGCATCGCCTATCCGGTCAAGACGTCGAATATGGGCGGGACCACCTTAGCCGATCTTGCCAATCCGAAGAAGAACTGCGCCAAACTGGCGGCTCCTCCGGTTTGGCTCACGATGAGTCCGGGGCCCGTGGATGCTTGCCCGGCCGATCCCAAGACGCTGAACTTCTTCCCCTGGGGCGACACCGCGCACCTCCACATGACGCCGGTGCAATTTTTCGATCCCATGCTCAATTCGTGGACCATCTTCGCGTGGGGCGAGAATGCCCAGCTTCACAAATGGTCGGTGAGCTCAACCGGCAAACTGACCTACGTGGCTCAGAGCCACGAGTTCGCGAGCGTGGATGTACGCGGGGAGCCGCCGGGCGGCATGCCCGGTGGATTCTGCAGCGGATCAAGCCAGAGCAACGATCCGAACTCGGCCATCCTGGTCTGCACCATTCCATATGGCGATGCCAATACCCAGGTAGTCAATGGCCGCCTGCTGGTGTACGATCCAGTGCACCTCGCGGCGGATGGATCGCTCAAGGTCTTGTGGGACTCGCAGAGATTCGCAGTCACGTTCCTGTTTAACAAATTCAATCCTCCGGTGATCGATGGCGGGCAAATCTACGTGCCGAATTACAACGGCGGCGTGGATCTGTACCGGTTGGTCGAATAAGACGGCGCGGCCATGTCAGTCACATGGAGCGGACACGCTGCTCATACCAAATCGCCACGCCAGCGCGATAGAATGGACCCCCTATGGGGAAGCCTCTGGAGAAATGGATGCTCGTGGTTGCGGTCGCTATGCCCTGCTTCGCGCAACAGCCGCTGGTCAAGGGCGTGGGGAACTTCATCCATAATGTCGCCGATCTGGACCAATCGGTTCATTTCTACAAAGACATCCTCGGCATGGATGTGCCGCGTCCGGCGAGCGGTTGGCAGACCACGGACGCCGTTCTGAAGTTGTATGGCGCGGTGGGCGGCAAGTTTCGCACGGCCACGGCGCAGGTGCAGGGTGTCGCGATGCGCGTCGAACTGGCCGAGTTTGCGGGCGTGGAGCGCAAACCGGTCCGTCGCTCACTGGGTGAGCCGGGGACGTCGCTGCTGATCCTGACTGTCTCGAATCTGCAGAAGGTACTTGACCGGTTGAAGGCTGCCAATTGGCCGCTTGCGGCGCAACTCACAGCCGGGTGCGACGGCAGCGGCTTCGCGGTGGCAGATCCGGACGGCTTCCAGATCCTGGTGCTGCACCCGAACGGTGTAACGACAAGCGCAAGAGAATTCACCGATCTTCAATTCGGTTATACCGTCAGCGGCGATGCCGTCCTGAACGGACCGTTCAAAGCGCTGCATCTGGCGGGCCAGGCTTCGCCGCAGGTTTGCGCCGGCACGGCGGACCGCATTGGCGGCGCCGAGGAAGCGATCCTCAATACGGGCGATTTGATCAAAGTGACGCTTCCCGACGCGTTCCAGATTACGCTGGTCCCTGCCGCCCGCGGCAAGCGCAGCGCTGGAACCACCCGTCCGCAGGACCCTGGAGCGGCCGTGCTGCGCCTGACGGTGCCCGACGCCGAGGCTGCTGTCCGCGCGCTTGGCGATGCAGGCGTGAAGGTGGTATCCGAAGGCGGCGCGATTCAGACTCTTTCGCCGGGCGGTGTGAAAGCGGCGATTCTGGGCGCACCGGACAATCTATTTATTCAAGTGGTGCAGTGAAGCTCCGAAGAGGATGATTTCCGGCAGCGATATGCGCAGCTCTCCGATGAGGGACTGCTTTCGACTCACTGCGAGGATTTGGTTGAGCTGGCGCGCCACTGCTACGACCAAGAGCTTGCAAAGCGTGGGCTGAACGCCGCCCACGACTCTGACGGCGAATCGGCTCCCGCCGTCGAAGAGGAAGACTTCGTTCCGGCCCCGGCGGTTCGTTCTCCCAAACCCCTGCGCCTTATCCTAAGATGCTGTGCTGAACTTAGGCAGCGCGCCGTGGCCTTTGTGCTGGGGTTCGTTGCCTACTTCAAATGGCGGTCAAAGGTCGCGGAGTGGGTCTGGGTTCTTGGCCTTCTGGGGTTTGCATGGAGGATTGCTCTGGGCGGTGTGCCGAGGGACGCATCTACGGAGTCCCTGATAGCAGCACGGGTGTTTGTTTCTCTGAGACTGGTTACTTACTCTGCCGGCGCTTGGTGTTGTGCGGGCTTAATCCCGCCCGCTGCGATAAAGTGATGAACGGACCACGATTCGAAGGAGAGTGAACATGAAGAATCGGTTGATTCCACTGACGATCGGCGCTTCGGTTTTCGTCCTGGCGCTGATCCCTTTATCGATCGAGGCCTTCCAGAACGCGCAGCAAGCGGTCCTTCAGCAGGCGGCTCTTCAACAAGCTACGAAGGAAGATCACAAGCAGATGATGGACCAGCTTCACATCGCCTCCTTGCGCCCTGGAGTGAATGCGCGCGTGTTTGGCGAGACCAACTACGATGAGGCCAAAGCGAATCCGTATCCGGATCTGCCCGATCCTCTGACGCTGAAGAACGGCAACAAGGTGACCAGCGCCAAGGTGTGGTGGGATCAGCGCCGGCCGGAAATCGTCGAGGACTTCGACCGCGAAGTGTACGGGCGGGTTCCCAAGAACGTGCCAGGGGTGAAATGGGAGGTCGCCAACACGACCAACCAGCGCGTGGGAGACGTCCCCATCTTCACCAAGACGTTGCTGGGGCACGTCGACAACTCAGCGTATCCGGCGATCATGGTCGATATCCAACTGTCTCTGAGCATCCCGGTGGACGCGAAAGCTCCGGTGCCGGTGATCATGGTCTTCGGTGGAGGGCCCCCTGCTGGTTTGGCCGCTGGGTCGGCGGGACCGCCGGCAGTGGCGCAGTCTCAACAAGGCTCGGAGCCCGGTCCGAGTTGGCAGGCGCAGGCTCTGGCAAAGGGTTGGGGCTTCGCGGAGTTGAATCCGGGTAGCATTCAGGCCGACAACGGCGCGGGCCTGAGAAAGGGCATCATCGGCCTGGTCAACAAAGGCGAGCCGCGCAAACCCGACGATTGGGGCGCGCTCAGAGCGTGGGCTTGGGGCGCAGACCGCGCCATGGATTATTTGGAAACCGACAAGGCCGTCGACGCCAAGCATGTCGCCATTCAGGGTCATTCCCGCTATGGCAAAGCCGCGGTGGTCAGCATGGCATACGACCAACGGATCGCCATCGCCTTCGTCAGTTCTTCCGGGGAAGGGGGCGCCAAGCTGCACCGCCGGAATTTCGGCGAACTGGTGGAAAACGTAGCGGGCGAGAACGAGTATCACTGGATGGCCGGCAACTTCCTGAAGTACGCCGGGCCGCTGAAGTGGAGCGACCTGCCGGTCGATTCCCACGAGCTGATCGCGATGTGCGCTCCGCGTCCCGTATTCTTGAGCGCCGGTAATTTGGTCGATCCTGCCATCGACATCGGACATTCCGATGCCTGGGTGGATGCGCGGGGAACTTTTATGGCTGGGGTTGCGGCGGGCCTGGTGTACCGGCTGCTGGGCAAGAAGGATCTGGGTACAACCGTGTTCCCGCCCATCGAGACCGGCATCCTGAATGGCGATCTGGCCTTCCGCCAGCACAGCGCCGGGCACACTCCCAACCCGAACTGGCCGTATTTCATGGCTTTCGCGGAACGCGAGTTCAAGGCTCGCTAAAATGAGCGCATCAATCACCATGGAGCGGACACGCCGCTCCATATCAATTTCGCGAAGACGATTCGCTGCGATGGCCGGAGCCGCGAGCGTCGTGCCTCGCTTGGCCGCCGCGGAACCCCTGACAGCCGAAGCCGTGGTGCAGCGCATCCAGACGGAACTTGGCGGCGATTGGCCGTCGACAGGTCCGGACGGCTTCAAGGCGGGTGATCCTTCCACTGCGGTGCGCGGAATCGAGGCGATTCGT